>JAYTTY010000248.1:0-27642 GCA_043744795.1 Zavarzinella sp. | reverse complement strand
TTGCGGAGAGGAGCGCGTTCAGCGGCGGTCACCGAAGTCCGAGAGCTGTTGACACAGGTGACAAGTTCTGAACGCGCTCCTCTCCGCAAAGCCTCCGCGTCGCGGCTCACAAGACGGTCCATTGTTGTTGGCAATTGGTTCCGGCCTCGCGCTCCACTCCCGAAGTGTTGCGTCGCGGCTAAATCGCCGCCACCCCTCTGGGGTGAACAGCGACTGCTATTGGAACCATTCTCCAAGTCGTCACAAGAACAGTCTCTTCACGTCCAAGTAAATCACGAATGCCATCAGGGTCAGGATCAGCCCCAGTCCGATGTACATCGACCACTCCATCAACTTTTCCGGGGCCGGCTTGCCGCGGATCTTCTCGTAGAGCAGGAAGGCCATGTGGCCGCCGTCCAGCACGGGAATGGGCAGGAAGTTCACCACCGCCAAGTTGAGGCTGATCATGCCGATGAAGACGATGAACGTCCAAATGTCGTGGCCGACGATCTTGTAGGAGATGTTGGCGATCGACAGCGGCCCGTTCATCGACTTCACCGAGATGCGGCCGGACACCAAGGCGTACAGTTGCTGGTAGATCGTGCGGATCATGCGCACCGTGCGCTGGCCGCCGAACTGGACGGCTTCCCAAAAGTCTTCGGCCTTCTGCGTCCGCGTGTCCGGCTCGAAGTGGAAGCCGCGGGAGTCTTGCGGCCACGTCGTGTCCCGCACGGCGGTGATGTCGATCTCCAATTCCTCGTCGCGGTTCTCGTTCTCGACCGGCCGCTTGACCTTCACTTTCAGGTCGGGGAACTCGATCAACTGCAAGTATTGGGTGAAGTACGCCCCGTGGTTCTGCTTGAGGGGGCTCCATTCTTTCTGGTCGGCCACCTCGTCTTTCGG
Source organism: Zavarzinella sp. (assembly GCA_043744795.1). Taxonomy (GTDB): domain Bacteria; phylum Planctomycetota; class Planctomycetia; order Gemmatales; family Gemmataceae; genus Zavarzinella. Next base: position 26,760 of record JAYTTY010000248.1, on the reverse strand, counting down.
CGTCAGGTACTTGTGCCGGACGGCCGTGATGACGTCGGACCGCTTCAGCCCCGCCTTCTCGGCCGCGGACCCCGGCTCGACGGCGTCGATCGCCGTCTCCACTTGGTAGCCGACCCCGAGGCCGGAGAGGGTCAGCGGCGCGGCGAAGGAGTTGGTGATGTCGTGGGCGAAGCGGAACTTCGCGTCCCAGTCCAGGTCGAACACGCACCGCCGCGGCGTCTTCTGGGCGGCGTCCGCGGACCGCATGACCGTCACGCGGACGGGCGGCAACTTGGCCTCGGCACCCTTCGAGCTACGCAGCCAACTTTCGGCCCACTCGCTCAGTTCAAATGGCAGTCGCACCGGGTCAAGCGTCACGGCCTCGGCGTCCGCGTCGGCCTTCGGGGCCGGGGCGTCCACGAACCGCTTCTTCTTGCCGTCCGGCTTGGTGACTTCCACGGCAATCAGGCGGTCGCCGGAGTCGGCGACGCCCGCGTTGACGGCTTGCAGGCCCGGCTCGCCCGCCCCCTCGACGGGCTTGGCGCGGGCCGCCGGGGAGTCGGCCCGGACGGCCGTGATGCGGCCGGTCTGGAACCGCACGCCCGGCAGGACGAGCGTGTATTCCGGGGCGACGGGGATGTCGAGCGGCGCGCCGTCCCGGTCCACGCGGACGGTCACCGTCTTGTCCCGCAGGAGTTGCATCCGGTCGCGGAACTCGAAGAAGTCCAGCTTCTTCTTGGCCGGGTCGAGCGGGTCAATTTGCAGCGGCTTGACGGCCGCCAAGTCGGCGGGGTCGGCCGACGAGCCGACGATCTTGTCGCCGGGCAGGAAGCCGGTCCCGTCCGGGGCCTTTGCCAGCGCGGCCGCGCTCCCGGCCCGCGCCGGGCGGACGGGGCCGCCCTTCGGGGACTTGAACAGGCTCAACTGGTCGGCCTGCACGATGCCGATGGTCGGGAACAGTTCGCCCTCGTCGCGCTTCGGCGACACGTCGACGGTCTCTTCCGTCCCGTCCCGGTGCCGCAGGCGCAAGGTGATGACGTCGCCCTTCCACGACCCCATGACCTTGGTGCGGATGTCCGGGTACGTCGGCTTCTCGATGCCGCCGATTTGCAGGATCATCGAGTCGGCCCGGATGCCGGCCTGCCACGCGGGCGACCCGGCCGCGACGGACCCGATGATGCCCGGCGGCTCCTCGACGCCGTGGGAGTAGGCGACGACGAAGCAGGTGATGCCGAGGATCAGGTTCATGATCACGCCGGCCGAGATGATGAGCATCCGCTGGTAGACGCCCTTGTTCTTGAACGACCGCAGGTCCTCGTCGGCCTCCTCGGAGTCCGCGTTCTCGCCCTCGCCGACCATCTGCACGTAGCCGCCGAGCGGGATCCACCCGAGCTTGTACGTCGTCTCCCCGTAGCGGAACTGGCAGCCGGGGATGGCCTTGCCGAAGCCGATGCTGAACGTCGAGACGTGGACGTCGCACCACTTCGCGGCGAGGAAGTGGCCGAGTTCATGGAGGAAAATCACCAGCCCCAGCCCGAGCGCGGCGAGGAGGACGTCCGTGACGTACAGGCCGCGCCACGCGATGACCCCCACGACGGCCGCCACGAACAGCACGGGCATGAAGTTCTTTTGCAGCCAGCCGGCCTGCTTCTCGGCGGACGGGTGTTCGGCGGGGGGCTGATTGTCGGCGGGGGTATCGTTCATCGGGTCCGGGTGTTGGTGAGGAGACGGGAGACTTCAGTTCTGGCCCACTGGTCGGCGGCCAGCAATTCATCGAGTGTCGGGCGGGCGTTGAGCGGGTGGGCGTCCAAGACGGCTTCGGCGAGGCGGGGAATCTCGGGGAACGGGATCGCCCCGGCCAGGAACTTCTCGACGGCGACTTCGTTCGCGGCGTTCAGCACGGCCCCGCCGGTCCCGCCGTCGCGGGCGACGCGGAACCCGAGGCCCAAGGCCGGGAAGGTGTCGGCGTCCGGCGGCTCGAACCGCAGACAATTCAATTCGGCCCAGTTCATTCGCTTGGTCGGACTGGCCCACCGCTCGGGGTAGGTCAGGGCGAACTGGATCGGCAACCGCATGTCCGGCGGGGACATCTGGGCCAGCACGGACCCGTCCCGGAACTCGACGAACGAGTGGACGACCGACTCCGGGTGGACGATCACGCGAATCTGGTCCGCGGCCAGCCCGAACAGCCACTTCGCCTCGATCACTTCCAGCGCCTTGTTCATCATGGTGGCCGAATCGACGGTGATCTTCGGCCCCATCTTCCACGTCGGGTGGTTGAGGGCTTCTTCAACAGTGACGCGGGCCAAGTCGGCCGGCGACCGCCCGCGGAAGGGGCCGCCGCTGCCGGTAAGGACGACCCGCTCCACCGATTCGCGGTGCCCTTCCATCGCCTGAAAAATGGCGCTGTGTTCGCTGTCCACCGGCAGAATGCGGGAGCCGGTCTTCGCGGCCCGCTCCATCACCAAGGCCCCGGCAACCACCATCGTTTCCTTGTTGGCGAGGGCCACGGCCTTGCCCGCGTCCACGGCCGCCAGCGTCGTCAGCAGCCCGGCGGCCCCCACGATGGCCGAGACGACGATGTCCACGTCCTCGGCCTGAATGCGCTCAATCAACTCGGCCTGCGTGCGGACGGCGGCCGAATATCCCGGCCCGCCCGCGAGTTCTTCGCCGGTCAGGGCGACCCATTTGGGCCGGAACTCCCGCGCTTGCCGGTCGAGTTGGACGGCGTTGCGGTGGGCGACCAGCCCGACGACCTCAAAGCGGTCCCGGTGCATTCGCAGCACGTCCAACGTGCTGCACCCGATCGACCCGGTGGACCCGAGGACCACCACGCGCCGCCGCACGCGGCCCGCGGCGCGGTCTCGGTGCGTGGCGGTCGGGTCTGGCACTCAAGCGGTCTCGGGAGGGATCGGGCGCCCATCGCATTCTACGAGTCGGCCGAAACAGTGGTCAGTGGACAGTGAAGACAAGAGAAGAGTTGGAACCACAGAGGACACAGAGACCACAGAGGAAAGACAAGAAAGAAGACATATTTGCAAATGCCTTTCCTCGGTCTTTTCTCTGTGGTCTCTGTGTCCTCTGTGGTTCCAACTCTTCTCTTGTCTTTACCCTGGCCGCTTCTCAAGTCGGGAAGAGGAAGTTCTTGCCCATCAGGTAGACCATCGCGGTCACGAGGGCGGCCACCAAGAAAATCAGGAACGGGCCGACGACCGGCGTCTTGGCCGGCTCGCTCCAGTTCATGTTGGTCGGCGTCGGCAGGTCTTTGACCCGGCCGGCCGGCGTCTGCGCGACCGGCGCGATGGCCGGCAGCGAATGGGCGACCGGGGCGGCGGGGAAAGCATGCATCACCGGCTCCGCGACCATCGGCTCGGCCGCGTACCCGACGCCCGCGGCCGCGAAGCCGCCGCGCGGGGAAGTCGACGCCCGCGTCGGCAATATAGGCGTGCCGAAGTGCGACCCGGGAATCGGGGCCGGCGGGGCCGAGAAGCCGGGGAAGGACCCTTGGCCCGTGTAACCCGGCAGCGGCACGCCCGGTTGGACCGGGGCCGGCGGGATCGGCATTTGGGACAGCGGCGGGTTCGCCATCGGCGCCATCGCCGCCGGCGGGTAACTCGGCTTGGGCGGCATGTGGACCGAGCCGCGCGTCGTGGACGGCAACGGGTTCGACCGCAAGGAGCCGTGGGCGCTTTGGCTCGTCGGCCGCGGGGCCGTGTGGGCCGTGTGGGCCGTGTGGGCGAACGACTGGAGGGCTTCCACCAGTTCGTCCGTCGAGGAATACCGGCTCTCCGGGGACTTTTGCATCAGCCGCTCGACGACGGCGACCATGCCTTCCGGCACGTTCGGGGCCACATCCCGCAGCGAGGCCGGCTGCTTGAACTGGTGGGCCATCATCTTTTCGACGGCCGTGCCGTCCGGGAACGGGTACCGGCCCGCGAGGGCGTAGTACAGCACGCACCCGAGGCTGTACTGGTCGCCGGCCGGCGTGCGGGTCGTCGGCTCCATGATGCTTTCGGGGCTGGAGCAGTCCAGCCCGCTCGTCAGCGTGTTGGCGGTGGACATGGTGTCCACCAGCGACTCGTTCTCGTTCTCCGCCAAGAGGGAGCCGATGCCGAAGTCGAGCAATTTGCCGTGGGTGTCCGGCGTCACCATGATGTTCGACGGCTTGATGAGGCCGTGGAACAGCCCGTTCTGGTGGGCGATGGCCAGCCCTTGGGCCACGTCGGTGAAGATTTGGGCGGCGGCGTCGGGGGCGATGCGGCCTTCGCGCTGGACCTTGAGTTCGAGCGGCTCGCCCTGGACGAGCGGCCACACGAGGTAGTGCTGCCCGCCGGACGTGCCCACGTCAATGAACGGCACGACGGCCGGGTGGGTGAACTGGGAGAACGCCCGGACTTGGCGCCGGGCGAGGCGGACGTTCCACATGCTGCGGCGGGGCAGGACCTTCACCGCGAACAGTTGGCTGTCCGTCTTGGAGGAGGCCTTGAACACTTGGCCCATGCTGCCCGACCCGAGGGAGTCGATCAGCAGGTACGGCCCGAGGACGAGGCCTTGCGTCTTCCCTTGCAGGATGCGTTCCGCTTGGAAGGGACTGAGGACGTTTTGGCTGACCAAGAAGTCCGCCAAGGCCGGCGGCTCGGCCCGCGGGTTCCGCTTGAGGAACTCGCCCACGACTTGGTCGAGGTGGCCGCGTTCGATGAGGCCGCTGCGGCGGAGATCCCACACGAACCACTCGCAGGCGCCAAGCTCAGAACTGACCATTTTCCGTGATCCTTCCGTCCTCAACCCGCAAGTAGGGTTGGGGACACATTTAATTCGCAAACCTCGTCCGCTCGTATCAGTCAGGTAAGGTGGGCAATCTTTGCCGGTTCCGCACAACCCGGATGCAACGCAACTCATTACCTACAGCGTAATTTGAAATTTCCCCCCGGTCAACACGGGAGCGGGAGTTTTTCATCCGGAACCTAATCCCTATCCTGTTCCATCTGTAACCCTAGCACTCAATTCCGGGCGCCGGGGCCGTCTGACCCGAGAAGCGCCATGAGCGTCCAGCCGTATGCCCCGTATGCGTTGTGCCCCTGCGGGAGCGGCAAGCAGTTCAAGTGGTGCTGCTCGGCGTATTATCCGCTGTTCATCAAGGCCCTGGAACAGCACGAGACGAACCAGAAGGCCACGGCCCGGGGAACCATCGACCAACTGACCACAAAGTTTGCCCAAGTCCCGCAGGCGTGGTGCTACCGGGCCGACTTTCTGGCCCGAATCGAGGACCGGCCCGAAGCCGAGAAGGCCGTCGAGCAGGCGCTGAAACTCGACCCGGACCTGCCGTTCGCCAATTTCATGAAGGGCATGTTCCGGCTCGACGAAGGCGAAACGACCGGGGCGCTGTTGCTCTTCCGGCGGGCGGCCGAGCGGTTCCCGGCGGCGGCCAAGCCGATGATCGCCGAGGTCAACTCCCGCATTGCCCAACTCGACTTGCAAGAGAACCGCCCGGTGGCGTCCATCGCCGCCATGCGGAAGGCCCTCGCCGGGATGCCGGAGAATCAGGAACTCCGCACGAACTACGAAGCCGTCTTCGGGGCCGAATCCCGGTTGCTGCCGGCCATCCGCCGGGAGTACCAGTTCCGGCCGGGGGCAACCGACGCCGAGCGGGCCGCCTTGGCGGAACCGCTGAAGGCCGCCGCCGAGGGACGGTGGACGGAAGCCGCGAAGGCGTTGGAGGCGGTCGTCTCGCAATTGCCGGATTCGTCGGCGGCCCAGTTCAACCTCGGCTTGGTGCGGGCGTGGCTGGGGGACAACCGCAAGGGGCTTGAGGCGCTCGTCAAGGCGGCCGAACTGTCAGACGTTGATGCGGACCAGCAAGAGTCAGTCACACTGGCCGAAGTCCTGCGGACCGGCCGGGGGCTGGAAAACGTCTCTGATTTCACCGAACACCGCTACTACATGAAGGTGCAGGACGGCCCGGGCTTCTCCAAGTGGTTCTCGGCGATCGCCAACAGCGACCGGCTGATCGTCTTGGACTCGGACGAGGAAAACCACACGCTCAGCGCGATGGTCCTCGAAAAGCCGGCCCTCTTGGGCGTAGACGCCGGCCCGCGCTTCGGGCGGTTGCAGGCGTTCTTCGTGCTGGACAAGGACTTGGTGCGGATTTGGCACCCCTCGCGGGAGAAGGCCGACGCGCTGGTGAAGGAAATTCAAGCGGCCGTGGGCAAGGCCGTCACGGACCCGCACTACGAACTCGGCACGTCCAACGTCGGGGACGTGCTGGCCGACCTGACCGTGTTCCCGCTGCAAGCGGACACGCCGCCGGAACTGGTCCGCGCCAAGCGGGAGGAGGCCGCCCGCGCCTTCTTCGAGGACGATTGGCTCAAGCGGCCGCTGCAATCCCTCAACGGCGGCACGCCGCTGGACGCCGCCACGCACCCGACGCTGAAGAGGCGGCTCGCCGGCATCATCCGCTACATCGAGGAGAGCTTCTACGGCGGCATGGACCCGACCGACGAGATGAAGAAGGAACTCCCCTACGACTTCGACCGCCTGCGCAAGAAACTCGGCCTCGCCGGGGTCGCCCCCGGCGGCGGCCTCGATTTCGACACCATTGACGTGGCCACCCTGGGCACGCTCGACATCGTGGCCCTGACGCCGACCCAACTGACGAGCGCGTTCCAAGCGGCCCTGCGGTTGGACGCCCCGGACTTGGCCGGCAAGTTCGCCAAGGCCGCGACGCACCTGCCGCAGTTGGTTGACCGCTACCCGTTTTTCCAGCACTTGATGACGCTGGCCCGGCACGACGGGGACCACGCCCGCGTGATGGAACTATTGAACGAAGCCGCCAAGGCGGACGCCACGACGAATGCGGCGAAGCGGTCGATTCAGTTCGTCGTCATGAAAGGGCAAGCCCTCGCCCGCGGCGGGAAGACGGACGAGGCGTACGACTTTTTCAAAAAGGCCGTCGGGGCATTGCCCAACGAGTTGAGCCTGTACGGCCCCGCCGCCGAGGCGATGTTGGGGAAGGGAATGGGCGCGAAGGCGACGGAGTTCATCACCGCCGGGCTGGCCATCGCCCGCAGCAAGAACGACCGCGGGGCCGAGGGGCATTTCCTGGAGTTGACGGAGGAAGCAAAACGGCGCGGGGGGTGAAGAAGTCCCGGGGTTCGCAAAGCCTCACCCACGGGCTACATTCCGACGCCCTTCCAGGGCTAAGACCCGGATTTAGATTTGAGCCCCGGAGGGGCGACGGAGTGTAGCCCGTGGGTGAGGCTTTGCGAACCCCGGGACAATTCGGCAGAGGTTAAAACTCAATCGCCGCGCCCATCGTCGGCACCACGAAAATCTTCCCGTCCCCGATCCGCCCGGTGCGGGCGATCTTCATGATGGCCGCCGACACCTCGGCCACCTTGTCGTCGGCCACCCAGACGGTGATTTCCACCTTGGGGATGAACGCCAAGCTGTACTCGCTGCCGATGTAGCGTTCCAGATAGCCCTTCTGCCGGCTGTAGCCCTTCGCCTCCCGCACCACGCAATCGACGACGCCGAGGCGGGCCGCCTCGCTCAGGACGGCTTCGGCCCGGAACGGTTTGACAATCACCGTGAACTGCGACACGCCGGGTTCTGCGTCGGGCAAAATCGGCCTCCGGTTATGGGCGCTGCTTGCGTGGTAATGTATTCGCGGCCGCCGCCGCTAAAATCGAAAGCGAATCAACGGGGACGGCGTTCAAAGGCAACCTCACCCCCTAACCCCCTCTCCGCGGCGGAGAGGGGGAACCAAACCAAAACGGCTTTTGCCCGTTGGCTCCCCCTCTCCGCCGCGGAGAGGGGGCCGGGGGGTGAGGTAGTTTTCTCCCCACGGTCATCATGCCCGCACAACCGCTCCGGCTGGCCCACATCAGCGACCTGCACCTGATTGACGCGACCACCCGCATGCGCTTGCGGGACTGGCTCGGCAAGCGGGCCGTCGGCTGGGCCAACCGCCGGATCACGCGCAGCCGGCTGTTCGATTCGGCCGCCGTCATTTGCCGCCACTTGGTCGAGACCCTGCCGGCCCGCAAACTCGACGGCGTCATGTTCACGGGGGACGCCTCTTCCCTGGGGACGGCGTTGGAGTTTCGCCTCGCCGCCGACATTTTCGCCCCGCTGCTGAAGGCGATGCCCGGCTTGGCCGTCCCCGGCAACCACGACCACTACATGCGGCACAGCGTCCGGGCCAAGTTCTTTGAGACGACGTTCGGCGATTGGCAAGCAGGACAGCGCGTCGACGCCCACCGTTACCCGTTTGCCCGCGAGTTTAACGGCATCTGGTTCGTGTGCGTGAATTCCTCCCGCCCGAACTTCGCCCCGTGGGACTCCCGCGGCAAGGTTGGCCACCGACAACTCGAACGGCTCGAAAAACTCGTCTATCAACTGCCCGTCGGCCCGAAAGTATTGGTCACGCACTACCCGTTCCTGCTGGGGAACGGCCATCACGAGTTGCGCTGGCGAAAACTGCGGGACGCCAAGAAACTGTGGGCGATCCTGGAACGTGATGTCGTGTTCTGGTTCCACGGCCACCGGCATGTGCGCTACCATGTGCCGATCCCCGGCTCGAACTGCACGGACGTCTGCGTCGGCAGCACGACGCAAGAAGGCCGCTGGAGCTACAACGAGTACACCTTCACCCGCGACCACTTGGTGATCCTGCACCGCGCTTGGAACAAGACTGACGCCCGCTTCGACGACGCGGGCGAGGAATCGCTGCCGATGCCCGAGGTCTGGAAGTCGCTGTTTTGAAAGACATTTTTTTTGCCACGGATCGAACACGGATAAAACACGGATAAAACCAGAAGAGCAAAGACGGATGAATACCTGATCGACACGGATCGAAAGGTGAAGCTTACATAGATCGGGTTGGTCGGTGATGATCCGGTTTTCATCCGTCTTCTGCTTTTGTTTTGTTCTCATCCGTGTTTCCTCCGTGTTCGATCCGTGGCTAAAAAATTTTGGTTCTCTCCCTGAGGCGTCCATGCGCAAAATTCTCCCGACAGTGGTGATCGCGGTCTTGTTCGCAACTTCCGGGGCGTTCGCCCAGAAGGAATTCGGGTTCGACAACCGCAAGGGGTCCGGGCAGCCGTACCTCAAGCCCGAGGAGACGGTCGCCCGGATGAAGGTGGCCGAGGGCTTCGAGGTGAAGCTGTTCGCGGGGGAGCCGCAGTTGGTAAACCCGATCGCGATGACGGTGGACGAGAAGGGCCGCGTCTGGGTGGTCGAGTGCTTCGAGTACCCGAAGAAGACGCCCAAGGGGAAGATGCCGCGGGACCGCGTCCGCATTTTGGAAGACACCGACGGCGATGGCGTCTGCGACAAGTCCACCATCTTCATCGAGGGGAAAGACTTCCCCGTCTCGTTTGACTTGGCCTCCGGCATCGAAGTCGGCAACGGCGGCGTCTACCTCGGCGCCCCGCCGTACCTCTTCTTCATTGAGAACAAAAACGACAAGCCGGGCAAGATCGACATTCTCCTCAAGGGCTTCGGCTCGCAAGATACGCACGAGACGCTGAACACCTTCCAATGGGGGCCGGACGGCCGACTCTACGGCCTGCACGGCGTTTTCACCTACTCCGAAGTGTCGCCCGGTCAGGCGGACGGGCCGAAGACGCGCATCAACGCGGCCGTCTGGCGGTACGACCCGCGGACCAAGGCGTTTGAAGTCTTCGCGGACGGCACCAGCAACCCGTGGGGCATGGACTGGCGCAACACGGACGGCCAGTTCATCCTGTGCTGTTGCGTCATCCCGCATCTGTTCCACATGGTCCCCGGCGGCATCTACAAACGGCAGGGGGGCCAGGCGGCCAACCCGTATGCCTACGGGGAAATCAAGGAAATCTGCGACCACACGTTCCACAAAGAAAGCGGCTGGGCGCACGCGGGGCTGATCTCGCTGGACACGCCTATCATGCCGGAGAAGTACCGCAACAGCGTGATTTTCGGCAGCATCCACGGCTGCTCGCTCAAACAAAACATCCTGAAGCCCAACGGCTCCAGCTACACCGCCAGCCGCGGGGACGACTTCCTCGTGAGCGGGGACAAGAACTTCCGCCCCATCAACCTGCGCTGGGGGCCGAACGGCGAAATCTACTGCATCGACTGGCACGACCAAAACCCCTGCCACCAGACCAACGCCGAAGACTGGGACTACGAACGCGGTCGTGTGTACCGGATTCAGACGAAGGGGTTGAAGACGAAGAAGGCTGAAGATATTAGGGCGAAGCGACGCGAATGGGGATCCATGCTTCATTCTGAAAACCCTTACGAAGCTCGAACCGCGTTGCGCCTGCTAAATGAGGAAGAGCCGACGTTTATTGAATTTAAAGAATTCGCCACTGACAAGCACACACCACAGAGTGCCTTGATGAAAACGGCGGCGACGATGCGGCGGCACCCGCTCGGCGACGCATCTCACTACGAGGAGTACAACAAAGAGGCGGTGGCGAATCCAGTCAGCGCGATTTGGATCAGGAGCATGGCGAACGACTGGCGGGGCAAAACTGCGGAACAAATTGTGGCGAATCTAGCCGTGATGGCGAAGAATCGGGGATCGTCCCCCGCCCGCCGGGAATTGGCTTCCGCGGCCGTCCGCTTGAGCGATAAGGCTGACATCAGTCCAATTTTGGACGAGCTTCTGTCCGTGAAAGAAGACGCCAAAGATCCCATAATTCCGCAACTGTTGTGGATCGCGTTTGAAGCCCAACTTTCCAAAGCTCTCGTCAAAGCCAAGACGAAAGACATTCTTCAGTACCTCGCCGACAACGCCCCTGGCAACCCGCTCATCACTGACACCATCGTGCCGCGCACGATGAAGCGGCTCGTCGCCACCGGCAAGCCGGAAGACATCGCCCTGTGCCTCGACTTCATCGGCGGGGCTACGGACGAGACGGTGACGCTCAAGGCGTTGGACGCCCTCACGGCGGCCATCGGCAACCGGACGGTGCCGGCCCCGGCGAATTGGAAGGTCGTGCAACAAAAGCTCGCGGGCAGCACGAAGCCGGACGTGGCCCGGTTGACGAACAGTTTGGCCGTTAAGTTCAGCGACCCGGAAGCCATCCGCAAGGCGTTGACAGTGGTGAGAGATGTCAAGAACTCGCTGGCCGACCGGCAGGAAGCCGTCCGGGACTTGGGTGTGTCGCGGGATAAGACCATCTTGAAACCGCTGTTCGCCATCATTCAAGGGAAGGACGACGACGCCCTGCGGGCCGAGGCGATCCGGGCCGTCGCGGGCGTGGACGCCCAGGAAGTGTCCCGCGACCTGTTGGCGACGTGGAAGAACTTCTCCCCGCCGTTGCGCAACGAAGCGGTGAATGCCCTCGCCGGCCGCAAGGACTGGGCCACCGACCTGTTGGCGGCCGTCGGCAAGAAGCAGGTGGACCGCACCGAACTGACCGACAACACGATCATCCGCATTCAAGCTCTCAAAGATAACAAGCTGAACGCCGAGATCGAAAAAGTGTGGGGCCGGATGCGGGCGACGCCGGCCGAACTGAACAAGGTGATCGACCAGATGCGGGGGCAACTCGCGGCTGCCCCCGGGTCGTTCGCCCGCGGCAAAATCGTCTTCGACAACCAGTGCGCCAAGTGCCACAAGTTCGACGGCCGCGGCAGCGAAGTCGGCCCGAGCATCGAAGGCGCCGGCCGGGACATCGAGTACCTGTTGGTCAACGTCCTCGACCCCAACCGCGTGATCGGCGCCCCGTACTTCATGCGCACCGTCAACCTGAGCAACGGCCGCGTCGAGACCGGCGTGCTGCACGCGGAGGACGGCCAATCCATCACGCTCAAGGGCGAGAACGGCGTCCTCAAGCAGATTCAAAAGCGGGACATCGACGACCTCAAGGTGCAGGAGAAATCTCTGATGCCCGAAGGCTTGGGCTACAACATGACCGTCCAAGACTTCCGCGACCTGGTTCGGTATGTGATGGCCAACCCGTTCCTCGTCCCCAACGGAGCGGCGAACAAGGTGGGCGTCACCGGCCGGGCCGAAGTGGCCAAAGCCGCCGCCCCGCTGACGGCCGAAGTGACCGCCCCGGCGGCCAAGACCTATCGTCTGCTGATCGGCGTCAAAGGCCCGTGGTCCCTGACGGTGAACGGCAAGGCCGTGGCCGCCGAGCAAAAGGGAAGCGGCGTGCCCGCCATCCCCGACCAATTAAGCGTCAACGTCCCGCTGAATGCCGGCAAGAACGACATCCACTTCGTGACGAAAGAAGACGCCGTGTACCTGCGGTTCTTCGACCCGAACCGCGAACTGCGGTACGTCGAACCGGCGGGGGCCCCTTCTGGCGTGTTGCCGAAGTGACGGTTTTTGGCTTTCAGCCCCAACGGGGCGTCCGCTTGTAGCCAGGCCCGGGAGGGCCTGGACTCGTAGCCATCAAACGACCAAGCCCTGAAGGGGCGGCCGGAACGGAGTCCCAGTTCCGGCCGCCCCTTCAGGGCTTGAAAACATTTCTGCCCGCGTGTGCCAGCCCCTTCCGGGGCTGGCTACTACCGAACGCCCCGTTGGGGCTAAAAACTGGCCGTCGCCTGATTTGACCGTTCGATCCGTGGCTAAACGGTTTTATGCTTTTCCTCTCCGTTGCCGTTCGCATATCCATTCCGGCGTTCCAGTTTTCCCGTCCGGTACGCCTCCGTCAGCAGCGTCTTCGCCATCTCGGGCAGGTTCGATTCCTGCACCCGTCGCACGGCGGCTTCCACCGCGTATTCGACCCGCTTCAACTCGATCCCGTCCGGCGTGATGATCGCGTAGGACGCCCGCGGGTCGCCGTCGCGGGGGAGGCCGACGCTGCCGGGGTTGATGACGGTGACGGTCCCCACTTTTAGCGTGTACGGGACGTGCGTGTGGCCGACGCAGACGTAGTCCACGTCGATGCCGTCGAGGCGGCGCTTCCAGAACTCCGGGTCCGGCGGGCCGTACTCGTCGAACGGGTCGCGCGGCGTGGCGTGGACGAGCAAATACCGCTTATGGTCGAGCGTCAGGTACTGCGTCATCGGCAGGCGGGCGAGGTAGCGGCGGTCGTCTTCGGAGAGTTGGGCGCAGGTGATCGGCCGGGTGACGCCGGTGAGGTAGCGGAAGCCGTTGGCGCCGGTCAGGTAGACTTCCTGGGCGGCTCCGTGGTCGTGGTTGCCGCGGATGGCGTGCGTGGCGTGCTTCCGCACCCACGCGATGCAGGGATTCGGGTCGAGGCCGTAATCCACCAGATCGCCGAGGAACAGGCAGGCGTCGAACTCTTCGCAGACGGCCTCCAACGCGGCGACGTTCGCGTGGATATCCGAGACCAAGAGGATTCGCATAACGACAGTCTAGGAGCGAATTTAGGCGTGTGGGCCGATTCGCCGCAAAACCTCGCCCGTCACCACCCACGGCGACTTCGGAATGGTCTCCGGCCGGTAAACGGCGATCAAGTCCCGGGCCGAGACGGCCGACGGCTGTTCAAGCCAGCCGCAGGACCAAGCCAACAATCCCAAGACCGATTCCGCTGCCACGCCGGCCGCCCGCAGATTCTCCAACTGCACGTCGCCGTCCCGCTTGGCGAAGCGTTTGCCGTGGGCGTCCACTACAAGCGGGACGTGCAGCCACGCGGGCGGCGTGAGGCCGAGGGCGTTGTAGACCCAAAGTTGCTTCGGCGTGGACGAGAGCAAGTCGTCCCCGCGGATGACGTCCGTGACGCCCATCAAGGCGTCATCGACGGCGACCGCGAGCTGGTACGCGGGCGTGTCGTCGTTCCGCCACACCACGAAGTCCCCGCCGATGCGGGCCGGGCCAAACGCGAACGGCCCGGCGAAGCGGTCGGTGAATGCGGATGCGGTATTGAACCTCGCCCGCCACGCGAACGGCTTCGTCATGTCGGCGGCATCGGCCACTTGGAAATGCGAACACGTCCCCGGATAAGTGACCCCCTCCTGGTCGGCGTGCGGGGCGCTGGCCGCGCTGAGAATGTCGGCCCGGCTGCACTGGCACGGGTAGACCAACTCGCGGGCCTTCAACTGCGCCAAGGCGTTGCGGTAAACGTCGAGTCGTTGCGATTGGAAGACCGGCCCGGCGTCCCACGTCAGCCCCAGCCAACGAAGATCGTCGATGATTTGCTCCGTTGCCCCCGGTTTTAAGCGGCCCGTGTCAATGTCCTCGATTCGCAGGACCATTTCGCCGCCGCGAGACTTGGCGTCCAGCCAAGCGATCAGGTAGGTTCGGGCGTTGCCAAGGTGTTGCGCCCCGGTGGGGGAGGGGGCGAGGCGGCCGCGGGGGGAATGGCTGGTCATCTTAGATTTCGGGAACGCCTAAATCCCGGCAGATTTTGCGGGCCAAGTAGTCGTTCACTCAGTTATTGTTCGGCAAGTTCGCGATTCGCTTCCAAGATGAGACTCACCGCTTCTTGGAGATTCTCCCGAGCTTCCTCAAGCGTGTCCCCTTGCGTGTTTGCCCCCGGTATCTCTTCGACGAAGGCGATGTACCCCTCCGGCACTTGCATGAAGACGGACGTCAATGTCATCGATGGCTCCCGTGACAACAAATCCGGTCAATTCTATGTTACAGCTTCGACTCGCGTGATTTCCCCGGCACCCAAAGCACATCCCCTTTGCCCCCGTCGTTGGCGACGCGGGCCATCACGAACAGCAAATCAGACAGCCGGTTCAGGTAGATCAACGCCTGCGGGTTGACCCGTTCCGTTCGCATGAGCGTCACCAAACTGCGCTCGGCCCGGCGGCAGACGGTGCGGGCGAGGTGCAGCCACGCGGCGGCCGGCGTCCCGCCGGGCAGCACGAAACTCCGCAGCGGTTCCAGTGGTTCGTTCAGCCGGTCGATGGCCTTTTCCAACCGATCCACTTGTCCCGCGGTGATGCGGAGTGGTGGCGAGCCGGATTCCGTGGCCGTCTCGGGCACGCACAGGTCGGCCCCGAGGTCGAACAGGTCGTTCTGGATTCCCCGGAGCAACGCGGCCTCCAAAACCCCCTGGACGGTCAGGGTTAGCCCGATGACCGTGTTCAACTCATCCGCCTCGCCGTAGGCCGTCACGCGGGGGGAATCCTTGGAAACGCGGGCGCCGTCGCCGAGGCCGGTGTCGCCGGCGTCGCCGCCCTTCGTGTAAATCTTGGAAAGATAGACCATCGCGGGGCCGCCTTGGTGTGGGTGGTGAAGTCATAGGACCGGATTTGCCGATGAAAACACCCGAACCGGCATTCTTGGTCAGTTGACATCAAGTGCGCCGGGGCGGGGAACCGATACATTCCGCAATGTCGGAATCCGGTCAACGACAAACACTCGGCACGCCTCCGGTCTGGCGTGCGGGTGACGGGAAGTTTGAGGGAGAGACTATGAACTGGCTGCGTCGCGGTTTCCTGCTGCTGCTTGCCGTCGCGCCTTTAGTGGCCGCCGTCGGGTGCAACCCGCTGGGCGCGGGCTTCCTCACGCCGATCCCGATCCAGCCGTGGACCGCGGAGCGCATGGAAGACAAGTACATGCACAAGAACGACCACCGGACGCCGATCATGCCGCCGATTCGGGACGGCTACCCGGAGCCGCTGTGCGAAGACCCGCCGACGGAGCGGGAAATCCTCCGCACGCTGACGAAGGTGGCCCGCGGCGTGCCGTTCGTGTACGAAGAGTTCCGGGACGACATGCGGATTAACTCGGAGCGGATCGTGGACAAGATCGACCCGCCCCGGTTCTTCCCGCTGGTCGGCTGGGCCAGGCTGCACCACTGTCACTGGAAATGCACCATCTATTACACGGAAACGGTCCAGTCGGACTACCCGACCCCGGTGAAGTTCAAGAAGCGGCGAGTGCAGGTCGTGTACATCGACAAGGACCACCTCCACCTGTACGTGGGGCCGGACCAAGACACCCAGAAGGACACGACCCGCGAATTCACGGACTACGCCCCGTGACGCCGGCCTGACAATTTGAACCGCCAAGGCGGCGTCCCGACCGGGGGACGCCGCCTTTTTTCGTTCCGGAAAGCCGACGGCCGGCCGTCCGTGGGCTTTCTGGGGGGCGAATTTCCCGCCGTGAGGGAAAACTTCTTGTGGGGAATTGAAACAGCCGGCCCGCCCCATCCAGCCGGCACCGGACGACCGACCCGTAAGACTGGCGCGACGGGTTGTTTCGGGGGATTCTGACCGGCCGGGAAAGCCCGGGGAGATGGAGATTCGCGGGGAACGGGTCGATCCTTGAGTCTGCGGACCCTGCCGTGGTGGGCGACGGATCGCCGCCGCGGGGCCGCCAGACTCTGGGGTAGACATGCTTGCAACGTTGATCTCGCGGGGCCGGCGGGGTGTGTTCGCGTCCGCGGTCGCCCTCGCGGGGGTCGCCCCGTGGACCGCGCCCGCGTGGGGCGACGAGCTGAACTTCCCCAAGGTCACGCCCCCGAGCCTCGGCAGCCCGCGCAAGACGCAGGTCGTGGAAGTGGTGGACCGCGTCAAGGCGTGCGTGGTCAACATCCACAGCGAGCGGACGGTCAGCGACAACAAGCCGTTCAACCCCCGGACGGACTTGGCCCAGACGCAGCACCGCGTCAACGGCATGGGCACCGGCATCATCATTGACCCGCGCGGCTACCTCATCACGAATTACCACGTCGTGGACGACGTGTACCTCCTGCGGGTCCGGTTGGTGGACGGCACCAGCCTGCCGGCCAAGATCATCGCCCGCGACCCCGAGAACGACTTGGCCGTCCTAAAAATCGACCCGGTCAAGCCGCTGCAAGTCATCCCGCTGGGCACGTCGTCCGACCTGATGCTGGCCGAGCCGGTCATCGCCATCGGCAACGCCTTCGGGTACGAGCACACCGTCACCACGGGCATCGTGAGCGCCCTGAAGCGGGACGTGACGCTGAACAAGGAAGTCTCGTACAAGTCCCTGATCCAGACGAGCGCCGGCATCAACCCCGGCAACTCGGGCGGGCCGCTGCTGAACGTCCACGGCGAGCTGATCGGCGTGAACGTCGCCATCCGGGCCAACGCCCAGAACATCGCCTTCGCCCTGCCCATCGACCAAGTGCTCAAGACCACGTCCGAGATGATCGGCGCCAAGAAACGGGGTCAGTCCCACGGCATCGTCGGCCACGACATGGTCGATTCCTCGGAGGCCCCGACCAAGCGGTGGGTGGTCATTGACAGCGTGGAGCCGAAGAGTTCCGCGGAGCAGGCCGGCCTCAAGACCGGCGACGTGGTGGACAAGGTCGGCGACGTGCCCGTGAAGTGCTTGATGGACATCGAGCGGGCCTTCTTGGAGACGGCCGAGAACGCGAAGCTAGACGTGGTGGTGAAGCGGACCGGCGGCCCCGTCAAAGCCGAATTGGCCCTGCACGGCGCCGGCCGCACCGTTCCCGCCACGACGGTCGCCAATACCAACGCCGGCGGCGGGGACGTGATTTGGAAGAAGCTCGGCCTCAAACTCGAAGCCGTCACGCCTGACGCCGTGACCCACGTCAACAAGGAACTCCGCGGCGGCCTGCTCATCAAGGAAGTCTCGGCCGACGGCCCCGCCGCCCGCGCCGGCTTCCAGCGCGGGGACATCCTGATCGGCCTGCACCAGTGGGAGACGATTACCGCGGACAACGTGAGTTTCGTCCTCGGCCACGCCGACTTGGCGAGCTTCTCACCCGTGCGGTTCTTCGTGGTCCGCGGCAAAGAACTCCGCCGCGGATTGCTGCCCAACTTCGAATAAAAGACTCACCACAAAGGCACAAAGGTCCCACAAAGGTTCACAGAGAAGAGCGAAGAAGAAATTTCTCTTCTTTCTTCTTGTAGGAGTTACGCAGTTGGCTCTTCTGGGCCTCAAATGACCGGAAACTGGATGCGTTTGGGCAAGATGGGCAAGTCAGCATCTTGCCCATGCCACCAAAAAACGACCAACTGCGTAACTCCTATTCTTGGTGGAACTTTGTGGGACCTTTGTGCCTTTGTGGTGAGTCTTGTTTTTTGACGCTTATCAATTCGCCTTGACCGATTCGGGCGTCGCGGGGCACAATGCCGGTTGGCGCAAGATGCGCCGGCCCGCAACGGAAGGATCCGTCCCGTGATGCTGTACGAATCGCCGAACTTTCGGCTGGAAACGGACGAACTCGTCGCCACCCTCTGGCTGGACCTCTCCTCCCGCCCCGACCCCACGCTCACGCTGCCGCTCGTCAACGAACTGGCCCTGCTGATCGACCGCGTCGGCCAGATGCGGTTCTTGGAAGCGCTCGTCATTCGAAGCGGGACGCCGGACGTGTTTTGCCGAGGCGTGGAGGCCGCCACGTGGGCCGGGTTAAAGTCGCCCACGGCAATCGCGGCGGCCGTGATGCGCGGGCAGGAACTCACCCGCAAGATCGCCGAGTTGCCGATGCCGAGTCTGGCCTTCGTGGAGGGGGCGTGCGAATCCGGCGGGCTGGAAATCGCGCTGGCGTGTTCGCGGATCATCGCCGTGAACCGCCCGGCCGCGAGTTTCCGGCTCGACAGTCACGAACACGGGCTGATCCCCTGTTGGGGCGGCGCCTATCGGCTGACGGCCAAGGCCGGCGCCGCGACGGCTCGGCGGCTCTACCGAACGGGTGCGCCGCTCGACGCGGCGACCGCCGGCCGCCGCGGCATCGCGGACGTGGTTTTGTCGGAAGCGGGATCGGAGATCGGCCTTCGCGGTCTTCTGGCCCGGATCGCCGACGGGAAACAAATCCGGAAGTCGGTCGTGCAGCGGGTGCGAACCGGGCTGGCCCGCGTCCTGGCGGGCAATGGGGCCGGGAAGTGGCCCACGTCGATGTCGGATCACTTTGATCACTTGACGAGTTGTCGGCTGCGGTCGCTGGTGGAATGCCACGTCGCGGAACGCCGGGCGATGTGCGGCCTCTTGGCCAATCCCGGCACGCGGAACCGGCTGAACTTGGTCCGCGACTTCGTGGAGGTTGTGGCCGGCCAGAACGCCGTGCCGATCCGCCGCGTCGGTTGGCTCGGGGCCGGGGCGGACCAATCGCCGCTGGTGACGGGGCTGAAAGCACGCGGCCTCGCCGTGACCGTCCTGACTTCGGACGCCGAGTGGGCGCGCGGCGGCGACGCGGAAAACCGGTTGTCGGTCGATTTGCTATTGGTCCCCGGCGAAGACCCGGCGGACGTGCGCCGGCAACTCGCGGTCGTCGCCGGCCGGCTGTCCCCGCGGACGGCCGTCGCGTTGGTCGGCCACAGCGTCACGGTCGGCGACGTGCAGGACGGCTTGCCGAACGCCTCGGCCGTCGTCGGGCTGCACTGCCCGCAATGGTCCCTGCGGGCCGACCTCGTTGAACTGTCGGCGGGGCCGGGGACGGCGGATGACACGTTCACCCGCGTCGAATCGTGGCTGCGCGGCGTGAAGTTCTTGCCGCTCCGCGTGGCCGACCAGCCGGGGCAGGTCGCCAACACGCTGCTGCTGGCGTACCTCTCCGAAGCGGTGTCCCTCGTCGCCGACGGGTTTTCCCCCCGGGAGATTGACCGGCTGGCCACGAATCTCGGCTTCGCCCGCCCGCCGTTGGAGTGGTGCGATGAAATCGGCTTCGAGAACCTTTCCACGCTCACCGCTCAATTGCAACTGGCCCGGCGCGACTATTACGCCCGGCCGCTGTTGTTCCAGAAGTTCCGGCCCTACGGCTGGCGCGGGAAGGAAAGCCGCGAAGGCTTTTACCGCTACGGCCTCTGGCGCACGGAAAACGAAGTCGCCCGCATGGCCCTTTGGCGGGACCACGACCGGCAGACCAAGGCGCCGTACATCGCGAACGTGCCCGACGCCCTCGCCGAAGCGGGCGACCGGCTCCTGTACCGGGTGATGAACGAGGCGGCCCGGCTCGCGGACGACGAAGTCGCCGAGATGAACCAGCTCGCGGACCACGTCGCGGCGCTGGCGACGGGCTGGCCCCGCTCGCTCGGCGGGCCGCTGAAGTTGGCCGACGACACGGGCCTGCTGCGGGTCGTCAACCGGCTGCACGACTTCCGGGTGCGGTACGGCGAGCGGTTCCGGCCGGCCCCGGAACTCCTCCGCCGCACGGAGACCGGGCAGCGGTTCACGGCCGTCGCCGCGGCCCCCGCCCGGCCGACCTTCCTGCGCGCCGCGGGCTGACCCGTACACTCGGGAAGACTCGGTTCGTATGCTGTTGAGCATACCCACCCCGCGTCTTTCCCGAGGCCGATTCATGGCGAGCACCCCCGAGACCCGCGTCCAAGAACTGCACCTCACGTTCCCGCCGGCCCCGAAGCCCGTCGCCAAGTACAAGACGGCCCTGCGGGTCGGCAACTTCCTCTACGTCTCCGGCCACGGCCCGCTCAAGGAAGACAAGACCCAGATCACCGGCAAGGTCGGCAAAGACTTAACCCTCGAAGAGGGCAAGGCCGCGGCCCGCCAAGTCGGCCTCGCCGTGCTCGCCACCGTCAAGGCGACGCTCGGCTCGCTGGACAACGTCGTGCGGCTCGTCAAGACGCTCGGCCTCGTCAACTGCACGGACGACTTCGGCCAGCAGCCGCAGGTCATCAACGGCTTCTCTGAACTGATGGCCGACGTCTTCGGCGAAGACCACGGCGTCGGCACCCGCAGCGCCGTCGGCACGAACGCCCTGCCGGGCAACATCGCCGTCGAAGTCGAGTGCCTGTTCGAGGTCAAGTGACGCGCGAAGACAAGAGTTTCACGCAAAGCTCGCAAAGAGGCAAAGCTCGCAAAGAGTCCTCGATTGTGGGTAAGATCAACGGGCGTCCTGAGGCATTTTATAATTCTTGTTCTCTTTGCGAGCTTTGCCTCTTTGCGAGCTTTGCGTGAAACGGTTTTTGCTTATTCTGATTTGATCCTTCACCAAATTTTCGGGGACTACTCCATGAGCAAGGCGCGTCTTTCCATCGGGTCGTGGGCGTACATCTTCAACCAAGAAGTCCCGACCAACGACTTTCACCAAGTGTTGCACAAGCTGCAAGACCTCGGGTACGACGGCGTGGAACTCGGCAGCTTCGGCCTGCACCCGACGCCGGTTTCCCACCCGACCAAGGCCAGCCGGGTTAAGCTGAAGAAGGAAATCGCCGACCACGGCCTCGCCCTGTCCGGCATCGCCATCGACTTGTGGAGTTTCAAGAAACCCGGGCCGTCGGTCCTCGACGAGAACCCCGTCCCGTACATGGCCGCCTTCCTCGGGTACGCGGCCTTCGCCGCCGACCTCGACGTGAAGACGATCCGCGTGGACGCGGTCGAATCGCCCGACTTCTTCAAGACCTCGGGCATGGACCCGAAGCTGGGGCTGGACCGCATCGTCGCCGTGTGGGACAAGTGCAGCAAGATCGCCGCCGACTACGGCATGAAGGTGTGCTGGGAGTTCGAGCCGGGCTTCCTGTTCAACAAGCCCTCCGAAGTGCTGGCCGTCGTGGACGGCGTGCGGGCGAAGGGGAACGACAATTTCGGCGTGCTGTACGACACCTGCCACGCCCACATGTGCGCCGCCGTCGGGGCGAACCACCAGGGCGAAAAGGAACTGCTCAAGGGCGGGGCCTTGGAACTGCTCGAAAAGCTGAAGGGGAAGATCACCCACATTCACCTGATCGACTCGGACGGCTCCCTGAACGAGCACAACACCTCGACGCACAACCCGTTCGGCACCGGCAGCCTTAACTTCGACGAACTCATCCCGGCCATCCAACAGGCTGGCGTGCCGAACGACTGGTGGTGCGTGGACCTGTGCTTCTGGCCGAAGGCGTGGGAAGTGACCGCCGACAGCAAGAAGTTTTTGGACAAGCTGCGGGCCAAGTACGCGGCGTAACCCGCCGCGATGCGTCCGCCCGACCCGCGTGTCTTGTGAGCCGCGACGCGGAGGCTTTGCGGAGAGGAGCGCGACAAGAGAGCGTCACCGAAGTCCAACAATCGCGTGACTCGGGTGACCGCCTCTGGTCGCGCTCCTCTCCGCAAAGCCTCCGCGTCGCGGCTCACAAGACGGGGCGCTTGAGCGTCGCGTTTTCACGAACCGTTGTCTCCCCCTGTCACCAACCTAAACCGACACCACAACCACTCCGAGGCTTTCCATGCCGCAGAAACCGCTGAACATCGGGATGATCGGGTACGGGTTCATGGGCCGCGCCCACTCGAACGCCTACGCCCAAGTGAACAACTTCTTCGACCTCCAGTACCGCCCGGTCCTGAAGGCCGTCTGCGCCCGCGACGCGGCCAAGGCCAAGGCCTTCGCCGACCAGTGGGGTTACGAGTCCGTCGAAACCGACTGGCGAAAGCTGTTGGCCCGCAAGGACATTGACGCCGTCGATATTTGCGTGCCGAACAACCTGCACTGCGAGATCGCGATCGCGGCGGCGGCGGCCGGCAAGATGATCCTGTGCGAGAAGCCCCTGGCTTTGAACGCGGCCGAGGGGCGCACGATGGTGGCGGCCGTCGAGAAGGCCAAGGTGGCGAACACCGTCTGGTACAACTACCGCCGCATCCCGGCCGTCACGCTGGCGAAGAAGCTGATCGACGAGGGCAAGCTCGGCAAGATCTTCCACTACCGGGCCAAGTTCCTGCAAGACTGGACGATCTCCCCGGACCTGCCGCAGGGCGGCGCCGGCCTCTGGCGGCTCGACGCGGCCGCCGCCGGCAGCGGCGTCTCCGGGGACTTGCTGGCCCACTGCATCGACACGGCCATTTGGCTCAACGGCCGCATGGACAGCCTCTCCGCGATGACGGAGACGTTCATCAAGCAGCGGACGCACACGCAGACCGGCAAGGTCCAGGAAGTGACGATTGACGACGCCTGCACCTTCATGGGCAAGTTCGAGAACGGCTCGCTGGCGAACTTCGAATCGACCCGTTACGCCCGCGGCCACAAGGCCCTGTACACGTTCGAGATCAACGGCGAACACGCCTCGATTTCATGGGACTTGCACGACCTGCACCGCCTGCAATACTTCGACCACACGGACGAGAGCCAAGTCCGCGGCTGGCACTCCATCCACGTCACCGACGGCGACCACCCGTACATGGGCAAGTGGTGGGTGCCCGGCCTGGCCATCGGCTACGAGTCCAGCTTCGTCCACCAAGTGAAGGACTTCCTGGAAGGGCTGGCGGCCGGCACGCCGTGCTCGCCGACCTTCCGCGACTCGATGGAGACCCAGTTGATTCTCGACGCCATTTTGGACTCGGCGAAGAGCCGCCAGTGGGTGAACATCCCGAAGGTTTGAGAACTCAATTGTGAAGGTCTGCCAAATTGTCTGCCATTGCGCGCGACCCATTTGGCGAATTGTTGGCAATCCGTCCGCTTTGGGATAGCGGCCGGGTTGCGACGGGACTATTCGGTTGTGATGCTTGTTTTTTGTCTTCGTTGGAGTCCCGGCTTCAGCCGGTCTTCGGCGAACGACTGGATTAACGGAGGAGACAGGCCTTTGATGGGTGGAGGCCCGAAGACCGGCTGAAGCCGGGACTCCAACGAAAACCAAATCCGCTCGCTCGCCCAATTCTGCCCGGCATTTTCACAGCAGCCCGTACTGCACCAGCGTCTTCTTGATCTTGTCCCGGCCCGCGTCGTCGATGGCGCACATGGGCAACCGCAACTCGCCGGTGCCGCGGCCCAAGAGCATCATGGCGGTCTTGAGCGGGATGGGGTTGGTGGCGGCCCCGAGCATGTCGCGGCACAGGGGGAAAAGCTTCTTATGCCAGCGCTGGGCCTCCGGGATGTCGCCGGCGTCGAAGGCGACGATCAGGGCCTTCAGGTCTTTTGGGACGATGTTGCCGACCACGGAGATCACGCCGCGGCCGCCGATGCTCATGAGCGGCAGCGTCAGGGAGTCGTCCCCGGAGAGGATCGTCAGGTCCGTGAGGGCGACGATCTGGGACGCTTGGTCGAGCGACCCAGTGGCCTCCTTCACGGCCACGAGGGTCGGGCACTTGTCGGCGATCCGGGCCATCGTCTCGGGCGTGATGTTCGACCCGGTGCGGCCGGGGATGTTGTACAGGCAGATCGGCAAGTCCGTGGCGTCGGCGACGGCCGCGAAGTGCTGGAAGTATCCCTCTTGCGTCGGCTTGTTGTAGTACGGGCCGACTTGCAGCGTCGCGTCGGCGCCGGCCTTCTTGGCGAACTTCGTCAGCCGGACGGCCTCGCGCGTCGAGTTGGACCCCGTGCCCGGCATCACCTTAATGCGGCCGCGGGCCTGTTCAACCACGGTGCCGATGACTTTTTCGTGTTCGTCGTGGCTCAGCGTCGGGGACTCGCCGGTCGTCCCCACGGGCACCAGGCAATCCGTCCCCTGTTCAACGTGCCAATCGACCAGTTTTCGCAGGTCGGCGTAGTCCACCTCGCCGTCCTTCAACGGCGTCACGATGGCGACTGACACCCCGGCGAACCGCTCTCCCCGCGTCATGGCCCGGCTCCGAAAATTCGTGGCGAATGCGCCGGCTTGGCCCGCGCTCTTACAAGCATATCAACCGCGGCGGCGGCCCGCCCGATCAAACGCGCCGAAATGCGCGGGGGGCCGCGGCGGAAATATTTTGACCGCCCGAAGAAAACTCTTGACCTGAAAGGTTGATTGCGTTTTCATCTTGTATACCTTTAACCCAAAATCACTGTCTCGTGAGCGGTTCGGTCGATTTTCCCAACTCGTGGGGAACCGTCGCCAAGCTCACGGCGTCCTAAGTCTCTCTACACTACTGCGAGTCACCATGCTCGAATCGTTGATGCGGCGGCGTTGGGTTGCGTTGGCGGCCTGTCTCCTCGCCGTGCTCGTGTTGCTGCTCACGGCCGACCCGACCTTTGCCCAGGAAGAGGGCGGCGGGGCCAAGCCCGAAAAGAGCATCTTCCTCCACATCATTGAGTCGGCCGGCTGGCTGTTCGCCGTGGTGCTCGGCATCCCGTCCATCGCCCTCGTCGCCCTCATCGTCCTGCTCATGCTCGACCTGCGGATGAGCGTCGCCATCCCGCCGGGGTTCGTGGACGAGTTCATCGACACCGTCAACAAGCGGCGCTTCAAGGAAGCCTTCGACATGGCCCGGAACGACACGTCGTTCCTCGGCCGCGTGCTGACGGCCGGCATGAGCCGCTTGCAGTACGGCCTCGAAGACGCCCGGGACGCCGCCGGCAACATGCTCGACAGCATCCGGTCCGGCAAGGAGCAACTGAACAACTACACGGCCGTGATCGGCTCCCTCGGGCCGCTGATTGGGCTGGTCGGCACGGTGCTCGGGATGATCCGGTCCTTCATGTCGCTGGGGCAGGGCGGGCCGCCGAACCCGGCCGCGCTGTCGAAGGGGATTTCGGAAGCCTTGTCCGTGACGTTCCTCGGGATCGGCATCTCCATCCCGGCCATTTTCTTCAACGCCTTCTTCCGGAACCGGATCATCTCCGTCTCCATGGACACCGGCCACATCGCCGATGACCTGTTGACGCAGATGTACCACAACTCCAAGAAGGCCGGCGGGCCGGGCGGCGCCACGGGGTCCACGACCGTCGCCCCGCCGCCGCCGCCGCCGGCCCCCAACCCGGGCCGCGGGACGGTGTGAGAAGGTCGCCATGAGGGGGGATTTTACCTCACCCCCTAGCCCCCTCTCCGAAGCGGAGAGGGGGACTTGGCCCGGAATGTGGGGTGAGCGGCACGCTTGCTCAGTAGTTCGGGCGGGCGAACGCCCGCCCCCTCGATCAGTAGTTTCCTCTCGCTTGCTCCCCCTCTCTCCGCTTCGGAGAGGGGGCCGGGGGGTGAGGTAAGCGACAGGCCGGTTCGCCATTGACGATTCGGAACGTGAACGAGGGGTCTTCAAATGAGTCACGGCGGCGGCGGCGGGGAAGACGGCGTCAGTTCGGACCCGAACTTGACGCCGCTGCTCGACTTGGTCTTGCAGTTGGTCATGTTCTTCATGCTCGTCGCCAACTTCGTGGCCGACGAGATGAGCGACAAGATCAAGCTGCCCGTCGCCAGCCAGGCCAAGCCGCTGACGGCCAAGGAGACCAACTTCATGTACATGAACGTGGACAAGACCGGCCACGTCCTCGTCCCGTCCCGCGACCCGCTCATCAGCCAGGACGAGATCACCTTCTACCTGCGGCAGGCGATCAAGAACCACCCGCTCGGGGCGGCGGCCGGCGAGAAGGTGACGGTCATCATCCGGGCCGACAAGGACTCGAAGTTCAAGGACATCCACAAGACGATGGTGGCCATCAAGACCGCCGGCTTCAAAAACCTGCAACTCCGGGCCGAACTGCCCGGCGCGAAATAAGGGGCCGCCGTGAAGAAGAAGAAAAAAGAGCCCCCGATCGAGATCACCCTCCCGATCACCCCGATGTTGGACATGAGCTTTCAACTCTTGTCCTTTTTCCTGCTCACGTTCAAGCCGATGCCCACCGAAGGGCAAATGTCCATCAACCTGCCGAAGATCGACGTGGCGTCGCAGGCGACCATCTCGGACATTGCCCCCCCGGAAGACAAGAAGGACGAGTACACCGTCGTCCTCTACGCCTCGCAGGGGGACATCGGCCTGATCAGCTTCAAAGGCCCGTTGTCGGCCCCGTCCGAACTGTCCGGCGAGAACAAGATGGCCGCCCTGCTCCAACGGTTGAAAGACATCCCCAAGCCGTCGGGCAAGGGCGCGGAGTCCATTTCCATCACCATCGAAGCTTCCCCGGACCTCAGTTATTCCCGACTGATCGAAGTGATGGACTTGTGCAAGCGGTCGGGGTACGACTCGGTGAATTTGACGCCGATTAAGAAAGAGTCGTGAGGGCTTAAAACAACCTCACCCCCGGCCCCCTTACAAGGGTAGGTTTCCGGCCGGGGCAGAGGGAAATTTAGGCGGGGGTCGCTGTTGGCATCCGTCGCAGC
>JAYTTY010000247.1:0-1945 GCA_043744795.1 Zavarzinella sp. | reverse complement strand
CGTCCCATCGCGTTCTCCTGGCAATCTGGGCGGACTGGAGGAGAAATACACAATTCAGACCGTCAGGGGAACCCCGTTTCGGTCGGGCACATCTAGGTAGTCCTGGGCGTCTTCGGGCAGGGCGGCGGCGTAGTCTTCGACGAGGATGCGGGAGAAACCCTCGATCGACCGCAGCGGGGCGCGCAGGTCGTGGGACACGGCGTACGAGAAGGCGTCCAACTCGGCCGCGAGTTGGGCGGCCGCGTCCCCGTCGCGGGCCGGCGACAGGTCGGACCCGGTCATGGCGACTCCGATCACGGGGGGCAGTCCCGCGAGTGACCGCCCGGAGGGTGCATGCCGGGCGGTGGGCTGAATCAAATTCAATCGTACCCCGCGGGTCGGGGGCGGGGAAGGAGAATTTGGGTGGAATCCGCCAACATCAGGCGTCAAGACTTCGCGCTCGCCCCGGCATTCCGCTCCCCCACCCCCGCCGCCGCCTCCACTTCGCACGCCCCGCCCAACATGTTATCCGTCACCGCGTTCCCTTTGCCGCCGCTGACGCGGACGGCCACCGGGTTCTTCGCCCCCGGCCGGTCGTCGCGGATCAGGCAGCCGGAGACTTTGCTGTCGGCGGTGTCTTTCAGCAGCACGCCGACGGCGTCGCCGTCGAGGATTGTGCAGCCGGTGACGTTGAACCGCTTCCCCTTTTCGACGGTCAACGCGGCCGGCGCGCCGCGCACGTGCGTGAGGTGCAGGCCGCTGACGGTGCAATCTTCGCACCCGCGGAAGACGACGGCGTTGGTCGCCTCGCGGGCGTTGCCGAAGCGCTCGTAGTGCGGGTTGCGGTCCATCGCGTTCGGGCCGAGCACGACGCCGACGCAGTCTTCCGCGAGCAGGTTATGGTCGAAGCCTTCCCAGAAGGTGTTGCCGGTGACGACGACACCGCGACAACCTTCCAGATGGACGTTCACGCGCACGTCGCTGAACACGTTGCCGGTGAGCGTGACGTGCCCCTGCCGGACGACCGGCATGTCCTTCACGGGGTTGGTGCGGCCGCGGACGCGGACGTTGGCGCAGCCGGGGGCCTTGCCGGAGTGCTGGACGGTGCAGCCGGTAATCGCCACCTCGGCCGTGCCGAATTCGCTGCCCGTGCCGTCAATCAGGACGTTGGCCGTCGGCTTGCCGGCCGGGTCCATGTTGTACTCGATGTCGCAGCCGGTGATTTGCAGGTTGCGCACGTTCCCCTTGAGGGCCACGACCCCGCCGCCCTGGTTGTAGCTGATGTGGCTGCCGACGACGTTGATCTGGTGCAAGTCCACGTCGTCGAGAAGAACGCCGGCCCCGCGGTTGTCGTACAGGTGGCAGTCGGAGACGATGACGTTGCGGTTCCGCTTGACCAGCCGGACCGCGTGCGAGGTCCTCCGGATCACTAACCGCGACAGCGTGAGCTGCATCGTCCCCTCGGCCTCGACGCCACCCGCCTCCGCGTGGTTGCCGACAATCTCCAACCCGTCAACCATCGGCGCCCGCTGCCGCTCCCACACGTTCGGCTTCACCCGCCACGGGTCGGCCGTCCCGTCGTGCGTCCCGACGAACCGCAGCGCCGGCCCCGGCCCGTCCATGACGAGGCGGGCCGTGCCGTGCCCTTCGATGGCCGTGAACCCGACCTTGTCGAGATCGACGGTGATCGGCTTCGTGAGGCGGTACACGCCGCGCGGCAACGAGACGGTCCCCGTCCCCGCGTCCACCAAGCGCTGAAGAGCCGCCGTGTCGTCGGCAACTCCGTCGCCGACGGGGCCGGTTTGCTTCGGCTGCTCGCCGCTCCGGGTGACGACGGCCCACGCGAGCAGGGCAATGAAGGCGATGCCGAGGGTGATGTAAGAAATGCGTCTCATGGATGTGCCTAGAGCGGAGTTCAGGATGTTGTAGCGGCCGGTCATTGGTGGGACCGGCGTCCCGCCGGTCG
>JAYTTY010000246.1:0-1959 GCA_043744795.1 Zavarzinella sp. | reverse complement strand
TTGATGGCTCGTTGACCCAGCCCTTGCGGGCTGGGCTATGTTAAACGGCCCTTCAGGCCGAAAACCCTTGATGGCTCGTTGACCCAGCCCTTGCGGGCTGGGCTATGTTCAGCGGCCCTTCAGGCCGAAAGACAACTCTCGCGGGGGCCAGAGGCGACGCGCGTTCCACGCCCCCTCACCCTCCCCATTCCACTTGCCCTTGCCCGGATTCCCGGACGTGGTATTCTCGCCGGCCGAGGAACGTCCGTTCCGGCGGCTAGCCTTCGCCGTCGGCCGGGGAGTCGCATGTACGCGCAAACACTGATGCTGGTCGGCCTTTTGGCGGGGGACTCCCTGCCCGAATTGACCGGCCCGAAGCTGGAAAAAGGGCTGGAAGTCCGCTGGGCGGGCCAGTTCACCGAGGCGAGTTTCATCCCCGGCGTCCGCACCGTGCGGGCCTACGACGTGGAGACGCGCCTGTTGGTGTTGGCCGTGGACGAGAACGGCGCCGACGTCGCCCTGTTCGCCCGCGTGTTCCTCAAGCAAATTGGAAAAACCGCCGAGGCCCCGGCCGGGGCCGTGCGGCTCGAACTGGCCCGCGTGGACCGCAAGGGCCGCGTGACGGCCGTGCCGTCCCCGGCCGACCCGGACAACCCGGCGCCCAAGGCCAAGCCGTGGCCGGCCGTGAAACTGCAAGGGCTGCCGTACCACGAGGCCGGCATGTTCCTGGAGTTGCCGGACGCCAAGAAGGCCGGCGTCAAAGACAGTTGGGCGCGCGACGAAGACAACCGCCCGGCGACGGCGTGGAAGGTGACGGACGTGGAAAGTTTCCGCGGCCAGATCGGCCTGAAGGTCGTCGGCCTGCAGGCGACGGCCGGGTTCGCCAAGGCCAGCGGCGCCCGGCAATCCGAATGGCAGCGGAAGGAGACACTTTGCATCCTCCCCGCGCTCGGCTTCGCCTCCCGCATCGAGCGCGTCATCGAGCGCCGTGACCCGGACGGGGAAGACCTCGCGTTCCGCTCCGTGCTGACGCTCGAACAAACCGGGAAGCTCACCTACTCCGGCCGGCTGTTCGACGAGCGCCGTGAGGAGGCCGTGACGGCCGCCGCCCACACGGCCATGCTCGACCGCCTGCTGGCCGACGGCGGCCGATCTGGCCCGAAGCCGTTCGAGGCCCTCGTGCGCCGCATCGACGGCTACCAGACCGACCACGCCGGCGGCGACAGCGTGCCGTACCGCGAGGCGACCCAAGCCATCCGCAAGCGCGCCCTCTCGGCCGCCAAAGGAAACCTGCCGCCGGTGCAAGCCAGCGTGGACGAGCGCGGCGGCACGCCCGAACCGGCCGCCGGCCCGCTGGCCGTTGGCAAGCCCGTCCCCGACATCTCGGCCGAGATGCTGACGGCCGCCGCCACGACGAAGTTGAGCAAACTGGCCGGCCGCCCCGTGTTGCTGGCGTACTTCCAGACGGGCGCCGCCTCCGCGCCGAGCGTGCTGAAACTGGCCGACACGCTGCACGCCAAATACCGGGCGACCGGCGTGGTGATGCCCCTCGTGATCGGCGACACCGCCGACTGGAAGCCCGCCTACGCCGCGGCCGGCCTGACCGTGCCGGTGTACGACGGCAACCCCGTGTACAAGACGCACGGCCTGGAAGCGACGCCGGTGTTCGTGGTCATCGACGCCGAGGGCATTGTCCGCCACGTCGCCCGCGGGTGGGGTTCCGAGACGGCCGAGCAGGTAAGCAAGGAATTCGCCCGCTGGGCGAAGTGACGCCGCGTGGCCGTCGCAACCGGCAAGGTCGGCCCAGTCCGCGTGATTGATTGGATTGATCCGGCCGGCCGGCGCTTGCTCGGCGCAAGGTGGCGGGCGTAGGATTGGGGCGGCGAAAGGCAACCTCACCCCCCGGCCCCTTACAAGGGTAGGTTTCCGGCCGGGGCAGAGGGAAATTTAGGCGGGGGTCGCTGTTGGCATCCGTCGCAG
>JAYTTY010000245.1:0-7510 GCA_043744795.1 Zavarzinella sp. | reverse complement strand
TGGCGTCTTGGCGCCTTGGCGGTTCCATCTCTTCTCTTCTCATGAGTCATCGGCATGACACCGTTTCCCTTGGCCGAAGCGTCCATTCTCGAAGACCTCCGCAAGTTTGACACGCCGACGGTGTGCAATGTGTTGGAGTTGTTCGACGTGCGGCCGCGGACGGCGGGGTACATGGACGGCCGGATTCAGGCGTGTTACCCGAAATTGCCGCCGATGGTCGGGTACGCCCAGACGGCCACGTTCCGGGCCGGGTCGCCGCCGCGGTCGGGGGACGTGTACGCGGGACTGGGCCGGCAGACGGAGATTCTGGCCGAGTACCCCGGCCCGGCCGTCATCGTCTTCCAGGACATCGACGACCCGTGCGTGGCGGCCACCTTCGGCGAGGTGATGTGTACGACGTACAAAGCCTTCGGGGCCGTCGGCCTCATCACCAGCGGGACCGGCCGGGATATTGACCAAGTGGAGCCGTTGGACTTCCCGTGCTTCACCAACGGGACGATCTGTTCTCACGGCGACTGCCAGATCGTGCAACTCGACTTGGCCGTCCGCGTCGGCGGCGTGACCATCTACCCCGGCGACCTCCTGCACGGCGACCGCAACGGCGTGACCACGATCCCTACGAACATCGCCCACCTCGTCGCCGAGGGTTGCCCGAAGTTGATGGCGGCCGAGTCCGTCGTGCTGGACTATGTGAAAGCCGGCAAGCCGACGCCGGCCGGGTTCAATGCGGCCCGCAAAGAGAGTCACCGGCTGATCGGCGAGTTGGGGAAGGAACTGCGGAGCCGAATGAAGACAAACACTTTTTAGCCACGGATCGAACACGGATTAAACACGGATAAAGGCAGAAAGGCCAAAGGCATTTCTAAAACCGAAGGCGGATGAAAGACACGGATTCGACACGGACAAATCATCTTTGGATGTTTGTTCTGTGTCACATCCGTGTCTTTCATCCGTCTTCGGTTTTCGGCCGGATTTGGTTCGATCCGTGTTTCATCAGTGTTCGATCCGTGGCTAAAAAGTTTTCTTCCCCCAGTCGCTATAATCACAGTTTCCACCATCAGTTGCCTTCGGGCGGAGTTTACCCAGATGGCCGGCATGACATTGACGGAAAAGATCTTGGCCAAGGCGGCGGACCGCGACCGCGTCAGTCCGAACGACAACATCTGGGTGAATGTGGACGTCCTCATGACCCACGACGTCTGCGGGCCGGGCACCATCGGCGTGTTCAAGAAGCACTTCGGGGCCGACGCCAAGGTGTGGGACAAGGAGAAGGTGGTCATCATCCCCGACCACTACATCTTTACCAAAGACGCGATGGCCAACCGCAACGTGGACGTGCTGCGCGACTTCGTGAAGGAACAAGGGCTGCCGTACTACTACGACGTCGGCACCGAGAACTATAAGGGCGTCTGCCACATCGCCCTGCCGGAAGAGGGGCACACCCGGCCCGGCGAAATCCTGTTGGGCACGGACAGCCACACCTGCACCGCCGGGGCGTTCGGCGAGTTCGCCACCGGCATCGGCAACACGGACGCCGGCTTCGTCATGGGCACGGGCAAGCTGTGGCTGAAGGCCCCGCCGACGATGCGCTTCGTGTTCCACGGCACGATGCCGCCGTACCTGATGGCCAAGGACTTGATCCTCGCCGTCATCGGCGACATCGGCGTGGACGGGGCCACCTACCGGACCATGGAGTTCGACGGCGACGGCGTCTTCGCCCTCAACATCGAAGAGCGCATGACCTTGTGCAACATGGCCATCGAGGCCGGCGGCAAGAACGGCTGCATCGCCCCGGACCAGGTGACGCTCGACTATGTGAATAGCCGCGGCAAGAAGACCGGGAGCAAGCCGTACACCGTGATGAAGGCCGACGCGGACGCCGCGTACATCTCCGAGAAGGTGTACGACCTGTCGAAGATGGAGCCGACCGTCGCCAAGCCGCACTCGCCGGACAACAAGGCGACCGTGCGAGAAGTGAAGGGCACCAAGCTGGACCGGGCGTACATCGGCAGTTGCACCGGCGGCAAGATGACCGACTTCCGGGCCGCCGCCGCCATCATGCAGGGCAAGGAAGTGAAGATCGACACGTTCATCGTCCCGGCGACCACGGAAGTGGCCCGCGGCCTGAAGACGGAGAAGATCGGCAACAACACGCTGGAGGAAATCTTCATCAACGCCGGCGCCAAGATGGGCGACGCCTCGTGCGCCGCCTGCCTCGGCGGCCCGTCCGACACGTTCGGCCGCCTGAACACGCCGATCTCGTGCATCAGCACGACCAACCGCAACTTCCCCGGCCGCATGGGCCACAAGGAAGCCAAGGTGTTTCTGGCCAGCCCGATGACCGTCGCCGCCAGCGCCCTGACCGGCGTCATTACCGACCCGCGCGACGCGGTGGCGTGATAAGTGGAGACACTAATGACTCGTATTGCCGTGAGCGAAGAGATTGCGGAGCGAATCCGGTCGACTACGGACGACGTGGAATTTCTGGACGAGGACGGAAATCTGGTCGCCCGACTTATTCGCAAAAAGCGGACACCGAACGCGCGCGAACAATCGGACGAGCTTCAGGCACCGCTGGCTGACCTCATCGTCGTCCCGCGAAACCTGGAATGACATTCTTGCCAATATGACAGCCCGTCAAAGTCCTCCTTATAACAATTGCGTAGGGTTGTGAAGAGAGGGTTTAACGTGGTGACGCCGGACATTGTGCGGGCTCACAGGCACTCAATCCGCCACCGAGCCGAGGTGTTGGGCAGCGAACGGTGCGGCTGCTTTTATTGTGGTTCCGTGTTTCTTCCCTCGGAGATCACGGAGTGGACAGACGAATGGGAAGGCGTCGGCCAGACTGCTTTATGCCCCGATTGCGGCATCGACTCAGTGATCGGGTCGGAGTCTGGCTACCCGGTCACGCCAGAATTCTTGACCGAGATGAAAGCCCATTGGTTCTAAAGTCCTTCTTTCTCGACGGTTGAGCAAAGTTGTCCATTCGCTTGTACTGGTGACTCCCTTTTCATGACCCCCCTCCGGCTCGGCACCCGTGGCTCCCATCTCGCCCTCTGGCAGGCGAACCACGTCGCGGCGTTGCTGCGCCCGCTGGTCATTCCGCAACCCGTTGAACTGGTCCTCATCGACACCATCGGCGACCAGGTGCAGGACCGGCCGTTGTCGGCGATGGGGGGCTTCGGGGTCTTCACCAAGGCCATCCAGGAAGCGTTGCTCGACGGGCGGGCCGACATCGCGGTTCACAGTCTCAAAGACTTGCCGACGATTCCGGTCGCCGGATTGATCTTGGGCGGGACGCCGGTGCGTGGGCCGACGGGGGATGCATTCGTTTCCGTGAAGCACAAGAGCTTCGACGACCTGCCGCCCGGGGCCGTCATCGGGACCAGCAGTCTGCGGCGGCGGGCGATGCTTCTGAACCGGCGGCCGGACTTGAAGATTGTCGATCTGCGGGGGAACGTCGAGACGCGGGTGCGGAAACTCACTGAGCAGAACCTCGACGCCATCGTGCTGGCCGAGGCCGGGCTGGTGCGTCTGAACATGGGCGACCGCATCACGCACCTATTGGACCCGGCGTGGATGCTACCGGCCGTCGGCCAAGGGGCCATCGGCCTCGAATGCCGGGAGGACGACCACGAGACGCGGGACGTGCTGGAGGCCCTCACGCACCGGCCGACGATGACGGCGGTGACGGCCGAACGGGCCATGTTGTACGCCTTGGGCGGCGGGTGCCTGGTTCCGATTGGCGCGACGGTTACGGCCCGCGAATCCGAAATAACCCTCAAAGGGGCTGTATATTCCCCAGACGGCGCGCGTAAGATAGTCGAAAGCCTCCGGGGGCCGAAGGACAGCCCCCTCAATGTCGGTGCGGAACTCGCCGCCCGCTTGCTCTCCGCGGGGGCGAGAGAGTTGTTGTCTGAGCACCCCGCATCTTGAATTCCCAAAGGCCGGAATGACATTAGCCATCCTCGGAATTGGCACGGCTGTCCCCTCGGCGATCATGGACCAAGACCAAGCGCTCCGCGTCGCGGAGTCGCTGTGCTGCGACACGGCCGAGCAGAAGACGTGGCTCCCCGCCATGTACGGCGGGTCCGGCATCCGGCAGCGCAACCTGTGCCTCGGCCGCGACGTCATCAACGACATCTGCAACGGGACTTCCCTCTCCGGCTCACCGTTTCTGCCCAAGGCCGGCGACCGCCACGGCCCCAGCACCGAACAGCGGATGCAACTCTACCGCCAAGAGGCCCCGCCCTTGGCGATCAAGGCCACGGCCGAAGCCCTCGCGGCGGCGGGCCGGTCGCCGCGGGACATCACGCACCTCGTCACTGTCTCCTGCACCGGGTTCGCGGCCCCCGGCTTCGACCTCGCGTTGGTCAACGAACTCGGCATGTCCCCGGACGTCCACCGCACGCACGTCGGCTTCATGGGCTGCCACGGCGCCCTCAACGGCCTGCGCGTCGCCAACGCCTTCGCCGGGTCGGACCCGGACGCCTGCGTGCTGGTGTGTTCCGTCGAGTTGTGCAGCCTGCACTACCACTACGGCTGGGACCCGCAGAAAATCGTCGCCAACGCCCTGTTCTCGGACGGGGCGGCGGCCGTCGTCGGCGTCCCCGGCGGCGCCGGCAAGGCCAAGAACTGGGAACTGGTCGCCAGCGGGTCGCATGTCGTCCACGAGGCCGCCAACGCCATGACGTGGCACGTCGGCAACCACGGCTTCGTGATGACCCTCTCCAAGAAGATTCCCGAGGTCATCCAGCAGAAGCTGCGCGGCTGGATGGACGGCTGGCTCGCCAAGCACGGCCTCACGGTCGAGGCCGTCAAGAACTGGGCCGTCCACCCCGGCGGGCCGAAGATTCTCGACGGCGTCATCGCCGCCCTCGGCATTCCTGCCGACGCCTGCCGGGCCTCGCGAGACGTGTTGGCCGAGCACGGCAACATGTCGTCGGCCACGGTCCTGTTCATCCTGGACCGCATGCGGAAGAAGGGGGCGGCCGGGCCGTGCGTCGCCCTCGGCTTCGGCCCCGGCTTGAACATTGAAGCCGCCTTGCTTCAATAGTTCCGCATGACCAGCGACGATCGCCAGCCGGCCGTTCCCGACCC
Source organism: Zavarzinella sp. (assembly GCA_043744795.1). Lineage (GTDB taxonomy): Bacteria > Planctomycetota > Planctomycetia > Gemmatales > Gemmataceae > Zavarzinella. The sequence goes on along the minus strand of JAYTTY010000245.1, from coordinate 2,410 downwards.
CACCGCCGGACTGCCCACGCTGGCCGCGGTCGCCCGGTGGATGGTCATCGTCACCGCCGGGTTCTTCCTGTTGCGGGAACTCGGGGCGATCCTCAAGCCCCTCCTACTCGCCGTCCTGTTCGCGTACATCATCATCCCCATTTACCACCGGGTGAAGAAGCGCGTCCCCGGCCGGCTGGCCATTGTCGCCGTCGCCGCCCTGTCCCTGCTGATTCTCGCCGGCCTAACTGCCCTGCTCCAATCGAGCGCGCGCACCCTGTACGAAGAGTACCCGGCCCTGTCCCAGCAGGCCCGCGCCATCATCAATGACGCGCGGGACTACGGCGTGCGGCAGTTCCCCTCGACCTCGCGGATGGTCGGCGAACTAACGCAATCGGACCAAGGGCTGGACGGCGTCGCCCGCGATTGGATCGGCCGGTCGGCCAGCGCCGCCGCGGACGCCGCCTCGCAGGGCGTGATCGTCGGCTTCTACTTGCTGTTCATGCTCGTGGAGGCCGGCCGCTTCCCGCGGCGCGTGCGGGCCGCCTTCCCGGACCACCGGGCCGACCGGATCATGACGACGGTCACGAGCATCAACGCGGGCATCGCCGACTACCTGCGGGCCAAGGTGTACGCCAGCCTCGTCCTGGCCGTCCCGGTGTTCGTGCTGCTAACCGTGTTCGGGACGCGGTTCGCCCTGGTGTGGGCGGTCGTCAACTTCTTCGCCAACTTCATCCCGTACGTCGGGGCGGTGGCCGGGTACTCGCTGCCCACGTTGTACGCCCTGCTCCAGTTCGGCCCGGGGTGGGAGTTCGTCGCCATCGCCGCCGCCATGCTGGCCATCCACGTCTCGACGGCCACGCTGGTCGAGCCGGCCATCATCGGCAAGGCCGTCGGCGTCAGCCCCCTGGTGATCCTCATTTCGCTGGCCTTCTGGGGCTACTGCTGGGGCCTGACCGGCATGTTCCTCGCCGTCCCGCTGACGGTGATCGCCAAGATCACCTGCGCCCACATCCCGGCGACGCGGCCAATCGCCAAACTGGTGTCGGACGAGTAGGTGTGCCCAGCAACCCCCGTTTAGCCGCGACGCGGAAACTTTGCGCGGCGGAGCGCGGCCTTGGGCTGGAAAGCGCGCCAGTCGCGAAGGCAACCTAACCCCCCGCCCCCCTTCCCGAGGACGGGAAGGGGGAGCACGTGGGGAGACGCCCAGCGCTTAATGCGTTGGCAACCATTGGGCGAAAGGCACAAACCCGCTTGCTCCCCCTTCCCGTCCTCGGGAAGGGGGCCGGGGGGTTAGGTTGCCTTTGGCCGCCTTCAGTGAACTTCCCCACAGTCGTCTCTCGTTTTCGCCCGTACAATGCCCCCCGCCGACTTCTCAACCGATACCAACCATCATGGCACGCACCGACGACGACTTTGAAGACGACAACCGCCCGCGCCGGCCCCGCCGCCCGCGCCGCCGGGACGAGGTCTTCGATGACGACCGGCCGCCCGCGGGGCGGGGCAAACTGCCGGTCATCCTCGGCATTATCGCCGGCGTGCTGTTCCTCACGTGCGGCGGCGTGACATTCGCGGTGTTCTACGCCGGCAACAAGTTCAAGGAGGCGGTCGTCGACAAGGCCATCGACAAGGCGGACGATGCCCGCGACCGCGTCGCCGTCACCACCAGCCTGAAACAAATCGGCCTGGCGATGCACGAGTACAGCGACCGCAATGGGACGCTGCCGGCCAACTCATACGACGCGGCCGGCAAGCCGCTGTTGAGTTGGCGCGTCCACATCTTGCCGTTCATTGAGCAACAGGCGCTATACAGCCAATTCCGCCCCGACGAGCCGTGGGATAGCCCGCTCAACAGAACCCTGTTGGCGCGAATGCCGAAGACCTACGCCACGCCGGACGAGGGGGCCGGCAGGGCCCCGCTGGGGACGACGACGTACTACCGCGGCTTCGCGATGCCCGGCGCCGTCATGGAGACCAAGCCGGGCAACCGCAACGCCAATCTCAACTTCCCGGGCGGGGCGGACCGGCCGGCCGGGACGCGCTTCGCGCAGGTGACGGACGGCCTGTCGAACACCCTCCTGTGCGTCGAGGCCGGCGAGGCCGTGGAGTGGACCAAGCCGGACGACTTGACTTGGACCCCCGACCGGCCGGTCCCGCCCCTCGGCGGCAACCGCGCCAAGTCGGACGTGTTCGTCGCCCTGTTCGGGGACGGGTTTGTGAGGCCCCTGAAGAGGCGGATCACCCCCGACCAACTGAAGGCTGCCGTCACCTACGCCGGCAACGAGTTCGTGACCTTGGACTGAGCGTCCTCGGAAGCGTTGCCGCGAAAGCGGAAGGGCGGTCGCCGCGGAGCATTGTCGCTTTTCGCTCCGCGAAAAGTCTTGGCCCCCCATTGGTGACAGGCGCATCGGGCGGGGCGTGTTACTTTTCG
>JAYTTY010000244.1:0-1961 GCA_043744795.1 Zavarzinella sp. | reverse complement strand
CAGCGTCGCTTTGGTCTGGTTTGGCTGGAATTCGTTGTCCAACGGGCCGTCAATGCCGCCAAAGACCACGCGATTATGTTTAGCAATGTTGGACATTGCGTGGCGCGTCTGCCCAACTGCGTAACTCCTAAACCTGTCAAAATAGAGGTGTTATCACAACTAAAACTCCAAAATCACCTAGAAAACACGGCAATTCTTCGTGCGCTGGCCCTGGGGTGATCTCCTGATGGGCTGTCAACGGGCGCGCGTCGGCAGGAGAATATTTTAGCAGACACGCGGACGTTTGAGCATAAAAGGTTTTGTCCGCCGGGGGCCATGTCCCCGACTTTGCGTAGGCATGTGCTTCACGCCTCAGACATGCCCACGCGAAGCCGCGGGCATGGCGCCCGGAGACCCCGCCGATGACAATGCACCCCGTCGAATACCGTCACCGCGTCCTCGCCCTGACCGACGACGGGTTGTCGGCCCCCGAGATCGCCGCCGCCCTCGGCGTCTCCGGGGCGTGGGTCACGTCGATCAAACGGCGACACGCCGCCGGCCAGTCTCTGGCCCTCGGCAAGGGTCGGCGACTCCCCGCCAGCAATCACTCCCCCCGGTGGCCGGTCAGCCAACCCTTGCTTGCGCGGCGGGCGATGACTGCTGGCGCGGGGAGAGACTGATGTCAGGAAGGCCGCGCTCCGCTCCGAAGACTTCGCGTCGCGGCTAAACGGCCGCTTCACTTCCCCGCCCCCGCGCACTTATCCAACAACCCGCATACCGCCGCCCGGTACGCCGCCGGGTCGGCCGGGCCGAGTTGGCCGTGGCCGGCATTTTTGATGACGACCAGTTCGGCCCGGTCGCCGATGGCCCGGGCGATGGCCGCCGCTTCTTGCGGCCGCGCGAGGGGGTCGTTGGCGCCGACCAAGACCACCGCACGGGCCGACGGCGGGAAATGGGCGGCGGCCTCGAGCGGGGAAATCTTGTCGATGTCCGGCATCATGACTGGGGAGACGGCGGACATGCCGGCGTAGGCGACGAAGTCTAGGAACGGCGGGAGTGCCATCCGCGTCCGGTTGCGGGTCGCGGTGCGGAGGTCTTGGTACGGGGAGTCTAAAATGTAGCCGGCCACGCGGTTGCCCAACTCTTCTGCGGCGAACAGCGCGGCGGCGGCCCCCATCGACTGCCCCCAGATCACGACGGGCCGGCCGGGGCAGTGGGCGCGCAGCCATTCGACGGCGGCGACCACGTCGTGCCGGCCGCTGTACCCGAAGTCGGTCGTGTCGCCGGTCGAGTCCCCGTGCGCCCGGAACGAGATCATCATGACCGGGCACCCGGTCTTGGCGGCGACGTCCGCCAGCGGCAGGCAAACGGTCCGGTTCCCCCCGCTGCCGTGCAGGATCAAGACCACCGGCCGGCCGGGGTTGCCGTCGATGAACCACGCCCCCAGTTCCTGGCCATCAGCCGTGGGCAAGCGAAACGCCGTGACGGCCCCCCACGCGACTTCGGGCGCCGGCTCTGCCCGCGCCGGCCCGGAACGCCGCGTGAGGCGGTACACGGCCAAGCAGGACACCAGCAGCCACACGACGACGCAGACGGCGCCGAGGACCGCCAACCGGGCCAGTTGCATTCGCCACGTCATTCTGGGTTTGAGGGCGGGCATGGGGATTCCGAGGGGAGCGGTGCGATTGTTGGCCGTGAGGCCGCGACGCAGGTCGCGCTTGCCGCGAAAGGCCACCTCACCCCCTAACCCCCTCTCCGCAGCGGAGAGGGGGACTTGGTTCGGAATGTATGGCGTTGCGTCTCGCTTCCCCGAACACACGGGCAAGCGGGACGCTCGCCCCTAAAGGGAAACGGCTCCCGCCCGCTTGCTCCCCCTCTCCGCTGCGGAGAGGGGGCCGGGGGGCTTACAAGGGTAGGTTTCCGGCCGGGGCAGAGGGAAATTTAGGCGGGGGTCGCTGTTGGCATCCGTCGCAGCCCCCTCG
>JAYTTY010000243.1:0-7531 GCA_043744795.1 Zavarzinella sp. | reverse complement strand
ATCGAGAAAACGCGGCATGGTCGCACTATTGCGACTTCCGCCTGAATTCTTCGCTCTCGCCTGACCTACCCCTGTAAGGGGGCCGGGGGTGAGGTTGCCTTTGGTTCGCGCTCCCAAAGCGTCGCCGCTAATCACCCGCCCCCTTCCCGCCTACACTGTCCCCTCCCGCCCCCGCTCATTTCACCCAAGGATGCCGACCCATGACGAGACTCTCCGCGGCCGGACTGGTGTTGCTCTCCGTCTCCCTCGCGTTCGCCGACGACCCGACCACGCCGAAGGGGTTTACGCCGCTGTTCAACGGCAAGGACCTGACCGGCTGGCACGGGATGCCGCACTTTGACCCGTACGCGCTGGCCAAGATGCCCGAAGACGCCCGCGCTAAGCAAGTCGCCGCGTGGACGGCCGACGCGGCCAAGCACTGGTCGGCCAAGGACGGCGACCTCGTCAACGACGGCAACGGGGCCTACCTGACCACCGACAAGGAGTACGGGGACGTCGAGTTCCTGATCGACTACAAGACCGTCGCCAAGGCCGACAGCGGCATCTATTTGCGGAGCGTGCCCCAAGTTCAGATTTGGGACACGACCAAGGAAGGCGGCAAGTGGAACATCGGGGCCGACAAGGGCAGCGGCAGCCTGTGGAACAACAGCCCCGGCGCCGCCGGCAAGGACGCGCTCGCGCTGGCCGACAAGCCGTTCGGCGAGTGGAACCACTTCCACATCGTCATGGTCGGCGAGTACGTCACCGTCCACTTGAACGACAAGCTGGTCGTCGACCACGCCCGCCTCGAAAACTTCTGGAACCGCAAGGCGCCGTTGATGAAGAAGGCGCCGATCCAGTTGCAAACTCACGGCGGCGAGATCCGCTGGAAGAACATGTTCATCCGCGAGATCCCGGCCGAGGAGGCCAACGGCATCCTGCGCAAGAAGAACGCGGCCGGCTTCACCGACGTCTTCAACGGCCGCGACCTGACCGGGTGGGACGGCGCGGTCGCCGAGTATGAAGTGAAGGACGGGGCGATCGTCTGCAAGCCGAAGAAGGGGGGCAACCTGTTCACGAAGGCCGAGTACGGCGACTTCACCGCCCGCGTGGAGTACACCGTGCCGCCCGCCGGCAACAACGGCTTGGCGATCCGCTACCCCGGCGCGGGCCAGCCGTCCGAGGTGGCCATGTGCGAGGTGCAGGTGTTGGACGACGACGCCAAGGTGTACGAGAAGCTCGACCCGCGCCAGTACTGCGGCAGCGTGTACGGCATGATCCCCGCCCAGCGCGGCTACACCCGCCCGGCAGGCGAGTGGAACTTCATGGAAGTGACCGTGAAGGGGCCGGCGATCCGCGTGGAACTCAACGGCACCCGCATCGTGGACGGCGACGTGAGCAACATCACCGACTTCATCCCCGGCCACAAGCACCCCGGCAAGGACCGCCTGACGGGCCACTTCGGCTTCGCCGGCCACAGCGACCCGGTGGCGTTCAAGAACGTGCAAATTAAGGCGTTGGAGAAGAAGTAAAGGCATTCACCACAAAGGCACGGAGGTCACACAAAGATTCACAAAGAAGACAGAAGAGGATTTTTCTCTCAAGTCTTCTTTGTGAATCTTTGCGTGACCTTCGTGCCTTTGTGGTGAGTGTTTCGTTTGGTTAGTTTTTGCCCCGCGCGGCCGAGTCCCCTTCTAATTTGGCGCACGCCTCCCGCCAATGCCGGACGGCCCGGACGAAGAGTTTCTTCGCCGCCTCGCACTCCCGGTCCATCGCGCCGGCGATCTCCGCGAACGACCGGCGCTCAAACACGCGGAGCCGGATGACGGTCTGGTCGTCCGGGCGCAGCGCCCGCAGGCCGGCGGCGTGCAGATCCTGCTGCTCCCGCCGGGCCAAGTCGTCGTCCGGGCGGGCCTTGTCCGGGACGGCGGCCTCTTCCGCGAGGGCCTGCTCGCGCTCGACCGACCGCCGGGCGGCCCGGTACTTCTCGATGATGTGGTTGACCTCGTTCCGTTGAATGGCGACCACCCACGCCCAGAACTGCTCCGGCGTGTCCCCGTGAAACTGCCGGATGGCCGCGATGGTCCGCATGGCCGTGAGCTGCGCCATGTCGGACTCGTCCTCCTTGACCGCGACGCGCGGCGGCAGCTTGGCCGCGGCCAGCGGCCGCAGGTACGGCCGCAAATCAGTGAGCAAGGCGGCGATTTGGCCCGGCGTCCCCCCTTCACGGCGGGCCAGTGGCGGCGGATGACAAGCAGTGGGGATGCATTGTTCATGCGGGAAAGACTACTGGCGCGCCCGGGGTGTCCACAAGCGGCCTGCGTTATTTATTTTATTTGTCCCGGATCCATTTTTTTCCGTTCAGGCGCGCGCCGCAGGCCGGGATGCCTCGCGAGCGATTGATGCGTCCCGGCCCGCCAACTTGAAATTTTTTCAAAAAGAATGTCCCGGACGGCCGGCATTTCCGGTCTATATCAGCGGGCGGGCGGAAGACTCGACTCGACGAACCATTTTCCCCGCCCCCAATCACTCACACGACATTGCGACAAGCGATCCCGCGGGCCCGCTGGTGACTGCCGGAGGCAGCCCATGATCTGCCGCCCCAGGAACTTCCTCGGGCGAACCAGGCGTTCCACCTGACCAGGCCCGCATGATCTCGCGTGATGGCTTTCTGGGTTTCATGGCTCACCGAGCGGGCCGGGCAGATGAGCTTGGTCGCTGGAAACCGGCTGGGTGTCGTGCCTGAACCTCAGCCGGTTCACTACCTCGGGCAATCGGGAGACTGTTAATGGACGCTATCAATCGACGGGACGCTCTGAGGCTGGCCGCCGCCGGGGCGGTGGTCGTCGCCGGATCGGCTGCCACCGCCGGGGCACAGGACACGAAGCCCGCGGCGTACGACTTCGTGAGCGCGGAGCCGGCCAAGTCGTGCCGCCTCTTGGCTCGGATGATCGACGACACCAAGGCTGAGGCTCGCGTCGTCCCCGGGATCGTCAACAACACCTACATCCTGATCGTCAAGGGCAAGAAGCCCTACCTGAACATGAAGGTCGTTCTGGCCCCGCTGACGTATGTCCGGCAGCCGGAGTATTGGGCCATCGAGGTGCTCGGGTGTATCTCCGGCATCTCGCTGCCGGCGGTCGGCGCATACGACGAGTTCCTGCCTCTGGACGGCATCCGAGGTACGAAGGGTATCGAGGTCATCTGGTCGGGCGGGGAGACCGAGAAGATCGATGTTCCGCCAAAGAAGTGAGCGGGAGCGGCAGCCCAAGACGCCTAACCAAATACGGCACCTGATCCGGCCCGCGTGTTAGCGTTCCGTGACGAGTAGCGGCCCATTCGGGCCGGGCAGCTGAACTTTGGCGTTCGACGGCCGAGAGCTTCACTCGGGCTGTCCGGATTCCGCCTCCATCTGCATTCAGTCTGCCGGATAGCTTTGGCCTAGGCTCCTAACTCGTTTTGAAAGGTCACCCCGATGAACATCCGCAAAAACCAAGCTTCGCTGACGACCGTAGAGAAGACGGCGTTTGTCGATGCCGTTCTAAAACTCAAGACAACTGTTCCCAGTCAGATCGGCCTCGCCAACCGCTACGACGACTACGTCCGAATCCACATGGACTCGATGATGCTCCCCGACGGCAGCGACCGCGTCCCCGGTTGGGCACACCGCGGCCCGGCTTTCGGTCCGTGGCACCGGGCGCTGCTGCGGAACCTCGAGTTGGATTTACAAGCCGCAGCCGGGGATCCGAACCTAGCTCTTCCGTACTGGGATTGGACCGTCAACCAGTCCCCGGCCGCTGTCGCTGGGTCGCCGTGGACCGACGACTTCATGGGAAAAATGGACCCACCACAGACGTGGTCATGACCGGACCGTTGCGCCAGGGGGTCTGGGTGTTGAATGTCTTGGAAATGGGCGAAACCGACACCATGCTCCGGCGTGCGCTGGGGCGGACGGCATTTCAACCAGCGGGAGCCACGGCCGCGACACTCCCCACCCCAACGAACGTCAGCAACGCCTTGCTCGAAACGCCGTACGATTCGCCTGCCTGGAACTTGGGCGCGACCCCAAGCTTCCGCGACCGCCTCGAAGGCTGGCACGGGGCGGGTTCGATTCACAACCGCGTTCACCTCTGGGTAAGCGGATCGATGCTGCCGTCAACGTCGCCGAACGACCCGATCTTCTTCCTGCACCACTGCAACATCGACCGGCTGTGGGCGCAGTGGCAGCACCCGCCCGGTGGGCTGCCCGCCCGGCCGTATGTGCCGACCGGCGGGACGGTCGGGGCACCCGTCGGCCACCGCCTAACCGACCCGATGCAGCCGTGGGGCGGAGCAGTAACCGTGCAGAGCGCCACCGACCACCACGCGATGCGGTACCAGTACGACAACGAGCCGCCGGTGCCGCATCCCTTAGCCCTTCCGCTACCGTTCGCCTTCCCCAAGTGGCAACATGTCCCGCAGAAGTATGAGCACCAACATGGTCGGAAGCGGATGATCATGTTTGATCTCAGTCCAGAGGACAAGGCGGCAAGCGGCCACGATCGAGACCGGTAAGTGAGCGGTGGCGGAAAACCTGTGGACTCAAACCGCGGGTGGTGGTGGTGGTAGTAAAGTCCTCGAACTCTGGTCTACTACAGGGTGACCGCCGTCGAACCAGCACTGTCGCGGACGGCGGGGGCATGTAGCGTTTCTGGAGTTCATAGCTCACTCGGCCGCCGCGGCCACTGAGCTTCACCGTTCGGCGGCGGAAAGCTGAGTATTGCAGACACGTTATTGATCAGGTGATCGGGCATCGTACGCATGCATAACCCCTAACTGGAGAAGTTACCATGACAACAGTCGTCTACTTCGGTCGGCGAGACCAAGGCGCCAACTCGATGCCGGTGGGCGCCGGTGCCACTTTCAACCTTAGGGTAAGGCTGGACAACCCGGCACCTGCCGGTGGCATCCCCATCGGTCTGAACTTCCAGCGGTTCGTCAACGCAGGTGGCGTGATGATCGAGACGATGGCGATAAGTGACCCAGCGAACACCTACTTCGCACCCGGCGGGTTTCCTAACCCCGGAAGCATCCCAGCGGGACAACGCGAGAAGGTCATCGGGCCATTCAAGGTCCGCGCAGACGCAACCGTGGGCGGGAACCAAGTCGAGTTTCCGGACGACATCCTCTTCACCGCCTTCGTGCCCCAGAGTGACGAGGACAAACACACTTCGCACGTCGTGACCATCATTGATACCGCTGCCCGCGCGAACACGGAAACCACTGTCAACACCAACGCCGAAGGACATTTCCAGGGCACGGCCAATAACCATGACTTCCATGTGGCGTTACACGCTGCCATCGCTGCCGCCAAGCAGGGGCTGGGATCGACTCTGATCCATTGGAAGCTGTTGGACGTGACAGGCGAAGATGGTGGCATTGTGCAAGTCACCGACCTGACGGTAACGATCCACGCTTGGTCAGGGCCACAGCCGTAACTCCCTCCCCTTCGGGTCATCGGGGCAGCGAGGCACACCGCCGGCCCCGCTGCGGAACTGGGTCGTTCGGCGGCGGAGGGGCATCAGATCGCGTGGGCGGTAAAAAAGGGTGCAGGCGAGGCCAAGCAACAGGGTTTTATCCGCACAAACGTAGTTGTTAATATTTGGAGGAATGAACGATGAGCCGTGCAGACAGCATCAACTTCTGGTATGACTTCGACAACCAAACACTGTTCCAACGCACGCCGGCGATGGGCGATGCCTTGAACCGAGCCTACTTCCAACACGGCATGACGTTTGACAGCGTGGCGGAATCATTGCGAACCTCCTTCGCCCGCCCGGATCACCCCGCGGCATTCGTCGCCCTTCTCCAGCCAGCGGCGCAAGGGATGCTCGACCTTGCTGCCCTCCAACTCGGGATCGTCGATACCCACCTGAAGAACGAGGACGCCATCCGAGAGGCGTTCGAGGATTTCGGGCAGGGCGTGCTTTACGACAACCGGCCCCCCCGGCCTCCGGGTCGTCGCATTCACATGATGGACGGCACCCCGGACAACTGGGTTGGCTATCAGCGGTGGCACGCTTTCATGCGCGCGGTGCAGTTGCTCGGGGGGAACGCCGGCCGGTGGCTGCATCTCAACCGTTCGATGGCTTTGGCTTGGGCGATTCAGACGGAGGCAGATCCCCCGGCCGATGTGGCTACCAATCCCGGCTTGCCGGTAGCCCGGCTGGCGGAACTGCGAGCCGCGTGGACGGCCTTCACGCCGGCAAAACTCGACTGGGCGTTCGCCAATCACCGCTTTCGGGCACCGTCGATCGACGTGCTCCGTGGCTCTGGCACCTGGTCGAACGCCGCACCCGGCCGGTATGCCCAGGTTCAGCAATTGCTCAACGACGCGGCCGGCACGCTCAACCCGATGCACGATGGCCACGGCCGCTTCTGGCTGCTCCCCTACGCCCAGTTCATGGCCCTGCCGCCGATTTACGGCGAGCAACTGATCGCCGACCCAGGGGCGAACCGGGGCGACCGCTCCGCGCTGGTGAAAGTCCTGCGGGGCACTCTCCCCGGCTTCCCGCAGATGCCTCTGAACCGGCCGCCGCTCGCGACGACTCAGATCAACTTCATCCGCGACTGGATCGACACGGATTGTCCGGAGAATTGAACTCGACAAGCTTCCTCGGAGCCTAGCCCATGCGCTATATCACTGTCATCGCGCTGACTGGCGTGTTCGCCCTCGGTGTGTTGTCCATATCCGTCACGGGGTTGCCAGCTCAACCGCCGCCACCGAGCCCGACGGTAAGCCCGGACGCGCCCGCCGATGTCGAGATTCCCGCCGGATTCCCTGCAACGAGCGATCCGACGAGATTCTTCGACGATTTCTCCTGGCGGATGTTCGTCGCATTGAACTGGCCGGCGAAAACCGACGCTCGCGGCGTGCCGGACCGGGCGGCCGCCTTTGGCGCGACGTCCACGAACGTCGTATGGGGGACTTGGAAGGCTGACTGGGAGTTGTTGCAACCCAACGGGGCGAGGCCCAGTCCGTGGAACGAGTTCGCGGCCATTTCACCACACCCCGAGGCCGAATGGAAGCAAGCAGGGAAGTCGAAAGTCCTCGGGGGCTTCCGGGAGAACGGGACCGTGATCGAACACTACAACCAAGCCGGCCTTGGAGTGCCGACGGGCACCTTGGTTGCCCGCAACCGGACCTACACGCGGTACGAAATCGCCATGAATCAAACGCAATACGAGTTCATCCGAGGGGAGGATGCGACCCCCGCGACATGGCGCTACTTGCGGCGAAATTTGCCAGCCACGGGGGCGGCTCCCTTGGCGTTCCCCACTGGATCAGTTGAAGTCAAAGCGGCGTGGCGAGAGTTCAAACTCCCCGAGGAGAACGCGTTGCTGCGGCGATACTACACCGTCGAGGCAGTCCTCATCGACCCCGTCACCCAGACGGGCAGTCGGAAGACGATGGGCCTAGATGTGCCCGACCGAATCCCGCTGCCATTGTGGTATTCGATTGCCCAGATTCACGCGGCCAACGGGCGTCCGTTGTAGGTCCAGCGGTACGGGC
>JAYTTY010000242.1:0-7549 GCA_043744795.1 Zavarzinella sp. | reverse complement strand
TCCCGCCGGTCGTTGGAGTCTCACCGACCGGCGGGACGCCGGTCCCACCGCTGCGGCAATATGAACTCTGCTCTAATGTCTTCTTATCTCTCGGTCTTTCCTCTGTGGTCTCTGTGTCCTCTGTGGTTCAAACTCTTCTCTTCCGTCTTTATTTCACGACCAACGACATCACATCCAACGGCGTGATCTCCTCGAACGAGTGGATAATCAAGTCGGCCCCGGCGTCCCGCAGCCGCTCGGCCGAGTGGTGCCCGACGAACGTGACGCCGACGCACTTCATGCCGCCGGCCTTCGCCGCTTGCACGCCGGCGACGGCGTCCTCGAACACCACGCACCGGTCCGGGGGAAGGCCGAGCTTTTCGGCGGCCGTCAGGAACACCTCGGGGTGCGGCTTGCCGCGCCGGGTGTCTTCCATGCCCACCAGGCCGCGGAAGAACGCCCCGCCGTTCGTCACGCGCAGGATCATCTCCACGTTCCCCCGCGGCGCGCTCGACCCGATGGCCTGCGGCACCCCCCGCGCGTGCAGCCCTTCCAACATGGCCTGTACGCCCGGCAAGAGGGCGATCCCCTTCTCGGCCTCGGCCCGGTAATACCCCTCCTTGCGGTCGCCGATCTCCTGAATTTCCGCGGCGGTGAACGGCCGCTGGAACAGGAACTCGATGATCTCCGGGTTGCGCCGGCCGAACGTGGCGGCGAAGTCCTCCGCCGTGAACGCCCGGCCCATCTCGCGGCTCATGCGCACCCAGGCGTCGAAGTGCAGGGCCGCCGTGTCCACGAGGGTGCCGTCCACGTCCCAGATCACGCCCATCGGTCGGCTCATGTCGTCGCCTTCCCCACGCCGGTTTCCGGGTGATTGTACGGGCCGGGGAGCCGCACCCACCCCGAAGCATCGCGGCTCATCGGGGCTTCCTCCACGTTCCTATCCCCTGCCCCTCGCTCTTTTTTCCTGCCTTTCCGTCTTTGCCGAATCCTCCCCGCTTCCCCCGCCGGATAATCTTGCCCGTTCGGTAGAAATGTCGCGGGCGCGCCTGTAATATAGCTAACTTCCGGCGGACTGGGCTGGCGGCGCCGCGCCCCGTCCCGTCACACTGAAGCAATTGTTATCCGACTCTCCCCACTCCAGACCACGGGGTTTTCCATGCGTTGGGCTGCCCGGCTGTTTACCAAAGCCTTCGCCACGTCCGTCCGTCCCGCCAAGCGCCGCCACGCCCTCACCGTGCAGACGCTCGAACGGCGGGACACGCCGAGCGTCTCCGGGCTGGTGTTCGTGGACCTGAACCAGGACGGCCTGCAGGACGCCGGCGAAGTGGGCGTGCCCGACATCGTCGTGACCGCGACGCTGCCGGACAACACGGTCGTGTCGGCCACGACGGGCGCCGGCGGGAATTACACGCTGGACACGGCCGCCCCGGCGGTCCGCGTGCAGTTCTCGGCGGTCCCGGAGGGGCTGGTCTTCGGCAAGTCGAGCGCGGGCGCCGGGGCGGCCGTCCGCTTCCTGGACGCCTCGGCCGACCCGACGGACGTGAACCTCGGGCTGAACACCTACTTGGTGGCGCTGAACACCTACTTCTACGACAAGGCGACGACGGGCGTGGCCGCCGGCGAAGGCGCCATCATCACCGTCGAGTACGCGGCCGACGGCGTGCAGACGCCCCAAGTGTTGGCGACCAACGACCAAGTCGGGGCCACGTTCGGCCTGACGTACCACCCGCAATCGGACAGCGTGTACGCCAGTTCCTTCGTGAAGCGGCACGCCGGGCTGGGGCCGAACACCTTCGACACGGCCGTGAACCCGGTCCCGACCACGACCGGCGGCGTGTACCGCATCGACCGGGCCAACGCCAACGCCGTGTCCCTGCTCATCGACATGAACGCCGTCCCGGCGGCCGTCCTCCCCGCCGGGGCCACGGCCGCCAACTTCGCCACCGGGGCGGACCCGCACCCCGTGGACGCGGACATCGACGGCGGGGACTGGCTGCACGACGCCGCCACCGTCCCGCTGGTCGGCAAGCGCGGCCTCGGCGGGCTGGCGGCCTCGGCCGACGGCCGGACGCTGTACACCGTCAACTTGGTCACGCGGCAACTCATCGAAATCCCGATCAACGTGAACGGCACGCTCGACACGACGCGGGACCTGCGCCGCACCACGATCCCGCTGACCGACCCCGGCGTCGGCGGCGCGTTCAACCCCGCCAACATGATCCCCTTCGCCGTGACGGTGAAGGGCAACGCCGTGTTCGTCGGCGTCACGTACAACGCCCAAGGGCAGGCGGCCGCCAACCTGCGGGCCTTGGTGTACGCTTTCAACCCCGCCACCGGCGCGTTCGCCGGGTACAACGCCGCCACGGGCGGGTTCGCCGCGCCTCTCGCCCCGGTCATCAACGCCCCGCTGAACTACGCCCGCAAGGCGATCGACCCGGCCGACCCGACCGTCACCACGGACGACGCCCCCGGCGCCTGGCGGCCGTGGGTCAACACGTTCACGACGCAGCCGGGCACGGACGCCGCCGCCGGCGTCTTCACCAACCCCCAGCCGTGGCTGACGGACATCGCCTTCGACGGCAATGCCATGATCCTCGGCCTGCGCGACCGCTTCGGGGACATGGGCGGCTTCCAAACCTACTCGACCGTCCTCGCCGAAACGAACCCGATTAACACCGTCGGGGCCGGGGACGTGTTGCGGGCCAGCGTGACGACCGGCGCCGCGGCGTGGACCTTGGAGAACAACGGCTCGGCCGGCGGCGTCACGACCGGCGGGGCCGGCAACGCCGAGGGGCCGGGCGGCGGCGAGTTCTACTACCAAGACAACTTCGCGGGGACCACGACCGAAGTGATGACCGGCGGCCTCGCCCAAGTCCCCGGCTACAAGACCTTGATTTCCACCGGCATCGACGCCAAGGACGCGGACTCCGGCGGCGTGTACACCCTCCTGAACGCGGACACCGACCCGTCGGCCGCCGTCAACACCGCCGGGACCACGTTCGCCGTCGGGCAGACGTACCTGACGTCGGACTTCAGCACGTTCGGGTCGGCCAACGGCGTCGGCAACGCCGAAATCCTCGCGGCCAGCGAGGCCCTCCAAGTCGGCGACCGCGTGTTCAACGACGCGAACGCCAACGGCATCCAAGACGCCGGGGAGGCCGGCATCGCCGCCGTCACCCTCGGCCTCTTCAAGGCCGGCGCGCAGGTCAGTTCGACGGCCACGGACGCCGCCGGCAACTACCTGTTCGACGCCCTCGACGCGAACACCGCCTACGAGATTCGGCTCGTCACCACGCAGACGGCCCTCACCGGCCGCACCGTCTCCCCGGCCACGCAGGGGACCAACACGGCCGTCGATTCCAACGCCACGCTGGCCGGCACGACCGCGACGATTGCCTTCACCACCGGGGCGGCCGGGACCAGCGACCACACGCTGGACGCGGGCTTCAGCGGCGGCACGCCGCCCGGCCCGCTGACGCTGGGGAACCAAGTGTTCGTGGACGCCAACAACAACGGCCTCCGGGACGGGGCCGAGACCGGCATTGCCGGGGTCACGGTCCAGCTCATTAACAACGCCGCCCCGACCACGGTCATTGCCACGGCGACGACCGCCGCCACCGGGCTGTACACGTTCCCCGGCCTGAACGCCGGGGACTACGTCGTCCGCATCGCCGCCGCCAACTTTAACACCGGCAACGTCCTCGCCGGGTACACGAGCAGCGGGGCCGGGGCGGCCGAAGCCGCGAACACGCCGGACCCGGACACGGCCAACACGGACAACGACGACAACGGCCTCACCGACACGACGGCCGGGGCCTTGGGCGCCGGCGGCTTCATCCGGTCCCTGCCGATCACGCTGACGGCCGGCGGCGAAACCGGGGACGGGGACGCGGACGCCAACGTCAACCCGTCGCTCGACTTCGGCGTCGTCGCCCCCGCCGCGGTCGCGACGCTGACGCTCGGCAACCAAGTGTTCGTGGACGCCAACAACAACGGGACCCGCGACGCGGCCGAGACCGGCTTGGCGGGCGTGACCGTGCAGCTCTTCAACAACACGCCCCCGAACACCGTCGTCGCCACGGCTGTCACCGCCGCCAACGGCCTCTACACCTTCCCCGGCCTGGCGGCCGGCACATATTTCGTCCGCCTCCCGGCGTCCAACTTCGCCACCGGGGCCGTGCTGGCCGGGTACACGAGCAGCCTGAGCGGGGCGGGGGAGGCGGCCAACACGCCGAACCCCGACCTGAACGTCAACGACGACGACAACGGCCTCACGAACACGGCGGGCGGGGCCTTGGGCGCGGGCGGGTTCCTCCAGTCCGGCACCGTCACGCTGGCCCTCGGCGCCGAGCCGATCACGGACGGGGACACGGACGCGAACACGAACCTGACGCTCGACTTCGGCGTCGTCACCCCGGCCGCGGCCGGCACGCTCAGCCTCGGCAACACCGTCTTCAACGACGCCAACGACAACGGCACGCTGGACACCGGCGAGAGCGGGATTCAGGGCGTCACCGTGCAATTGCTCGGCGCGGGCGGCTCCGTCCTGCAGTCGGCCGCCACGGTCGCCGGCGGCCAGTACACGTTCACCGGGCTGGCCGAGGGGTCGTACAGCGTCCGCCTCGCGGCCAGCAACTTCAACACCGGCGGCGTCCTCGTCGGGTACACCAGCAGCGTCGGCGTCGGCGGGGCCTACGAGACGTCCAACCCGCCGGACCCGGACACCAACATCGACGGCGACGACAACGGCGTCACCGACACGACCGGCGGCGCCCTCGGCGCCGGCGGCTTCGTCCAGTCCGCCCCGATCACGCTCATGCTCGGGACCGAGCCGACCAACGACGGCGACGCCTCGGCCGACACCAACCTCACGCTCGACTTCGGCGTCCGGCAGGCCGCCGTCGCCAACACGCTGACGCTCGGGAACCAGGTGTTCGTGGACACGAACACCAACGGCCTCAAGGACACGGGCGAAGTCGGCTTGGCCGGCGTCACCGTCCAACTCATCAACAACACGGCCCCGACCACCGTCGTCGCCTCGACCGTGACGGGGGCCAACGGCATTTACACGTTCGGCAACCTCGCCCCCGGCGCCTACCGCGCCCGCCTCGCGGCCATCAACTTCAACGCCGGCGGCGTCCTCGCCGGGTACACGAGCAGCCTGGCCGGGGCGGCGGAAGGCGCCAACACGCCGAACCCCGACCTGAACGTGAACGACGACGACAACGGCGTCACCGACACGACCAACGGCGCCCTCGGGGCCGGCGGGTTCGTCGTGTCCGGCCCCGTCACGCTCGCCTTGGGCGGCGAGCCGGTCACCGACGGCGACACGGACGCCAACACCAACCTGACGCTCGACTTCGGCGTCGTCGCCCCGGCCGCGGCCGGCACGCTGACGCTCGGGAATCAAGTGTTCGTGGACGCGAACAACAACGGCACGAAGGACACGGGCGAAGTCGGCTTGGCCGGCGTCACCGTGCAACTCGTCACGTCCGCGGCCCCCACGACGGTCATCGCCACGGCGGTCACGGCCGCCAACGGCATCTACACGTTCCCCGGCCTGGCGGCGGACTCCTACCGCGTGCGCCTCGCCGCCGCCAACTTCAACACCGGGGCCGTGCTGGCCGGGTACACGAGCAGCCTGGCCGGCGCCAATGAAGCGGCCACCGCGCCCAACGCCAACCTGAACGTGGACAACGACGACAACGGCGTCACCGACACGACCGGCGGCGCCCTCGGGGCCGGCGGGTTCGTCCAGTCGGGCGACATCATCCTCACCGTCGGCGGGGAGATCAACGACGGGGACGCGGACGCCAACTCGAACCCGTCCCTCGACTTCGGCGTCGTCGCCCCCGTCACGGCCGGGGCCGCGATCTCCGGCCGGACGTTCCTCGATTACAACAACGACGGCCTCTTCAACGGCCCGGACACCGGCCTCGCCGGCGTGACCCTGACGCTGACCGGCGTCGGCTTGGGGACGCCGCTGACGGCGACCTCCGACGCCTCCGGCAACTACACCTTCTCGAACTTGGCGGCCGGGGCGTACACGGTCACGGAAACCCAGCCGACGACCCCGGCGAACCAGTCGGGCAAGGGCAAGGCCGGGACGGGCGGCGGCGTGGCGACGGTCAATAACGTCATCTCCGGCATCACGCTCGGGGCCACGACCCAAGCGACCGGGAACACCTTCGCCGAAGTGCCGTTGGTCGGCACCGGCGGGTTCGTGTACGAGGACGCCAACGGCAACGGCACGAAGGACACGGGCGAAGCCGGCATCCCCGGCGTGACCGTCACCCTCACCGGCTCGAACGTCGTCACGGGGGCGATTTCCCCGATGACCGCCACGACGGACGCGACCGGGGCGTACACCTTCGCCAACCTCCTGCCCGGCACGTACACCCTCGCGGAGACGCAGCCGACCGGCTTCAACGACGGCGCCGAGCAGAACGGCACGCCGACCGGGGCGACCGTGCAGGCCGACCGCTTCGTCGGGATCAACCTCTCGACCAGCGCGGCCGCCAGCGGCGGGTTCAACTTCGGCGAAATCAAGACCGGCAGCCTCGCCGGGATTGTCTTCGCGGACGCGAACAACAACGGGACACAGGACGCCGGCGAGACCGGCATCGCGGGCGTGATTGTGAAGCTCACCGGCACAAGCAACGGCGCGGCCGTCACCAAGACCGCGACCACGGGAACCGACGGGACGTACAGCTTCACGAACCTCGGGCCGGGGACGTACACGGTCACCGAGACTCAACCCGCCGGGTACCTCGACGGCATCGAGACCGTCGGGACGGCCGCCGGGACGGCGACAGACAACACGTTCACCGGCGTCACGCTGACGTCCGGCACGGCGGCGACCGGCTACCTCTTCGCCGAGCAGCCGGCCCCGGACCTGACCGTGGCGCTGGCGTCCGGCCCGGCCCGGCCGAAGCCGGGCGCGCCGGTGACGCTGACGTACACCGTGCGGAACACCGGGACGGCCGCGGCGACGGCCGCCACCCTGACCGCGAGTCTGGCGGGCCTGACGTTCGTGTCGTCCAGCGCCGCCACGGCATTCGATTCGGCGACCGGGGTGTGGACGGTCGGCGACGTGGCCGCCGGCGCCAGCATGACGATGACGATCACGGCCCGCGTGCCCCGCGCCGGGACGTTCCGCCCGTCGGCCACCGTGGCCGCGACCAACCCGGAAATCTCGACGGCCAACAACACGGCGGCCAGCACGATCAACGCCGGCCTCGGCATCACGATGCAGTCGTTCCTGTCCTCCACGGTCGCCGCGAACCGGGCCGCGGCGACATCGGCCTCGGCCACTTCGGCCCGGCTGGCGGCGACGAATCTGACTTCGATCAACCCGGTCGCGGACCCGGCCGACGACACGGGCGTGATTGACCCGACAGGGACCGTCACCGCCGCGACGGACGACATCGGCAAGTTGGCGTAACCGGACGCTGTCAGTGGGCTCGGTGTAAGCCGCGACGCGGAGGCTTTGCGGAGAGGAGCGCGTCCCGAGACTGTCACCCACGTCGGCGGATCTCCGCTTTCGGTGACGGTCGCGGAACGCGCT
>JAYTTY010000241.1:0-7555 GCA_043744795.1 Zavarzinella sp. | reverse complement strand
AAGGGGGGGAGAAAAGTCCGGCCGTGGATTGTGACGAAAGTGCGCGGGCGACGATCTTCTTCTCCCCCCCTTGGCAAGGGGGGGCGGGGGGGGGTCTTTTGGGGCTGACAGCGGCCCCGGCCACGCCCCGGAAAGTTGGAAAGACACCATGCACCGCATCGCGATCGTCGACCCGAACGAATTCAGCCGCGAGTCCCTCCGGGCCATGCTCTTGGGCGTGGACTTCGTGTGGCTCGAGGCCGAGTGCGCCCGGTACGAATACTTCTACGACGTGATCCAGCAGTCCACGCCGGACCTCGTCGTCGTCGCCCTCGACAGCGACAAGCCGAAGGCCCTGGCCATGATCGGCCAACTCGGGGCCGAGTACCCGCGCCTGCCGATCATCACCATCAGCGCCGACAGCACGGTCCTGCTGCAGTCCCTGCAACTCGGGGCCAAGCACTTCCTCACGGACCCGCCCTCCCTGGAGGCGATGGTCACCACCCTGCGCAAGGCCCTGAACGAGGCCCCCGGCAACGCCGAGCGGCCCGGCGGGGCGGTCAACGCCCAGAAGGCCAACGGCCAGATCATCAGCGTCCTCGGGTCCCGCGGCGGCGTCGGCTGCACCAGCATCGCCGTCAACCTCGGGGCGACCTTGGCGTCGTGGCCGGAGAACAACGTCGCCCTCGTGGACCTCGACTTGGCCATGGGGGACGCCGACATCGCGGTGGAACTGCCGGGCAACGACAACATCAGCATGGGGGACCTGGCCCGCAACATCGAGCGGCTGGACATGAACTACCTGAAGCGGGCGCTGGTCAAGCACCCGGAGACGGGGCTGTCCATCCTCCGGCACCCGATGGAGCTGCACGAGATTTCCGGCATCCACGAGGGGCACGTCGAGCGCATCCTGAACCTCGTGAAGATGAGCTATACCCACTTGATCGTCGATCTCAGCAAAGGCTTGCTGCCGACGGACTTAATGGCCCTGCGGATGTCCAACACCATCCTGCTGACGTGCCAACTGGACCTGAGCAGCCTGCGGAACGTCGTCCGGCTGATCCACTCCCTCAGCATGGAGGGGGACTTGGGCGACCGCATCCGCGTCGTGGTGAACCGCATCGGGTCGGAGCACCTGGAAGACGGCATCACGGTGAAGAAGGCCGAGGAAGTCATCGGCAAGCCGATCTTCTGGCAGATCCCGAACGACGCCAAGCCGATGATTAGCTCCCGCGTGGCGGGCATGCCGCTCGTTAAACACGCCCCAAAATCCCGCGCTCACCAAAGTGTGCTAGGCTTGGCGCAGGCCCTGACGGGTAAGATCCCGGCCGCCGAGATCGCCAAGAAAAAAGGCTGGTTCGGGAATTGACCTCGAACGACGCCCGCGGCCGGCCGGCCGCGGGCTTTCAGACCGTGACGCAGACCCCTACTGATTCACACCACGAGCAGCATCAATGTCACGCTTGCAACAGGGCTTGTCCAAGCTCAACAACATGAACGGGTCGAGCGTCCGCGGCCTGAGCGTCAACTCAAGCAACGGCCAGTCGGCGGCCAGCACGAAGAACTTCGAGGAGCTGAAGAAGCAGATCCACGCGAAGCTCGTCGAGCGGCTCGACTTCTCCCGCGTCAAGGACCTCGCCTCGGACGCCCTGCGCCGCGACATCCGCCGCGTCATCGAGCACCTGTGCGACACGGAAAACCCGCTGCTCAACCGCATGGAGCGCGAGAAGCTCATCGAGGAAATCCTCGACGAGACGCTCGGCTTCGGCCCGCTGGAGCCGCTCCTCAAAGACCCGACCATCTCCGACATCCTGGTGAACGGGCCGAAGAAGGTGTACGTCGAGCGCCGCGGCAAGTTGGAGAAGACCGAAGTCGTCTTCCGCGACAACGACCACCTGCTGCAGATCATCGACCGCATCGTCTCCAAGATCGGCCGGCGCGTCGATGAAACGTCCCCGCTGTGCGACGCCCGCCTGCCGGACGGCTCCCGCGTGAACGCGGTCATCCCGCCCATCGCCCTCGACGGCGCGGCCCTGAGCATCCGGCGCTTCGGCGCCACCCCGCTGAAGCTCGAAGACCTGCTCAACTACAAGGCGTTCAGCCCAGAAATGGCGATGCTGCTGGAGGCCTGCATCAAGGCCCGGCTGAACGTCATCATCTCCGGCGGGACGGGGTGCGGCAAGACGACGCTGCTCAACACGCTGTCCAGCTTCATCCCCTCGGACGAGCGGATCGTGACCATCGAGGACGCGGCCGAACTGCAGCTCCAGCAAGATCACGTCGTCCGCCTGGAAACCCGGCCGCCGAACATCGAGGGCAAGGGGGCCATCATGACCCGCGACCTCGTGAAGAACGCCCTGCGCATGCGGCCGGAACGCATCATCATCGGCGAGTGCCGCGGCGGCGAGACGCTGGACATGCTCCAGGCCATGAACACCGGCCACGGCGGCTCCATGACGACGCTGCACGCCAACAGCGTGCGGGACGGGATGGCCCGCCTCGAAACCATGATCATGATGGCCGGCTTCGAACTGCCCATGAAGGCCATGCGGCAGCAGATCGCCTCGGCCGTGGACATCGTGATCCAGGCGAACCGCCTCCAGGGCGGGCCGCGCAAAATCACGAGCATCACGGAGGTGATGAACATGGAACAAGACGTCATCATCATGCAGGAAATCTTCCGCTTCAAGCAGCTGGGCGTGGACCAGAACGGCCGGGCCTACGGCCAGTTCGAGGCGACCGGCGTCCGGCCGACGTTCGTGAACCGCCTGGAGACGAAGGGCGTGAAGCTCCCGGCCAACATGTTCACCGAGCGGGTTTTGCTGCGGGACTAGACGAGTTTTTGAAACCCCGTTTAGCCGCGACGCGACGCTTCGGAGTGGAGCGCGGGCTTGCCGCGGGCGACCGCCGGCCGAACGGGGAAGCGATTGGCGGGTTCCGGCCCGCGCTCCACTCCGAAGCGTTGCGTCGCGGCTAAACGGGGTTTTGATGGCCGGTTCAACACTGTGAAGTATTCACCGGGCCGCCCGCGGCCCCCTTGTTCAAGGCTGATCGGACACCGAGAGTTTTCACCATGATGAACCCTTACCTGCTCGGCTTTGTCGCCTTCCTCGGCGTGACCGCCGTGGTCGCCGCCGTCGGCCTGCTGATGGCGAAGTATTACGGCGGGGACGGGGCCGCCAGCCAGCGGCTGGAGGCGCTCGTCGGCCGCGGCGGCAACCGCCGGGCCGACTCGTCCACGGACCTGATGATCAAGAACGCCCTGCACGAAGTGGGCCAAATCAACCTGCTCGAAAAACTCACGCCCGAGTTCTTCAAGCTGACCAAGATGTTCGAGCAGGCCGACCTGAAGATGCAGCCGAGCGTCCTGTTCGGCATCGCGATGGCTTTCGGGTTCGTCGGGGCCATGATCAGCACCATGCTGGTCAACATCTACGCGGCCCCCATCGGCGGCGGCATCCTGTTCAGCCTGCCGTTCATTTGGCTGTGGTTCAAGCGGGCCATGCGGCTGAAGAAGTTCGGGGCGCAACTGCCGGAGGCGATGGAACTCGTCGCCCGGGCCTTGCGGGCCGGGCACTCGCTGGCGTCCGGCTTCCACGTCGTGGCCCACGAGATGCCGGAGCCGATCAGCAAGGAGTTCGCCCGCGTCTACGAGGAGCAGAACCTCGGCATGTCGATGGAAGACTCCCTGAACAACCTGTGCAACCGCGTCCCGAACATCGACCTGCGGTTCTTCGTGACGAGCGTGAACATCCAGCGGCAGACCGGGGGCGACTTGGCCGAGATCCTCGACCGGATCGGCCACGTCATCCGCGAGCGGTTCAAGATCCTCGGCCAAGTGAAGGCCCTGACGGCCGAAGGCCGGCTGTCCGGCATCGTGCTGATCGCCCTGCCCATCGGCCTGTTCCTGATGATGCTGCACATGAAGCCCGACTACGTGGAACTGCTGTGGAAAGACCCGCTGGGCCAGAAGATGAGCGCCGGCGCCATCGTGCTGATGCTGATCGGGTCCTACGCGATCAAGAAGATTGTGGACATTAAGGTTTAAGTGTGTTTGGGTAGTCGCGGGCGGGTGAGACCCCCCCCGGCCCCCCTTGCCAAGGGGGGGAGGAAATCCGGCCCCTCGCGTCCGGTTCAGATATTCGCGGTGGCACGCCTTTTCTTCTCCCCCCCTTGGCAAGGGGGGGCGGGGGGGGCTTAGCCCGTGACCAAACACAGAGACTTCACCATGACCCCCCTCCTCGCTTTTTCCATTACCGAACTGACGCCGATCATCGTGTTCGGGGCCATCGTCCTCGGGGCGTGGGCCTTGATGACGGCCCTGTCCAAGCGGTCCAGCGCGGCCGTCGAACGGCTCGACCGCCTCGGCCGGCCGCAGTCCGCCGCCGACATGGGCGACCTGGGCGAGCGCCGGCAGCGCTTCAGCGGCATCAAGGACGCCATCGCCCAACTCGGCGGCGCGATGGAAGGCCAGACCGACCTCGAAAAGAACAAGCTCAAGCTCAAGCTCGTCAACGGCGGCTTCCGCAGCGACAGCGCCCCGATGATCTACCAGGGCCTGACCCTCATGTCGCTCGCCCTGTTCCTGATCCCGACGGCCGGCATCATGCTGTACACGTCCGGGTTCACCCAGAAGGCCCTGATTTACACCGTCATCGGCGGCGGCCTCGGCTTCTACCTGCCGAAGATCATCCTGTACTTGATCGTCTCCGGCCGGCAGAAGGAAATCTTCCTGTCCCTCCCGGACGCCCTGGACCTCCTGGTCGTGTGCGTCGAGTCCGGCCTCGGCCTGGACGCGGCCATGCGGAAGGTGACGGACGAGATGGGCGAGCACGCCAAGACGATCTCCGGGGAGTTCACCATCGCCAACATGCAACTGCAAATGGGCAAGCCGCGGCGGGAAGTGCTGCACGAACTCGGCGTCCGCACCGGGGTGGACGACATGAAGGCGCTGGCCGCGATTTTGATCCAAGCCGACCGCTTCGGGTCGAGCATCGCCCACGCCCTGCGCGTGCAGTCGGACTCCATGCGGACGCGGCGCCGGCAAATTGCGGAAGAGAAGGCGGCTAAGACGGCTGTGCAACTGATTTTTCCGCTCGTCCTGTTTATCTTCCCCGCAATCTTCGTAGTTCTGGTCGGCCCGGCGTCGATCCAGATTCAGAAGGGCTTGTTAAAGGGTGGATGATCCGCCCGCGCAGTTAGTTCCAAGGAAGGGACAAGACGATGAACCGGACGCTCAAGACGGTGGTGGTCGGGTTGACGGGCTTGGGCGGCGTCGCCTCCCTCGGCTGCCACTCGGGCGGGGAACACAAGTACGGCGACCCGTGTTGGCCGGACCGCTACGCGGCCGAAGCGCGGGCCAAGCAGGTCGCCCTGTTCGAGCCGCAGGTGACGAACGGGAACATTCTCGACCACACGGTCTGGAACTTCCACTTCGAAGCCGGGTCGGACAAGCTGAACGCGGCCGGCAAGGACAAGCTGGACCAACTCGGCCGCCGGCGGCCGGCGCCGGACGCGGTGATCTACCTGCAGACGATGCGGGACGCCGACTACGACGCGGCGACGCCCGAGGCCTACGCGAACAAGCGGGCCGACGTGGACTCGAAGCGCGTGATCGCGGTCCAGAAGTACCTGGGGGCCACGCTGAGCGGCCGCCCGCCGCTGACGTTCGTGGTCCAGATCCACGACCCGGCCCCGCCCGGCATCGACGGGGCGGCCCCGCGGGTGATTCTGCCGAGTCCGCGGTCGCGCGTGGGCGGCAGCGGCGGGCCGGGGGCCAACGGCATCGGCTCCCCCGGGGCGACGAGCCAAACGGGCGGCGCCTCGTCGGCCCTGAACCCGATCCCCGGCGGCGGGACCCCGGCCGTCGCGCCGGGCGGTTCGACGCCGGCGCCGGGCATGTGATGTTGTGATTCAGAAAGCCCACGGACGGCCGTCCGTGGGCTTTCATTTAACCTGTGAAGACACCATGTTCCGCTACTTGAGTCTGTTCGCGGCCTTTCTCTGCCTGGCCTTGCCCACGCCATCGTATGCGTCCGGGTTCTGGTACGGCTTCCAAAAGCACTGGACCACCTTCATCGCCGAGCAGAACGGCGTCGTCATCATGGTGATCGTCGTCGGCGCCGTCGGCGTACTGATTATCACCAGCGGCAAGTGGAAGCGGTAGGCGGTCCCACGCATGGCCAGGCGTGGGCTTGTAAGGCGAATTGTTTCCCGAACGCTTCAAGTCAGTTCAAACACCACCCCAAGCCCACGCATGGCAATGCGTGGGCAACCCGCCCCCCTTTTCATTCCCGCCTTCTCGCGCCGTTCTGGTATCCTGTCCTCACCCAGAGAGACGCGAGCCATGACGCACGGCGACACGATGGAGCGGGCCGTGCAGGACTTCCTGCGGGCGCGCGGCCTCAACCCCAACCTCACGCCCGAAGACTTCTGCCGGGACACGCCGGGCCTGCCGGCCGGGGCGGCAGAAGTTCTGCACGGCCTCACGGCCAGCCCCGATGCGTCGAACACGCTCACGCCGGCGGCCGCCGGGGCCGCCGGCGGCGCGCCGCCCGCGCGGCTCGGCGTGTACGCCATCAAGAAGAAACTGGGCGAAGGCGGCATGGGGGCGGTGTACTTGGGCGTGGACACGCGGCTCGACCGGGAGGTGGCCGTCAAGGTCATGCGGCCGGAGATCGCGCTGCAGCCCGTCGCCCGCGCCCGCTTCCTGCGGGAGGCGAAGGCGATGGCGGCCGTCCGGCACGAGCACGTGGCGACGATCTATTCGGCCAACGAAGAAGCCGACGGGACGACGTGGCTGGCGATGGAACTGTTGGAAGGGCAAGCCCTCGACGACGCGCTGAAGCAGAAGCGGCCGATGGACTGGCCGATGATCCATCGCATTGGCCGTGAGGTCGCGCTCGGGCTGGCGGCGGCGCACGCCAAGAAACTGATCCACCGCGACATCAAGCCGGCGAACATCTGGCTCGAAGCCCCGGACGGCAAGGTGAAGCTCCTCGACTTCGGCCTCGCCCGCCAAGTGGAGTCGGAGGCGGAAGTCACGGGCAGCGGGGCCATGATCGGCACGCCGGCGTACATGGCCCCGGAGCAGGCCTACGGCAAACCCGTTGACCACCGCTGCGACCTGTTCAGCTTGGGCGTGCTGCTGTACCGACTGGCGGCGGGCAAGTTGCCGTTCGGCGGCGCGAGCGTGATGGCCGTGCTGACGGCCCTCGCCACCGAGGAGCCGACGCCGGTGAGAACGCTGCGGCCTGACTGCCCGACCGGCTTGGCGGACCTGATTCACCGCCTGCTGGCGAAGGATCGCGACAAGCGCCCGGCGACCGCCAAGGCCGTCGCCGACGAATTGTTGGCCCTCGACCGCGACGGCTCGCGAACGGTGGTGACGCTCCCGCCGCTGGTCGAGGCCGTCCCGGCCGCCGACCCGTGGGCGACCATCGAGGACGACGCGGGGCCGGTCGCGGCGGCGCCGAAGACTCCAATCGCTCACGCCTGACAGTTCATCACATCTATTGGCATTGACGGGGATCGGAAACTGGAGTCCGATGGTCTTCTCCGGAGGATCTTGACGATG
>JAYTTY010000240.1:0-7559 GCA_043744795.1 Zavarzinella sp. | reverse complement strand
CCCCCGTGGGCAGGGGGGGGCGGGGGGGGTCATAACCCATGTGCGACTCCCTCTTGAGCATTCGGCTTCGACCCCAAATCTTGCGGGAAGAAACTCATCACCGTCGTCAGCGGCGCGGCCGACGACGGCCCGAGCGCGCAGATGGACGTGTTCTTGATTGTCGTCGTCAGGTCGCCGAAGTGGGCGTTCAACTTCTCGACGAAGTCCGGTGGCATCGCCGTTTCGCCGGCGGGGGTTTTGTCGCGGCGGCGCAGGAGATCGGTGCCGATCTCCACCAGTTTTTGCGTGCCGATCCGGCAGGGGACGCACTTGCCGCATGACTCGTTGCGGAAGAATTCGTTGCAGTTGCGGGCCTCGGCCAGCATGTCGCGCGTGTCGTCGTAGACGACCAAGCCGGCCCCGAGCAGCGGTTCGGTCCGCACGCCGATCAGCCCGGCCAGCGGGCCGCGGAAGAAGTTCAAGTCGAGCGGCCAGGCGGTGATGTCCACGAACGCGGCGTCTTGACCGTCCCTCATCAAATGCTCGGCGGCGAAGGTTTCGACCATCTTGTCCATGCCCGGATTCTTGCCGGTGACGGCCTTCTTCACCCGCTCGGCGACGCCGGGCCGCACCGCGAAGCGGGCGGGCATGAACCCGGCCGACGGCCCCGACGTGGCGACGGCCTTCAGCGACCGGCCCGGCCGCGGGCCGCCGGCGAGGTCGATCAACGTGCCGAGCGGCTCGCCGATGTCCAGTTCAAACACGCCGGGGTTCTGAACGTCGCCGCAGACGGAGAAGAGGCGCCGGCCCTTGCCGCCGTTCTTGCCGAAGGCCGCGTACCATTGGCCGCCGTTGAGCAGGATGCCCGGCACCCACGCGAACGTCTCGACGTTGTTCAGGAGGGTCGGCTTGTCGTACAGGCCGTTGGTTTGCAGTTCCGGCGGCTTGTTCCGCGGCTGGCCGCGCTTCGATTCCATCGCTTCGATGAGGGCGCTTTGCTCCCCGCACACGTACCCGCCGGGACTGACGAAGACTTCGAGCCGCGGGAACGGCCGGTTGATGAGCCGGAAGACCTGGGCGAGTTCGGCCTTCGCCGTCTCAATCGCGGCCCGCACGGCCTCGATTTGTTCGTGGTACTCGTGCCGAATGAACACGAAGCCGGCCGTGGCCCCGGTCATCAGCACGCCGAGCAGCACCCCCTCGACGACGAGGTGTGGCATCTTCACCAGCAACTCCCGGTCCTTGAACGTGCCGGGTTCGCTCTCGTCCCCGTTGGCGACGACGTACTTTTCTTCGCCCGCGGCGATCCACACGTCGCGCCACTTGTTGAACGCTGGCGTCCCCGCTCCGCCCATGCCGAGCAAGTTGGACGTCTTCAAATCCCACAGGAACGGGTGCCGGTCTTGAATGGCCTTCTCGCCCGCGGCGTCGGCGGCCGGCTTCGGAACGGGCGTCGGGTGGCGGTCAAGAAACTTCCGCGTGGCGGCGTATCGGGGCAGGGCCGCGTCCTTCGCGTACACGTCGATCAGCCATTCTTCGGGCGAGCCGCCGGGCTGGTACGGCCCGTCCGGCGTCAAGTCCGGCAAGTCGTGCCGGCCGTGAAACCCCTCGGCCAACGTGACGGCCAAGGTTTCCGCGGGCACGCCGGCGTACACGCACTCGTGATGGCCGAGGGCGTGGCCGTGCGCGACGATGCAGGCCGGCGCGCGGTCGCAACGGCCGAGGCAGGAGACGCCTTCGACCGTCACCGTCGCCCCGGCCGCGGCGGCCTCCGAGGCGAGTTCCCGGCTCAACAACTGCGTGAGCGCGTGGGAGCCGGCCAAGTGGCAGGCCATGTCGCGGCAGACTTTCACGTCCAAAGTCGAGGGCTGGTTCCACGCATTGCGGTAGTGCGGGAAGAAACTGACGACTTCTTGGATGCGGTACAGCGGCACGCCGAGTTCGCCCGCGAGGCGGTGCAGGTCCGCGTCCGGCAGGTAGCCGTGCGTCGCTTGAATCTTGTTCAGGCCGGGGACGATCATCGGGGCGTGTCCCTCGGCAAGCCGCGGAGCAGATCGTCGGCGCCGAGCAGCCCGCGCCGGTCGCCGTGGTGGTAGGTGTGGCAATCGACGCAGCCGTGCCGCACGCCGCCGACGGGCTGGCCCTGGGCGGTCTTGCCGGCCGGGGCGTGGCACGTCCGGCAGTTGTCAATGCCGGGGATGCCGGGCGGTTCCAGTTCGTCCTTCGCCATGAGAGGCGCCGAGAGAGGCTTGAACTTTTCCGCGTGGCAGCCGGCGCAGTCCATGGAGCGGTGCTTGGCGTGGTCGAACCGGGCGGCCGGCAGCCAGACGGGGTGAACGTCCGTCTTCTTCAACGTGGTCGGTGAGGTAGGTTCCGAGACGTGGCACTTCTGACAGTAGCGGGCGCCGGACCCCAATAGCTCTTTCAGCGTCTCGGCCGTCAAGCGGTCCACTTCGGCTCTCACGCTCTCGGCCACGCGGGGAATCGGCGGGTCAAGCCGTTGGCCGGGCTTGGGTTCTAGTGTCAGCGACTCGGGTTGCGCGGCCGTAAGTTGGGTCAGGAACTTCTGGCCCAATTCTTCCTTGAGTTGTCCCGCGGTCGCCTTGTGCGTGACGCGGAAGGGCCGGAGGTCGGCTTTGAGGAGCGTGGCCTTGCCGCCGACGTTGAGATCGTGGCAGGCCGCACAGTGCTTGTCGAACGTGACAGGCAGGTAAACTTGCCGCGTCGAGCCGGCCGGATCAAGTTCGTGGCAGGCCGTGCACTGAAGTGTCGCGGGGCCTTTCACGCCTTGCCCCGGCGTCATGTGAACGGTGTGACTGAACTTAAGACTGCGGATGTCCTCCGACTTTTGGTCCAGCACGCGGAAGTTCGGGTGGGCGGCAAAATCACTGATGTCCGGGGCTCCCGGCTTGCCGGTGTGATATTTCTGCAAGTCGGCGTGGCATTGCGTGCAAGTCTCGTCGCCGGGCTTCGCGAGGGAGAAATCGACCCCCTGATGGTCCTTATGGCAGAGGGAACAGTCCTCGGCGTTCAGATTGTTCCAATTCGTCTTGCTCGGCTGGTGTGGGGCGTACACCTTGGGCGAGTCCGCGGGGCCGGCGTGGCAGGTCTCGCAGCGGAAGGTGTTCCAGCGCTCGCGCGTCTCGAAGAGGCCGGCTTTCTCGCCGTCGAACGGCACATGGCAGGCGTCGCACTGGTCGGCCCACGGGGCGTGGGCCTTGCTGATCGGCCCGTGCGTGCAGACGGCGTTGCGGCGTTCGCGGGACGTGGCCGCGACAGCGACCCACCCGAGCGACGCCAAGAGGAAAAGAACGCTCAGGCGCGCCTTCGCGGAGCCGACGGGCGTGGCCCAGCGGAAGTATTGCCGGTTCCTTCGGAAAGGCCGGGCGCGCTCGCGGTTCTGGGACGGCTCGGCCATCGGGGCGGTTTACCAGTATTTTAGGGCCGTGACGACGTGAAACGCGAGAATCACGCACAGCGCCACTGAGAGCGGGGCGTGGACGCAAAGCCAATTGTGCAGCCAGCGGTGCAGGCGGGCCTGACGGTCGTACCGCCGCCGGTCGTCGCACAGCGTCTTTAAGCGGGCGATCTCGCCCGGAAATTCCACGAACTGCCGGGCCAACTGCGTGAACAGTTGGGCGGACGCGCGCTCGGACGCGAAGCGGGTTCGGTCGCCGGCGTCGAGGTAGTGTCGCAACTCGACGGACAGCAAGTTGCTCGTGTCGCGGTCGTCGAGGGGGAGGCGCGTCACGATGGCTTGGAACTCTTCCCGGTGTTGTCCCATCACGAAGTTGACTTGGGTTTCAATCGTCTCGTCGGGGAAGTCGTCCAGCAACTTCTGCGGCAGCACTTGTTGCAGGGCCAGCCCCCAGACGCCGCTGGCGATCACACCAATAAACAACACCATCAAGAGAGTGGTGAGCGGCCCGCCCCAGTGATACCCGCTGTGCATTACGCCGACCGGCCCGACGGCCAGCCCGACCCAAACGTGCCAGCGCATCCAACTCCGGGTCTTACCGAGTTTAAAGCGGCGCAGCCCCTTCCGCGGCCAAATCAGCATCTCGAAGGCGATCATCGCGGCCCCGGCGATCCCGAGGCTCAGCCCGACGGGGCCGGAACTGGCGGGCCACAACACCACTCCCAGCGCGGCCATCACGGGCCAGAGCAGGGCGGGCAGACTGAAGCAGACGACAAGAAACCCCAGATGGCCCAAGCGCCGGCGGGCCATCGGGTGTCCGCCAAGGAGCAAGGGAGCCTTCCGGTCGGTGATCGGATGCCGAGAGTATATCACTCCATGCGAGTGCGCGTCAACAATCCGGCGGCGCGGGTCGCACGCATAATCGGAACACGCCCGGCGATTCCCGCCCGGCGGTTCCGATTTTGTCTTGGCGGGCGCAAGTCCCGGTCTGATATACTTTTCCATACCTCCGTCCCGCGCACCCTCGCCGAATCCTCATGGGGCCACGCCACTTCGTTCGCTGGACGCCGGCCGCCGGGCTGATGGGCCTGTTCGTGGCGATTTCCGCCGTCGTGTCGTCACCGCCGGCCACCCCATCGACGCCAATCTTCACCGTCGCGGACGGGCGAATCCAACCGAAGCCGGCCCACGGGGTCGGCCATCTGGGGTGCAGCGCGGCCAGTTGTCATGGCGGCGGCAGCGTCGGCGAACCAGGCAGCGAATCGCTTACTTGGTTTGAAGGGGATCCGCACCGCAAGGCGTATGCGGTGTTGCACAACGCCCAGTCCAAGACCATCGCCAAGAATCTGGCGGGGGGACGTGGCCCTGTGGTGGCGGCTGATCGGGACGAGCGGTGTTTGAAGTGCCACGCCCCGGATGCCGTCACGATCCCCGAGCGGCGGTTGATGTCCCCCGTCGGCGTCGGTTGCGAAAGTTGTCACGGGCCGGCCGGGGATTGGGGGACGGCCCACTATCAACGGGGGTGGAAGTCGCTTTCCCCTAAACAGCAAGCGGCCGAGTACGGCTTCTACCCGCTGAAAGACCTCGGCTTCCGCGTCCGCGTGTGCGCCTCCTGCCATGTGGGGGATGAGAACCGCGACGTGAACCACGACCTCATCGCGGCCGGGCATCCGCGGTTGGCTTTCGAGTACACGGCCTATCACCACCAGCCGGGGTATCAAAAACACTGGAAGGAACGCGACCCGGCATTCGAGTCAAAGGCGTGGGAGGCCGGCCAAATCGCGTGCGCCCGAGCGGCGGTTGCCTTGCTGAAAACGCGGGCCGACCGGGGGACCACCGGCAATCCGTGGCCGGAACTCTCGGAGTATTCTTGCTTCTCTTGCCACAAGGAATTGCCGACGCCATCGTGGAAAGCGGTGACGGCTTCCACGCACCGCCTCGGCGGCATGCGCTGGGGGTCGTGGTACAACGCCACGTTGCCGTGGCTGGCCGACACGCGGCAGGAAAATGGACTCGCCGCGAAGATGAAGACGCTGACCGCGTTGGCCGAATCGCCGACGCCGGACCCGAAAGCCATCGGGCGACAGGCCGCCGACGTGATGAGCGACCTTGATCGCTGGTTGTCGCGCGTCAATGAGCCGTTGAATCCGCAAGCCATTTCAATCGGGTTGTCGGCCAACGCGCTGACGCCCGACCGGCAAAAACTGCGGGACATGGAATGGGACGAGGCCGCCCAACATTACCTCGGCCTGGCGGCGGCGAGATACGCGAGGCCCACGAGTCTGTTCGACGCGGACCCGTTGTTTGAACTTCGCCGGACGCTGCGATTCCCGGCCGGCCACGCCGGCCGGATCGACAGCCCGCGCGACACCGACCCCGCCCGCGTGCTCAAACTCTTCCAAGACTTGCACCGACTTTCGGAGCCAAGGCCATGACCGCCCGCCAATTTCGCCTCGGCCTCCTAAGCGTCCTCGCCCTCGGCGGGAGTTGCTTGGCGATCCTCGCCACTGGCGAGCCGGCGCGCACGCAGGAGCCAAAGAAGGATGTCGTCCGCGACTCGTTAAGCGCCATCCACTGCATCGGCTGTCACGGCGGCGAGGGGTCATTGGCGTATCAGGAGTACGCCAAGAAGGAGTGGGGCAAGACCGGGGCGAAGACCACGCAGTTCGTCAAACTCGATGAGTTTGCCACGTGGCACAAGAAGGATATGCACTCGCAAGCGTTCCGGCGCATCAACCCCGTCGATCCGGAGGACGGTACGCCCAACCCCATCGCCGCGAAGATGCAGGAGAATTTGAAGGCCGACATCACCAAGATGGCCGCATGTCTGGCGTGCCACTCCGTGGACTTGGACCCGAAAGCCCCGCCGGCCGACAAGCGATTTTACACCGCTTACGGCGTCAGTTGCGAGTCGTGCCACGGGGCGGCGAACAAGTGGATCGGCGAGCACGTGCAGGCCGACTGGCGCGGGTACACGCCCGACAAAAAAGCCGAACTGGGGATGACCGACCTGCGCGACCCGGCCAAGCGAACCGAGGTGTGCGTGTCCTGCCATGTGGGCAACATCAAGGAAGGAAAGTTCGTCACCCACGAGATGTACGCGGCCGGACACCCGCCGCTGCCCGCGTTTGAACTCGTCACCTTTTGTCGGGACCAGCCGGCCCATTACCACGCGGCGAAGAACGCAGCCCTGGAGAAGTTGGACCCGAAGGCCGCGATGGAGCGGTACCACTACCGCCCCGCGGACGCCGAAGTCGCGGACGCCCGTAATCTGGCGACCGGGGCCGTCGGCACCATGAAGGCGTTCGCCGACCTATTGGCCGAATCCGCGGCCACGGCCGGCCCGAACGACCTCCTCGATTTCGCCCTGTTCGACTGCTACGCCTGCCACCACGAACTCAAAATCCCGAGCTTCCGACAAACCCGCGGCTACAAAGGCGCCCCCGGCCGCCCGTCGCTGCCGGCGTGGCCGGGCGAAAGCACGCGGGTACTGTTGAAGTCGTTGGAAGGGGCCGTCGGATTCACGGAGGCGAAGGCCAAGTACGAGAAAGAGGCCCTGGCCCTGCAACAGGCCATCGACGCGAAGCCGTTCGGCATCCCGGCCGACGTGGCGAAAGCCGCCAAGCCCCTCGCCGAAAGTTGCGGCCGACTCCAAGCCGAACTCGGCAACCTCCCCTTCGACACCGCACAGACGGAACGCCTGTACGCGACCTGGCTCGACTTCGTCAAGAACACGCCGCGGGCCGCCCCCCCCGGCCCGGACGGCTTGTACTTGGACTACTTCGCCGCCCAACAAACCGGCTGGACCGTCCGCGTATTGCAAGACGGCCTTCGCGGCCGTCCTGGCTTAAAGGTGATGCTGCCGCCCGCGGACACGGCCGACGCCCGGCAAAAAGCCCTCGGGCAAGCGGTGTCGCTGGAACTCCGCACATCCAAGACGGACAACAAGCAGCCCTCGGCCGAGTTGTTCAACGCCCGCATGAGGCAACTCGGCAACTTTGAACTGCCGCCGTTTTTGGACGCGATGGCGGAGTTCGTAAAGCCGGGGGGGAAGTGAAGCGTAGCTGCAAAAGCGAAACCCTTCCGCGAAGTCCGGTTTGTGCCTTCGTTGGAGTCCCGGCTTCAGCCGGTCTTCGGCCCTCTCGCCCACAAGTCGCCATCG
>JAYTTY010000239.1:0-1979 GCA_043744795.1 Zavarzinella sp. | reverse complement strand
ACCCGGGCGGGGGCCGCAGCCAGCGGCCCCCGCCCGACCGACAGCCCTGGCTACCGAGGTGAACGGATGCACCTGACGAAAATGAAACGGGCGTGGGCCGTCGCGGCCGCCATCGCCCTCGGGGCGGCGGGAATCGCCCCCTTGGTCACGGCCCAGGAGCGACCCGCTCCGTCGGCGCCGCTGGCCACCGTCGATAAGAACGGGTCGGTCATCGTCTCCATCGGCAGCCAGTCGCGCTTCCAGATGAAGTCGAAGAAGCCGATCAAGGAGGCGTTCAACGAGAACGACAAGGTCGTTCAAGTGCTCGCCGACGCCAACGACCCGACCACGCTGATCCTTATCGGGCGGACGCCCGGGACCAGCAAAGTGGACCTGACGGACGCGGCCGGGGCCAAGGAAAGTTACCTGTTCGTCGTCGATTCCGAGGACGAGGCCCTGCGGAAGCGGGCGATCGACGAGTTGCGGGACTTGATCCGCAAGACCGTCCCGACTGCCTCGGTGGAAATCACGCCGATCCTGCGGCCGGCCCGCCGGGCGACGACGGCGGCCCAAGCGGGCGCCCCCGCCCCCGACGCGGACCGCGGCCTCGGGCTGATCGTGCTGTCCGGGTACGCGGCCCAAGAGGCCGACCGGGCGACGATCACGGCCCTGGCCGAAGCCCTCGGCCTCCGGGTCGCGGTGAACCATGTGACGGTCGGCGGCGGCGGGAACGTCCCGCACGTCCAACTCGACGTGACGCTGGCCAAGGTGGACCGCTCCCGCGCCCGGAGTCGCGGGGCGAGCTTCATCTTTAACGGGAACACGACTTCCGGGGGGAGCCTGCTCGGCGGCCTGACCTCGTCCCAAGCGGGCGGCGGCGGCGGCGGCGGGGCGGCGGGCGGCACAGGCGGCACGGTCGGGCTGATTCCGGCGGCGGCCACGGTCGCCGCCACCAGCGGGGCCAACCTGATCTTTGGCATCGTGCCCAGCAACTTCCAAGCGCTCTTGGCCGTGCTGAAGACGGAGGGCTTGGCGAAGTTGGTCGCGGCCCCGACGATCGTGGCCCGGAGCGGAGAGGAAGGAATGATCTCGGTGGGCGGCGATGTCCCCGTGATTAGTGCCTCTTCGGGCATTACCGGCCCCGGGGTGACCACCCACAAGGTCGGGACCGATTTGAGGTGCACGCCGATCGTATACGGAAACGGCAAGATTTTCTTGGACGTGACGATCGAAGTGAATTCGGTCAATCAGGCCCTCGCCTTGACGACTTCCTTCGGCGTGACACCCGGCTTTGACCGCCAGACCATGCATACGTCAATCATTGCGGAGCCGGGACAGACGATCGCACTTGGCGGCTTGATTCAGACGAGCACCCAGGCGACCATCAGCAAGATTCCGTGCTTGGGCGACATTCCGTACTTGGGGTCAGCGTTCAGCTTCGCCACCCAGACGGATTCCGAGACGGAAATGGTCGTGATCCTGACGCCGCGGCTGATCGACCCGGCTGACGCCAGCCAGATGCCGAAGCCGCTGCCGGGGTCCGAGACGCGGAAGCCGGACGACTTCGAGTTCTACTTGGAGACGATGCTGGAGGCCCCGCGCGGCCAGCGGACCTTCGACGCCCACAACTATGTGCCGGCGTGGAAGACCTCGAATCTGGCGGGGACGTACCCGTGCGTGGGCGGCAACTGCGGAACCCCGGCCGCCGCCGGCGGCCAGTGCGCCACCGGCAACTGCCCGGCCCCGGCCCCGGTGGCGACGGGCGCGGCCCCCGTGCCGGCGAACCCGGCCCCGCTCCCGGTGTTGAAGCCGATGAGCCTGCCGCCGCTGACCGATTTGACCTCCCCGGCCGACGTGCCGCCGCCCGTGGTCCCCACGGCCGGCCGCGTGACCGTGAGCGAGCCGGCCGACGTGCCGGGGCTGATCCCGGTGAAGTGAGTTTGATTTGGTCGGAGCCGGGGGCGGGTTTGGACCCCCCCCGGCCCCCCCTTGCCAAGGGG
>JAYTTY010000238.1:0-7598 GCA_043744795.1 Zavarzinella sp. | reverse complement strand
CCGGAGAAAAAAGCAAGGGCGCCAAGGACGCCATATCTTGCGATGGCGTCCTTGGCGCCCTTGGCGACCTTGCTCGGTCAAATCACTGCCCGGCTGTCAGATGTGGTCCTGCTTGTACCCGCCGGACATCTTGAAGAACAAGATGAGGAGCAGGTAGCAGACGGCCATCGTCGCCGGGACGGCGGCCGTCCATAGTAAAGCCTGCTTGGCCCCGAAGGTTTTGGCCTCTTCGAGTTTCGGCAGGTCTTCGGCCTCGTGCGGCAACCCCTGAGTTGTCCACCAGTCCTGCTGTGCCCGCAGGCCCTCTTCGAGCTTCTTCTCGACGTTGAGCTGCTTGCCGTGCGCGGCGTCAATGACGGCCAGTTCGTCCTCCAGCCCGGTCGTCTTGGCCTTGCCGGCCTTCACGCCCTGGTAGTCCTCCAACACCTTGAATTTGCCGTTGTCGATGCCGGCCACCTTGGGCACCTTGTCCGGGACGACATCAGACACGAACGGGAAGCCGGCGACGGCCGGCTCGCCCTTGTCGTTCTTCGCCTGGTACCGGCCGTAGGCGGCCGGGGAGAGTTCTTCGATCTTCTGGACGGCGAAGTAGTCTTGCTTGTAGCCGATGCCGGGGCCGCCGAGGAGGCCGGCCGAGATCATCCCGATGCCGCCGCACATGCCCAAGGCCAGCGCCCCGCCCTTGGGAAACCGCTCGGACACCACGCCGAGCATCGTCGGCCAGTAGAACGTCTTGCCGATCCCGTAAATCGTGATGGCGGCGACCCACGGCCACGTCGAACTGGTGAAGTCCTGGCCGAGGCAGTACAGGCCGATGGTGCCGCAGACGGCGCTGAAGAACAGCAGGCCGACGGGGGAAATCTTGTGGACGATCGGCCCGGCGAAGAACCGCAGGGTGAACATCAGGAGGTTGGTCCAGATGAAGGCCATCAGCGCCTTGTTCGGGTCTTTCAGGACGCGGTCGGTGATGTTCACGATCCAACTGTCCGTCCCGAGTTCCACATACCCGACCATCGCGTGGATGAAGAACAGGAACAGCAGGACCGGGGCGAACAGGGTGGCGATGCTGGTGCCCATCGAGATGCCGGACGTGCTGGCCTCGGACCGCGGGAACGTCTTGTTGCACATGAGGATGCCGTACATCAGCACCGGGACGAGGAAGATGCCGAGCTTGATTTCCCAGCGGATCGGGGCGTCGACCTGGCCGAACCCGAGGACGATGACGGCCCCGAGGATCAGGCCGAGCGGCCAGCCGGCGTGCAGGATGTTCAGGTAGTGCGTCTTGTTGCGCGGGAACAGCGTGGCCGTCAGCGGGTTGATGACCGCCTCGCACGTGCCGTTGCCGAGGGCGAACAGCCACATGCCGGCGTACAGGCACCAGTAGGCCCCTTCCTTGCCGTAGGCGGCGTAGGCGGGGGCGGCGGCGAACGTGACGACGGCGCTGGAGGCGTGCAGCAGGAAGGCGACGAGCATCAGCTTGCCGTAGCCGAACAGGTCGGCGAAGAAGCTGAAGAAGATGATGGCGAGGCCGAAGCCGACGAGGCCGCCCCCGGTGATCGTGCCCAGTTCACTTTGGGTGAAGCTGAACTGCTGGCCCCAGTCCTTGAGGATGGCCCCGCGGACGGAGAAGCCGATGCCGGCGGCGATCAGCGTCATGAAACTGGCCCAGAACAAGACTTTTTCGTTCTTGCTCGGTTCGCTCGGTAACTGACTCATGAAACGTAAGACCCCCAAGGGAGAGTTGGCGCGGGCGGCTGGAAAACGCCGGTCATGGGGGGATATTACCAAGCGGGCGAAGGGCAAGCCAGCGCAAAAGCCGGGGACGGGCCGAGTTATCGACAATTCCGGGAAAACGGCCTGGCCCCGACGGAGGTGGCCGTGGCTGCCGCCCCTTCGGGGCGAAGCATTCAAGGGGTGTGAGATCAGAATCCGCGGCTTGGTGTTGCGCGGCGCCCGGGGCGGCTTTCGGGCGGGCTGGGCGTGCGAGGGCTTGGATTCGCCGTGCCAACACGATCCCGAAAATCCGGAAATCATGGGCGACAATTCGCTCACTGACCCCTTATGATGGGGGAAAGAGTTTACCCCCCCTGCCCGCCGCCCCTTGACCGTCTTTCCCCCCAACCTGACGCTCCCCGCCCCCATCTTCTGGGGCAGTCTGGCCGCGTGGATTCCGATCCCGCCCGCCGTGATGGCCGGAATTCTTTGCGCGACCATGATTTACGCCATGCTGCACTACCTCCTGGGCGTGCGGGCGTGGGTCGGCGAGCAGAATTCCGACGACCCGCTGCTGCCGGTCAACTATTTGAACGTCAAGCAGCGCGAAACCAGTCCCTGCGCGTAACTTACGGCGCTTGAATAAAAATGGGTGTCGGCGCAAGATATGCGTATCCGGACATCCCTGTGTGCAACGTGTTCCTGTCGCCCCACCGTCCGAGAACCACCCCAATGAGACTTTTCAAAATACTCGCCGTGTGTGCCGTCACCGCGGCGATCCCCGCGCTCGCGCGGGCCGCCGAAGCGGAAGTGGAAGTGTTGGCGAAAGGCCCCGTCCACGAGGCCTACGCCGAGCCGAGCGAACGCCAGCCGGTCGCGTCCCCGGTCGTCCCCAAGGAGCCGCCGCAGGCCATTGAAGAACTCCCGCCGGATCAGAAGCCGGAAGGGGAAAACGTGCAGTGGCTGCCCGGCTACTGGGCCTACGACGAGGACCGCAAGGACTTCGTGTGGGTCAGCGGCTTCTGGCGCGTGCCGCCGCCCGCCCGGACGTGGATGCCCGGCAGCTGGCAGAAGGCCGGCGACGGCTGGCAGTGGTCCGGCGGCCTGTGGGCGCCCGTCCAAGCCCAGAAGGCCGAGCTGGAATACCTCCCGCCGCCCCCG
Organism: Zavarzinella sp.; assembly: GCA_043744795.1. GTDB lineage: Bacteria > Planctomycetota > Planctomycetia > Gemmatales > Gemmataceae > Zavarzinella. The sequence goes on along the minus strand of JAYTTY010000238.1, from coordinate 4,724 downwards.
AAGCCGTTGGACGAGGACGGGGCCAGCATCCCCGCCCCGGCCGCGGACCAAGTGTACATCCCCGGCTCGTGGGTTTACCGGCAGCGCTTCGTGTGGCGGCCGGGCTATTGGTCGCCGTACCGGGCCAATTGGATTTGGCAGTCGGCCCACTACCGCTGGACGCCCTGCGGGCACATTTTCATCGACGGCTACTGGGACTACCCGCTGGCCGCCCGCGGCGTGCTGTTCGCCCCGGCCTACATTCCGCCGGTGTTCTACGCCGACCCGGGGTACGTGTACGCCCCGACGTACATCGTGCGGGAGCCGTGCCTGTACGGGGCCTTCTTCGCCCGCCGCGGCTACGGCAGTTACTACTTCGGGGACTACTTCGCCCCGAACTACGCCAGCATCGGCTTCACCGCGTGGAACGGCCACATCAGCGCGACCGTGCGGTTGGGCGGCTTCTACGACCCGCTGTTCAGCCACTACAGCATCGGCTTCGGCGGCGACCCGTTCTGGGGCGGCGGCGGCCTGAACAACCTGTACGCCGGCCGGTACCGCGGCGACTACGCCCGGCCGCCGGTCAACTTCGTGCAGCAGACGACGGTCATCAACAACATCACGAACGTGAAGAACGTCACGAACGTGAACAACGTGCAGATGCTGTCCACATTGAAGGACGCCCCGAAGACCACGCAAGTGAAACTGGCGGCGGTCAGCGAGACGGCCCGCAAGCAACAGCAGACGCAAGCCCGCGACCTGCGCACCATCGGCGTGAAGCGGTCGGACCAAGAAGTGAAGTTGGTCTCGACCCGGCCGATGACTGGGGGGACGACTCCCGCCGCCCCGCGGAGCGTGAAACTGGACGTGCCGACGAACTTGCACCCGCTCGTCTCCGCGCCGGTGATCGACCCGGCCAAGCCGGGCCACACGCTGCCGAAGGCGGACCACCCGCTGGCCGGCGTGGCGCCGAAGGGGACGACGCCCGACCCGAAGGTGACGCTGCCGAAGGTGGACCCGAAGCCGGTCATTCCGATGCCGCTGCCGAAGGTGGATCCCAAGGTGACGCTGCCGAAGGTGGACCCGAAGCCGGTCATTCCGATGCCGCTGCCGAAGGTCGAGCCGAGGCCGGTGGTTCCGAATCCGTTGCCGAAGGTCGAGCCGAAGCCGGTGATCCCCGCGCCCAAGCCGGTGATCCCGATGCCCAAGGTCGAACCGAAGGTGTCGATTGCCCCCCCGGTGACGGTCCCGGCCCCGCGGCCGGCGCCCGTTCCGGTCCCGGCCCCGGCGCCGGTTGCCATCCCGCGGCCGGCGCCGATTCCGGCCCCCGCCCCCGCCCCCGCCCCCGTCGTGATCCCGCGGCCGGCGCCGGCCCCCGCGCCGGCACCGATCGCGGCCCCGCCGCCGGCCCCCGCGCCGATTGTCGCGCCGCCGAGCCGGCCGGCCCCGGCCCCGCCGCCAAAGGCGGCTCCGCCCAAGCCGGCCGTGAAGAAGGGTAAGAAGTGACCGAAAAGGCCCGGCGGAAACGCCGGGCCATTTTTATGCGCTGAGGTCAAGTGGCCCGTTTCCCGGATTCACGGGTGACGGCCGGGCGAAACCGCTAGAATTGCGGACATTCGAACTCCCCTGAGCCGTCCGAAGGAGTGAGGGCCATGCCCTTGCCGCGTTATTGGCTGTCCGGCGTCCTGCTCGTCGCCGCCGGCGCCGGCTGCAAGCGGGACGACGCCCGCGTCACGGAGCAGACGGCCGACACGGTCGTCACGGCTCTCACCAAGACCACCGAGCCGGTCGTCGGCCCGAACCACAAGACGCTGGACCTGCGCGCGGTCGGCGTCTGGGCCAAAATTGAGGTGCCCGACAACACCACGCTGACCAGCGACCGCCGCGACGACTGCCTGATTCAGTGCGGGCCGACGTTCGCCATCTCCGTCAAGCGCCTGGACGAAACGCCCGAGGCCGCCAAGGACCGCCTGACCAAAGAGAACTGGACGTTCACCGAGCAGACGGATGCCGGGTTCGTCGCGGAAACGGACTCGCCCGCCCGCGTCGTCTGGCGGATGTTTAACCCGTACCCCGCGGGCTATGTGGTGTCCGTCGTGCCGTCGCCGGAGTTGACGGCCGAGCAGCGGGCGCGCGTGGCGGAGTCCGTTAAGACGTTCCGGCCCGTCGCCGTCACCGTGGAAGAGATGACGCGGTCGCAGCACGCGGCCGCCGACCTGCGGCAAGCCGGCGTGGCCATCACCGCGCGGTCCGGGGGGCTGGAAGTGGAATTCCCGTGGCGAGCCGGCACGGAAAAGTTGCTCCCTCGCGTGACCGAACTCGTCCGCGTGGCCTCCCTGCACATCGCCGGCCCGGCGACGCTCAACGCCGCGCAGTTGAAGCAGGCGGCCGGCTGCCCCGGGCTGCGCTCACTAACCTTGGCGGAAGTCTCAGTCGCCGACTGGGCCGGCTTGGACGGGAACGCCACGCTGCAAGAAGTCCGCGTCGGCAACCCGGCCCGCCGGCCGCTCGCGACCCCCGCCGCCGCCAAAGCGCTGCTGACCCGGTTGGGGCGACTGCCCGCCGTCCGGGCGATTTACCTGCGCCGCTACGCCGTCGACCCGTCGGTGTTGCAGGCCGCCAATCAACTCGGGAAGTCCCGCCTGACCGCCGTCGGTTTTCAGGAAGCCGGCTTGACGAATCAGGACGTGAAAGTTCTCGCGGAATTCACCGGGTGGAAGGGCATCTCCCTGTCCGACAACCCAATCGCCGGCGACGGCCTGAGCAACCTCCGCGACGTGAAGGGGCTGGAATCGCTCGACGTGTCGGGCTGCAAAATCAACGACCGCTCCTTCACGGCGCTGAGTGACCTCCCGCTTCGCCGGCTCGACCTCTCCCGCACCGACTTGACGGACGCCGGCGTGAAAGCGGTGGCCGCCAATTTCCGCAAACTCGAATCCCTGAATCTGGCGGCGACGGCCGCGACGGAAGCCTGCCTCCCGGCCGTGGCGACCTTCGGCGACTTGCGAGACTTGTCGCTGGCCCACCTCGCGTTGAACGCCCCGACGCTCGACGCGCTGGCGGCCTGCAAGAACCTGCGCTCCCTCAGCGTGGCGGACACGCCGCAACACGTCGCGGACTTGTCGAAGCTGGTCGGCCAGCTCAACGCCCTCGAATTCCTCGACCTGCGGGCGACCGCCTTGGACGCGGGCGGCGCGGAGAAAGTCGCCAAGGCCCGCCCGGAGTGCCAAGTCGCCCTCGCCGGCACGCCCGCCGCAGACGGCCAACAATCGGAAATGCCGTTGCCGGACCCGACGCCCGGAAGTGTCCCCGTGCCCGCCGAGAAGTTGCCGGCGGCCGACCCCGTCGCCATGCTGAAACGGTTCGACGGCAAGGCCGTCCGCGACGAGGAGAAGCCCGACAAGCCCGTCGTGGAAGTGACGATCGCGGCCGCGGAGTTGGCGAACGAGGACTTGGCCCACCTGCGGGACTTGAAGTCGCTCGAAAAACTCCGTCTCGACGGGTGCGTCAAAATCACCGAGGCCGGGCTGGCATACTTGAAAGACGCCCCGGCCCTCACGCACCTGTCCCTGGCCCGCACGGCCGTCACCGCCAACGGGGCCGGCGTGATCGGGCAGTTCAAACACCTCAAGTCGTTGGAATTGCCCGCCGTCGCCATGACGCCGAAGCACCTCGCCCTGATGAACGGGCTGGCGGATCTCGAATCGCTGCACGGCCTCGCGGCCCCGGACTTCCAGGAGGCGCTCGTCGATTTCTTGTCGCAGCGTCGGAAACTTCGGCAACTCAACTGGGGGGCCGTCGAGTGGAACAGCCGGCGGCTCCGCAAGTTGGCGCCGCTGACCGCCCTCGAAACGGCCGAGGTCCGCGGCCCGTGGGTGAGCGACTGGGGCGTCGAGACGTTGGCCAAGTTTCCGAACCTGCGCGAACTCACGATCTCCGACGACTTGATCTCCGACGCCGGCCTGAAGCCCTTGGAGAAGTTGGCCGGCCTGAAAAAACTCCACGTCGAAGGCCGGCGCTTCGCGGAGGGCGTCCTGTTGCCGTTCCGCAACCACGAGGGGTTGGAGAGCCTGCGACTCGCGTGCCCCGGCTTCTCGGACCGCGGGGCCGTCACGCTGCGCTCGTTCTCCAAGCTCATCGAACTGGACCTGCACGCCAACAACGTCGGGGACGGGACCGTCCAGTACGTCGGCGAACTGAAAGACTTGGAGTGGATCGACCTCAGCGACACGAACGTGACCGACGCCGGGCTAAAGGCCTTCAAGGGCATGGAAGAACTGCGCCGCCTGACCCTCAGCCGCACGGCCGTGACCGGCGAAGGCTTCACGGGCGCCGGCACGCTGACCCGCCTCAGCCGCGTGGAGTTGGACCACACGCGGCTGACCAAGAAGGGGTTGGAGGCGTTCGCCAAAGCGACTTCGATTGAAGAATTGGACGTGGCGAATACGCCCGTCACTGACGACGCGGTCGCCGTCTTGAAAACGCTCCCGACCTTGCGGAAAATCCGGCTGGACGGCAACGCCGCGATGACCGACAAAGCCGCGGACGCGCTCGTGACGTTCCCGCAACTCGCGGAAGTCTCCGTCGTCGGCACGAAGCTGACGGCCAAGGGCCTGGCCATCCTCCGCAAAAAAGACGGGCTGACCGTGACGACTGAGTAACGCGACCCCATCGTCGCCGCATCGGTGACGAGGTTTCGTTACCTAGAGCGGTTTTCAGGGGGTGTGGCGGTGGGACCGGCGTCC
>JAYTTY010000237.1:0-7599 GCA_043744795.1 Zavarzinella sp. | reverse complement strand
CTGGCCGCCGCCGCCGAACTGGCCGCCGCCGCCGAACTGGCCGCCGCCGCCGAACTGGCCGCCGCCGCCGAACTGGCCGCCCCCGCCGAAGCCCTGCTGCTGGCCGCCCTGTTGGCCGCTCTGGCCGCCGGACACGCCTTGGATCTGCATGTACTTCCAGACTTGGGTGCCGCCGATCTGGGGTTGGGTGGTCACCCCGGGCAAGTTGAGTTTCTGCGTGTTCCCGCTGAACTGATTATTGCCGCCGCCTTGGCCGCCGCCATTCTGGCCGCCGCCATTCTGGCCGCCGCCGCCGAACTGCTGACCGCCGCCGTTGTTCTGGCCCCCGTTGCCGTTGTTCTGGCCGCCGTTGCCGTTGTTCTGGCCGTTATTGTTTTGGCCGCTGGTGGTGGTGCCCTTGAAGATGGCTTGGTTGTAGCCGGGCCCAACGGCCGGCGGGTTGGGCATGCCGGGGCGGGAACCGCCGGGGAAGAACGGCCGGGTTTGGGCGGACATGTCCGTCGAGAAGGGGATGAGCGAGACGGCGCCCAAGGCCACGGCGAAGACGCCGAGGCATTTCGTGGTGGAAAGTCGCATCCGGAGTGTCCTTGGGACAGGTAGTGGTCGAAGAAATTGAAACTCGGCCCCAAGAGATTGGACGTGTCCGCGGGTCGCGGTGACGTAGTATCGCGTAAAGACGGGACGCCGAACCGGGGGAACCGGTGAAGTTTGGCGCAACCGTCACGCATCCAAGCGCAGATTATTGTCGGAGGGTATCCCCGACGGGTCAATATATTCTTCGAAATTCGACAGAATTTATCAATATATTCGGCCCTCTCATCCGGCAGTGGGCCGCCGGCATTTGGGCCGCGGACGGCCGGGAAATATCCGCGGGACCGGGGTTCGGCGTCACTCGGCCACGATGTCGCCGCCGGCCCGCGTCGCCAAGGCCCGCCACGCGGCCGGCGAGACGCGGTTGGTCACGAATCGCACCGACCCGTCGGCCAAGAGGACGTTCACCCCGCCGGCGTGGTTGCTGCGCGCCGCCTTGAAGCCGACGGCCGTGTACTGCTGCTGGCCCGGCGTGCTCAGGTTCGCCACGCAGTCGTAGGTCGGCTCGTTCGGCAAGTAGTAGTGGTTGTAGCTGGAACAGCGGATTTCGCCGGACGCCCACAGGTAGCCGCGGCGCTTCTGCACGTTCCACTGGTTGGCCCCGGCGCAGGCAGCGGGCGTCAGCGGCGGACTCACGTTGGCGTAGACCTTTTGCGGGCTGCCGGGGATGGCGCCGAACGCCGACTCCGGCCCCTCGCCCAGCGTGCTTTCCGAGAAGGCGGCCGTGTTGGAGAGGCCGTCCGTCACATCGGCGAAGACGGTGGGGGTCGCGGCGCGGAACAGGCCGTCCGCGTCCCACGGGGAGCCGTAGGGCGCGGCGCCGTTGGTCGTCCCCGTGCCGGTGCAGGCCCCGTAGTTGACCGGGCCGAACACCGGCACGCCGTACCCGCCGCCGACGGGCTGCATCTTATCGCTCGGGCAGAGGAAGAGCGGGACCGTTTGCTGCACGGCGAACTGGTTCTCCGGGAGGATGTTCAAGGACGGCAGCCCGTACATCGGCAGGTTGAGGTTCATCCGGTTGTAGATGGCGGTCTGTTCCAAGTACGGGTTCAAGTACGCCAGCACGCCCCACGAGTAAAAGTAGGCCGGCACGACCCCGACGTACGGCGGCTTGACGGTCGCCGAGAAGACCGGCGGCAAGTAACCCATCGCGCTTTCGTGGTTGTGCAGCGCCAGCCCGACCTGCTTGAGGTTGTTGGCGCACTTCATGCGGTTGGCCGCCTCGCGGACCTTCTGCACGGCCGGCAGCAACAGCCCGATCAGGACGGCGATGATGGCGATGACCACCAGCAACTCGATCAGCGTGAAGGCCATTCGCGGGCCGGGTGTCCTCGTCGTTCGTCCCGAATTCATGCGGCGCTCCTCCCCGTGGCATGAATAGACGGCCGTGCCCCACCGTCTTGTTCAGAGATTCGGTGCGCGTGTCATTGCTTGACACGGCCCTCCGCGGCTGTAAATTAAGCGGAGAAACAGCCATAAGACAAGGCCGGACAACTATTTCCATCTTTTCCGTCCCGCCGATTTAGTCCCGTTCCCCGAATCGCGCCCGTTAACCCCCCGCCCTGTTTTCCGGAGTTTTGCATGTTTCGGCTCGTGTTTGGCCCGTTGGCCGCGAAAAAAAATTCTGACACCGCCAGGAAGCCACGGCTGACACTGGAAACCATGGAATCCCGCATCACGCCGGACGCCACGCTGATCGCGTCGTCGTTCTTCGACGGTGCGATTTACAAATTCAACTCCGAAACTGGCGCCCTCACCGGCACGCTCGCGGCCGCCAATTCCGGCGACACCGCCGGCCCGGCCGGGCTGGAACTTGGGCCGGACGGCAACCTGTACATCAGCAACCAGTTCGGCGGCAATATTCTCCGCTACAACTTCGACACGCAAACCTTCTCGACCTTTATCGACGCCGCCGTGCTGGCCCCGATCGCGGTCACGGCCGGCGCCCCGTCCTTCTCGCCGGCCGGCCTCCGGTTCGGCCCGGATGGCGACTTGTACGTCAACTTAAACGGCGGCCAATCCTCGACGACCGGAAAGGTCGTGAAGTTCGACATCACGAACACGGCGGGCGTCCTCAGTTACGACGCCGTCGTCAACAACTTCACCGCCTTCGGTTCCGGGTTGGTCCAGCCGTCCGGCATGGTCTTCGGCAAGGTTGGCGACACGACCTCGCTCTACGTCAGCAATTTTGGCGCCGGCTCCGTCGCCAAGTTCGCCGCCGCGACCACGACGCCGACACAGTCCACATTCGTCGCGGCCGGCGGCGCGGAAGGCCTCAACACCCCGGCCGGCCTGACGTGGGCGGCGGACGGCAATTTGCTCGTCGTGGACTTGGGCGCCACCTCGAACATCGGACAAGTGCTCGAGTATAACAAGACGACGGGCGCCTTCGACCACGTCTTCACCGCGGCCAACAGCCTCCAGTTCCAGTTCCCCTCGGACGCCTTGTACGACGCTGGCGGCCACCTGCTGACCGCCAACCTCGGGCCGGCCTTCCCGCCCGTCTTGGCCGGGTCGATCTCCAAATTCAACGCCGACGGCTCCGCGGCCGGCACGTTGGTCAGCAGTTCCGACTTCCCGAACACCGGGCCGGGCACGCCGTCCGGCATTTCCCCGTCCGAACTCGCCTTGCTCCCGAACGTGGCCCCGGTCCTCACGCTGCCCGCCGCGGTATTCGCCGACTACACCGAGAACGCCCCGGCCGTCGTCATCGACCCGGATGCGTCGGTCGCGGACCCCGACGAGGCGAACTTCAACGGCGGCGTGCTGACGGTCAGCCTGTTCGCCAACGGCACGGCGAGCGACGAACTGGGCATCAAGAACGTCGGGACGGGCGCCGGCCAAATCGGCGTCTCCGGCGCCAACGTGACGTACGGCGGCGCGGCCGTCGGGACGTTCGCCGTCGGCACGGCGGGCGGCAACCTTGTCGTCACCTTTACCAGTTCCGCCGCCACGAAGGCCGTCGTCGATGCGCTGCTGCAAAACATTACCTTCCGCACCGTGACTGAAAATCCGTCCGAACTCCCGCGGACGGTCCGGTTCGTCTTGAACGACGGCAACGCCGTCACCGGGACGAGCGCCCCCGTCGATACGACCGTGACCGTCACCGCCGTCAACGACGCCCCGACGGCGACCACCGGCTCGAACATGACCACGGAAGACAATGCCGTGTCCGGCGCGGTGTCCGGCACGGACCCCGAGAATGACCCGCTCACGTTCGCGGTGTTCGCGGGGCCGTCGTTCGGTATTCTGACGGCGTTCGACGCCGCGACCGGGTCGTACACCTACACGCCGAACTTGAACTACAACGGGAGTGACGCATTCACGTTCACGGCCAACGACGGAGTGCTCACGTCCGCCCCGGCCGGGGTCAGCCTCACGGTCACGGCGGTCAACGACGCCCCGGTGGCCAACAACGGCTCGAATTCGACGCTGGAAGACACCGCCGTTTCCGGCACGGTGACGGCGACGGACGTTGATAACGTCAACTTGACGTTCACGAAAGCGTCGGACCCGGCGAACGGGACGGTGACGGTGGCCGCCAACGGGGCGTACACCTACACGCCGAACCTGAACTACAACGGCCCGGACAGCTTCACCTTCACCGCCAGCGACGGGGCGCTGACTTCGACGGGCACGATCACGGTCACGGTGACGGCCGTCAACGACGCCCCGAAGAACACGGTGCCGCCGACGTTCAGCGTCGTCACGGGGTCGCAACTGGCCTTGACCGGCTTGGCCGTCGCCGACGATGACGCCGACGTCGCCAACGTGAAAGTCACTTTGCACGTAGACGGCGGCGTCTTGCACATCCGGGACGACGTCACCAACGGCCTGAACGGCTCCCATATCGCCGGGGACAACACGGCCACGCTGACACTCACCGCCCCGCTGTCCCGCCTGAACGCCACGTTCGTCGATCCCGCCGCCGTGTTCTTCAACGCCGGCGGCGTTGCAGCCGGCCCGGTCAAACTGACGATGACCACGAACGACTTGGGGAATACCGGCGGCCCCGCCCAGATGGCCATGGACACCGCGACGATCACCGTCCACTCCCAGCCGCCGACGGCTTCCAACTCCAGCCTGACGACGCTGGAGGACACGGACCTGACCGACACGGCGATGGCGAGCGACCCGGACAACGCCACCCTGACCTATGCGGTGGTGACCCCGCCGACGAACGGGACGCTCACCGCGTTCAACACCGCGACCGGGGCGTTCACGTACAAGCCGGCCGTGAACTACTTCGGGTCGGACAGCTTCCAGTTCACGGCCCGCGACGCCGAGACCACGACCGCCCCGGCCACGGTCGCCATTACGGTGTCCGCCGTCAACGACGCCCCGGTGGCGGCGGCGTCCTCGCAGACGACGGCCGAGGACACGGCCGTGCCCGCCTCCGTGTCGGCGACCGACGTGGATCTGCCCGCCCAGACGCTGACGTATGCGGTGGGGACGGGGCCGACGAACGGGACGCTGACCGCGTTCGACGCCGCGACCGGCGCGTACACGTACAAGCCGGCCCAGGACTACAACGGGCCGGACAGCTTCACGTTCACGGCCAGCGACGGGGCGGCCGTCGGTGGGACGAGCAACACGGCGACCGTCAGCCTCACGGTCACGGTCGTCAACGACGCCCCGGTGGCGGCGGCGTCCTCGCAGACGACGGCCGAGGACACGGCCGTGCCCGCCTCCGTGTCGGCGACGGACGTGGACTTGCCCGCCCAGACGCTGACGTATGCGGTGGGGACGGGGCCGACGCACGGGACGCTGACCGCGTTCAACACCGCGACCGGGGCGTACACGTACATGCCGGCCCAAGACTACTTCGGGCCGGACAACTTCACGTTCACGGCCAGCGACGGGGCGGCCGTCGGCGGGACGAGCGCCGCGGCCACGGTGAGCCTCACGGTCACGGCCGTCAACGACAAGCCGGTGATCGCGGTCAACACGGGCGTGACGGTCATCCAAGGCGCGTCGGTCGCCATCACCCAGGCCAAGTTGGAGGCGACGGACGTGGACAACACGGCCGCCCAACTCACCTTCACCCTGACGGCCGCCCCGGCCCACGGCTCGGTCCGGCTGAACGGCGGTGACCTCGCGGTCAACGGGACGTTCACGCAGGCCGACGTCAACGCCGGCGTCGTCACCTTCCGGCACGACAACACCGCCGGGACGAGCGACTCGTTTAACGTGACCGTCAGCGACGGCGACAAGACCGCCACGGCCACGGTCAACATTGCCGTGGCCACCGCCCCGGTCGTGACGACGCAGCCGGTCAACCAACAGGGCTTCGCCGGGGCCGTGGCCACCGTCACGTTCACGGCGGCGGCCGGCGGCAACCCGGCCCCGACGGTGCAGTGGCAAGTCAGCACCGACGGCGGCATGACCTTCGCCAACATCCCCGGCGCCACGGCGACCACGCTGACGACGGCCGCCCGCGTCGGCGACCAGTTCCGGGCCGTCTTCACCAATATCGCCGGCAGCGCGACCTCCAACGTGGTGACGGTGACGGCGAAGGCCGGCTTGGAAGTGTTGACCCCCCCGCAGGACCAGAAGGTCGTGGTCGGCAAGTCGGTCACGTTCTCGGCGGACGCCACCGGCAGCACTGAGACGTCGGTGCAATGGCAGTACAGCTCCGACAACGGGGCGACGTACAGCAACATCCCCAAGGCGGCGACCGGCCTGACGTACACGGTTAAGAAGGCCGACGCCTCGAAGGACGGCGACCTGTTCCGGGCCGTGTTTAAGAACGCCGCCGGCGTCGCCGTGACCCCCGCGGCCCGGCTGACGGTGAACAACACCGTGACGCTCTACAAGACGACGCAAGCCGTGAGCGTGCGGGCCGGGACGCCGGTGACGCTGGTCGCCAAGTCCAAGCTCAAGGCGCCGGTGGACACCTTCCAGTGGGAGGTGAGCGTGAACAAGGGCAAGACGTACACCGTCGTCGCCGCGACGCCGACGCTCATGGTCACGACGGTGCCGGGCGCCCCCGTGAGGCTTTACCGGGCGGCCATGACCACGGCGGGCAAGACCGCCTTCACGCCGGTCGCGACGGTGACCACGGTCGCCCCGCCGACGGTGGCGACCAGCCCTCTGAACGCGTTCTCGGCCAACGGGAAGGCGACGTTCACGGCCGTCGCGGGCCTCAACGCGGCCAAGGAGACGGTCATGTGGCAGGTCAGCACGGACGGCGGCATGACGTTCACCGCCGTGTCCAAGGCTAACGGCGAGACGGTGGTGGTCACGCCCGCGAGGGCGGCGGTCCCGGCGCGCGGGTCGCATCCGGCCGTCCCGGCGAAGCCAACAACTACGACGCTGACCGTGTCCACGAAGGGCCTGCCGACTGGCCCGACCAACCGCCTGTACCGGGCGGTGTTCGTGAACGCCGTCGGCGAAACGGAGACGGCCCTCGCCATGCTGACGGTCGTGTCGTGACGTGAGCCCCTGCGGCCCCGCCGGACGGCGGGGCCGCCTCCTTTCTGGCCAATTCCCCCGAAAAGTTTCCCGCGGCCCCAAAGCCCCCTCGCGCGACGCCCGCGCGCGTGGTATACTCCGCGCATCGGCCCGCCGGTCGCGGGCCTGCACATCCAGCGAGGACCAATCATGGCGAAGAAGAATGCGGTCGTCCGCGTGGCCGACACCGTGGAGAGCGTGGCCAAGGTCGTGAGCACCGTGGGCAAGATCGCCGAGGCCGTCGTCGGCGCCGCCGAGACGGCGAAGTCGGTCGCGAACACCGTGGAAGACGTGGGCACGGCCGCCAAGAACGCCGTGGTGAAGCCGGTCAAGAAGGTCCTGGGCCTGTCCAAGAAGCCGGCCCCGGCGAAGAAGGCCGCCGCCAAGACGCCGGCGGCGAAGAAGCCGACCGTGGCCAAGGCGGTGGCCAAAACCGTCGCCACGGTCGTCGCCACGGCGGCCAAGAAGGGCGCGGCGAAGAAGAAGTGAGAACGGCGGTCTTGGCGAGCCGAGGGCCGTGAGGCCCCGGGTGTTGCGCTTCAGCGCATCACCCGG
>JAYTTY010000236.1:0-1984 GCA_043744795.1 Zavarzinella sp. | reverse complement strand
TCGTCAAGATCCTCCGGAGAAGACCATCGGACTCCAGTTTCCGATCCCCGTCAATGCCAATAGATGTGATGAACTGTCAGGCGTTAGCGATTGGAGTCAGCCACCAAACTCCAATCGCTCACGCTCATGGCTCGCCAAGACAAGAGTCCCTTCCACATGCTTCGGCCAAAACGGGCAGTGCCGACACCCGCTGCCGCAGCAGCTTCCGCGGCGGGCGTGGTACTCGGCGGTGAAGACCCACCGGCCGTTCTCGATATAGTAATCCCGTCCTTCGACCGGACTCGGACCCGGCCGGCCGTCGCTCGGCGTCGCCATCCCGGCAGCCCCTCTCCGGCCCGAAGGCCAGGCGTCATCTTACGCTCCAAGGGGCCGGAATGTCCGAACGGTTTACCCGCAGTTCCGGCGTGCTGTTGCACGTCACCAGCCTGCCCGGCCCCTACGGCGTCGGCGACCTCGGCCCGGAAGCGTACCACTGGGTCGAGCAGTTGGTGGCCGCCCGGCAGACGTGGTGGCAAATGCTCCCGCTCGGGCCGGTCGGGGCCGGGGACTCGCCGTACCAGTCGTTCTGCTCCTTCGCCGGGAATCCCGCCCTCATCAGCCCGGAACTGCTGTTGCGGGACGGCCTTCTGCACCAAGACAACCTGACCGGCTTCCACTTCCACCCCGACCGCGTGGATTACCCGGCCGTCAACGCCTTCAAGAAGGCCGTCCTGCGGCGGGCGTGGGAGAACTTCCGGGACGGCCACGCCGGGCACCTGCGGGAGGCCTACGACGCCTTCCGGTTCGACAAGCGCGAGTGGCTGGACGACTACGCCCTGTTCACGGCCGTCAAGGACGCCCGCCTCGGCGAGTCGTGGCAGAACTGGCCGCCCGAGTTCCAGCGGCGGGACCGCGGCGACGGCATGTTGGCCTTCGCCAAGGCGGAGATGGCCGACGAGGTCGAGTACCACCAGTTCGCCCAGTTCCTGTTCTTCCGGCAGTGGGCGGCCCTGCGGAAGTTCGCCAACGCCAAGGGCGTGCGCCTGATCGGCGACATCCCCATCTTCGTCTCCCCCGACTCGGCCGACGTGTGGGGGAACCCGAATCTCTTCCAACTCGACGGGGCGCTGCGGCCGAAAGTCGTGGCCGGCGTGCCGCCGGACTACTTTAGCCCGACCGGCCAACTCTGGGGCAACCCGGTGTACGACTGGGACGCCCACCGCGAGACCGGCTTCGCGTGGTGGCTGGCCCGCGTGAAGACGACGCTGGAACTCGTGGACGTGATCCGGCTCGACCACTTCCGCGGCTTCGCCGCCGGCTGGCAAGTCGCCGCCGGCGAGACGACCGCCCTGCACGGCCAGTGGGCGCCGGGGCCGGGCGCCGACCTGTTCACCAAACTGCGGGCCGAACTCGGCGACCTGCCGCTGATCGCCGAGGACTTGGGGGAGATCACCCCGGACGTGTACGCCCTGCGCGACAACTTCAAACTGCCGGGCATGAAGGTGCTGCAGTTCGCGTTCGACGAGCCGAAGAACGTGTTCCTGCCGCACAACTACACCACTTCCTGCGTGGCCTACACCGGCACGCACGACAACGACACGACCCGCGGCTGGTACGCCACGGCCGGCGACGGCCCGAAATACTGGCTGCACCGCTACATGCACACCCGGCCCGACACGGTGGCCGACGACCTGATGACGATGGCGTGGGCCAGCGTCGCCGAGATCGCGATCGCCCCGCTGCAAGACTTGCTGAACCTCGGCTCCGAAGCCCGCATGAACACCCCCGGCTTGGCCGAGGGCAACTGGCAGTGGCGCATGTGGCCCGGCGCCATGAGCGGCGACGTGGTCCGCCGGCTGAAGGAGAAGACGGAGCTGTACCACCGGGCGTCTTCGGGGTGAACAACGCCGAAAGGCAACCTCACCCCCTAACCCCTTACAAGGGTAGGTTTCCGGCCGGGGCAGAGGGAAATTTAGGCGGGGGTCGCTGTTGGCATCCGTCGCAG
>JAYTTY010000235.1:0-28173 GCA_043744795.1 Zavarzinella sp. | reverse complement strand
GCCGCTTGACGTGGATTCACCTCCTCCTACTTTAGGACGGGACACCTTCACCGGGTATGTGTATAAGAGCCGAAGCCTCGCCTCCATCTTGAGGCCGCCGTCATTCCGAATCGCTGCGCGCCACCCGGCGACGGCCTCCCCCTTGACGCGGTCGAGGTCGGCGACCAGCGAATCCAGCCACGCGGCGGTGAGCCGCGCGTCGGGCGCCAGCTTGTCCGGGTCGCCGTCGCCAATGGCGGCGTCCGCAGTGTCCAGCACCCCTTTGACGGTTTGGTGAAAGCTGACCTGCAAGTCCGCGAGGTCCCGCCAGTGCCGACGGCCCACATTGAGCCGCCGCTTCTGGCTGATCATGGTGTCTGTCCCGGCGGTGAGCGCGTCCGCCCGGTCCGGTCCGGGGATGTCGCCGAGGGTGGCGGCGAGCAGATCGTACCGGCGGGCGGCCCGGCAATCGCGGGCGACGTCGGCCCACGTCGCGGGCGGCGGCGTGACGGCGGGAACCCCGCCGGCGAGCAGTAAGGCGGCGGCCCGTCTGCCGGGGGCCAGCCCGTCGAACCGCGGCGGCTCTCCCGCCCCGCCGTCGGGCGCGGCTGAGGCCGGCAGCAGGAGCAGCAAATCGGGCGTGGCCGCAAAGTACCCCGGCGGGGCTTCCAGCGGGTGGGGCGGCGGGCCCCCGGTCGCCGGCTGAACCGCCGCCAGCAGCAGTCGCCGCCCGACTTCTTCGTCCGGAACCGCCAGCCGCCCGCCCGCGATCAAGGCATCGGCGTGCCGCCGCAGGGCACCGATTTCCTCCCGCGCCGCCGGGGCGGCGGCGGCCCGCGACGTCCGCATCAGGTCGTTCAAGTCGCGGACTTGGGCGACCAGTTTTTCGGCGACCCGGTCCATCATTTTGCGGGACCGCATCTTCGCCTCGTGCCGCGTCGCGATGTCGTGGTACTTCGGGAGGACCGCGGTCAGCCACGCCGCCAGCTTGTCGGCGTCCCATGCGGCCGGCCCGGAAGCGTGCAAATCGCGCAGGCCGGGGAGCAAAAACTCCATGAACACGTCCCACGCCTTTTTGCAGTGCTGGAACCCGCCGACGTACGCGCTGCCGGCGTTCAGCCGCACCCGCTTGATCTCCTCGTGAAGGGCGTCCCGCTTCTTCTTGATTTCAGCAGCGTAGTCCGTCGGCGGCACCGGCTTCCGGCTGAGCGCGGCCCGCAGTTGGGCCAGCGGGTCGGACTCCGATTGGGCGGTGACGTGGAACAAGAGCAGGCCTCGCACCAAGTCCCGTAGCGGCTCGCTGGCGAACCCCGCGCGGGCGACGACTTCGTCGAGTTCCGGCCCACAGAGCGGCCCAGGCTCGTCGTCCCGGCTCGGCCGCATTGCCTCCAACACCAGCGACAACCGCAGTTCCGCCGGGTTCGCCCCGGGGGCGCGGACGGCGCACGCCCGGCCCTCATTCCGGCCGACACTGGTCCGCAGCGGTTCGGCCCAGACGTCCGCGGCGTCCGCCAAGGTGACTGGGCGGACGGCCGGCCGCCCCAATTCCTCAAGTGCCGTCGCGAAGACGGCCGCCGGACCGAGGGCCGCCATGTCGGCCCCCGCGGCGGCCATCGCCTTCTCAAGTGCGGCCGCCGTCTTCGCGGCGAACGCGGCCGGGTCGGCCCACGGGGCCGGCACGCATTCGCCCACCCGCGGGTCGATCCAATACGCCTGGCCAAAGGCTTCCAATGAACACAATTCTGGGGGCAGCGGCCGGACCGACGCCACATCGGCCGGGGGAGCCGCTACAGCCTCCAAGTCTGTTTGGGGGGTAGCAAGAGTGGCTTGGGACGCCGGCGGAGGTTCTTCTTCCGCAGGTGCTTTGGGTGACTCGATGACTGGTTCTTCAGCGGGCTGGGGAGTCCGCTCCAATTCTGAGTCGGTCGGCGCAGGCGGGGGGACCGGCTCTGTCCCCGCCGGCTGTGGGGCGACCTCGGCGCTCCGGTCCTCGAAAGTCATGGCCGTCGGGGGAAGGGCGAAGGCCGGCTCCCACCAGTCGGGGTGGGCTTCCTCCAACAGTTCGCCGAGTTCCGGGGCGACGACCGCCACCGCCGCGGTGATCGCGGCGAAGTGGTCTGGTGGCTCACGGAGAGCCCACGCAAGCCAATCGGCCGCCTCGCCCGGCCCGGCTGGAACGGCCGACGCTCGCCCGGCGGCGACTTCGCACGCCGCAGTGGCGGCCAACCGGTGTTCGTTAAGTCGATGAGACTGCTTCGGGGCTTTGTGTGCGAACCGGCCGGCCCGAAGTTGATCGGCGACTCTATTCCAAAACGCGCGACGGGGGGCCATTTCACACGAGGCCAAATCGGCGATCATCACTTCTAATTCGGCACGGTTCGTCCACATGGGCAGGGGTTCACCCAAGAGGGCCGCCTGCCGCCCCATATCACGGCGCAGGTCGGCAACTTCTTGGTCCCACTCGGCGAGCCGACCGAGCAAATCTTCGGGGAGTGGCGAGACGGTACCGACGGCGTTCGTGACGGCGCCGCACACCGCGGCTGCGATCTCGTCCAACCGAAATAGTCGTTGGGGCATGATGCACGGAATTCTTACCGCTGACTGCCAAAAGTGGTTTTGGGTCAGCGTGATAAACGGAATGAACCCGTCACTCGGGCTGGAAGGAACGCGATTCGCATTGTGATAGAAGCAATTCAGGCGTCCGCCAGCTCGACGACGAAGTGATTAGTCTTGTTTTGACGACCGCAGATCGAACCGAGCGAAGTGCAAAACGATTTTTAAATGGTGCCTTCATATTCCCGCCGATCCGGCCGACTTTTGGTTGGACATTTCCCCGGCGATCTGGTGAAATCAAAGTTCAGGTACGGCGTCTTGTCCAGATAAAAGTCCCATCTTTCGACGGCCTGTCCGGAGTTACCCCATGACGATCTCCCTAAAACAGGCGGCGTCCGGCCTCGGATTGCTCGGCCTTCTCACGGCCCTGCTCGCGTGGCAGCCGCTTCCGCCGCGAGAAGCGCACGCCGCCCCGGCCGCCGCGTCCCCACTCGACCGCGTCTCCCCCGATTCGGCGGTCCTGATCCACGGGCGGGCCGCCGTCCTGTGGGACCACCCGCTCATTAAGGACTTGCGGAAGCAGTTCGCCAAGCCGCTCGAAGACGCGCTCAAGAATGTGGAGAAGGAGACCGGGCTGACGCCGGACCAACTCGACACGGTGACGTTCAGCTTCCCGAAGATGCCGCAGGGGCCGGGGGACGAAACCTTGTTCGTCGTGCAGGTCGTCACCAAGCAGCCCTACGACAAGGTGAAACTGCTGGCCGGCCTGCGGACGGCCAAGGGGGAGATGAAGGACGACACGATCCCGCTCGCCGGGAAGTTCAAGTTGCACTTCACGGCGCCGACGCAGTTCACGGTGCTGCACGAGTCGCTGGCGGCCGACTTCGTGAAGGGCGCCGGCATGGCCAAGGACGGCGCGCTGGCCGGGGTCATCAAGGCGGCGAAAGATCCGGCCAACACGCTCACCTTCGGCATCGACCCGAGCGGGCTGCCGAACGAAATTTTCACGGCCGCCCCGCCGGAACTTCAGCCGTTCCTGCCGCTGTTCAAGTCCAAGGTCATCATGCTGACGGCCGCCACGGAAAAGGACTTGGCCCTCAAGGCGAAATTCACCGCGGAGAACGCCGAGAAGGCCCAGGATGCCGAGCGTAGCCTCAACCTGCTCAAAAAGCTGGCCGACGACACGCTGGCTAACATGTTCGAAGACAAGAACCCGCCGCCGGACGCGGAGACGATCTTCCCGGCCTTGCGGGAAGTTCACAAGGCCATTAAGGGCGCCGAGGTCATGCGGGCCGGCGCCGAGACGAATGTCGCCCTCACCGTCCCGGCCAAGGCGGACATGCTAAAGCCGATCATCAGCGGCGTCCTCGGCGTGCGGACCGCCGCCGCCCAATCGCGAAGCATCAACAATTTGAAGCAGTTGGCGATTGCGGTCCACAATTACCACGACACTTTTGTCGTCGGCCCAGCGGCGGCTATTTGCGACAAGAAGGGCAAGCCACTACTGAGTTGGCGGGTGTCGATCCTGCCGTTCATCGAGCAGGATAACCTGTACAAGCAATTCAAGCTGGACGAGCCTTGGGACAGCGAGAACAACATCAAACTCGTGGACAAGATGCCGCCGCTTTTCCTCCTTCCCTACGAGGAGGGCAAGGACAACTCGGAGGACAAGAAAAAGGGCCTGACGCACTACTTGGCATTCGTCGGCAACGGGGCCATGTTCGACGTGGTGAAGGGCTTCAAGCTGGCCCAAATCCCGGACGGTACGTCAAACACCTTGATGTTTGTCGAGGCCGCCAAGGGCGTGTCGTGGTCGAAGCCCGAGGACATCGAGTACGACCCGGCCAAGCCGGTCGCCCCGCTGCTGTACTTCGAGAAGGACATGTGCAACGTCGCCTTCGGGGACGGCTCCGTGCGTGCTCTCTCGAAGAAGATCGAAGACAAGGTTTGGCACTGGCTGGTGCAAACCGCGGACGGCAACGTGATCCCGCCCCTCAAGTAATTACAACCGCGAACAGACACCTAGGAGTTCTCATGGTCCGATGTTTCGCCCTGTTCGGGCTGATGATTTTCTCTCTGCCCGCCGTCGCCCAAGTGGAATCGGGGAAAACGGCCCCGCTGGCCCCGGACTTGGCCCTCGTGCCGGCCGACGCCCTCGTGGTCGGGCATGTGAAACTGGCCGACCTGTGGAAGAGCGACGCCCTCAAGGACGTCCGCATGATCTTCGCGAAGGCCGGGACGGACGCCGTCACCGCCTTCGACAAGCGGTTCGTCCCCGTGTTGTCCACCGTGGACCGGCTCACCGTTTATCACCCGGCGACGAACTTGGAGAACGGCCCGCCGGACATGAAGTTCGTCGGCATCCTGCAACTCACGGAGCCGCTGGACCAGACGAAGTTCCTGGCCCAGTTCGCGGACAAAGTGGTGAAGAAAAAGGGGAAGTTCGCGGACTTCGTGACGGACGAGGACGGCTACATCGCCGTGCGGTTCGTCTCCCCGAAGATCGTCGCCTTCGGGATGCTCGAAGGCATCCAAGAAATGTGCGACACGAAGGACGTAAAGGCCGACGGCCCGCAGCGGGCGACTCTGGAAAAGGCGAACGCCTCGTCGGATCCTGTGGTGATCGGCGTTTCCTTGGAAGGGCTGCCCCCGCAGGCCCGCGAAGAAATCACGGGCCGCCTGCCGGAACCGCTGAAGCCCCTGTTCATGGCGACCGGCATTTCCGTGTCGATGGACTTGGCGGGCGACGGCCACCTGCACCTGACCGCGAGCTACGGCGACGCCAAGGACGCCGACGCGGCCGAAAAAGCCGTGGCCGCCGCGACGGCGATGGCCCTCGAACTCATCACGGACACGCGCAAGACGCTGTTGGAAAAAGTCACGGGCGACGGCAAACCCGGCAAGATCGAAGACCTGCCGGAAGCCGCCGCCAGCCTGCTCGGCCTCGGGGCGCTGCAACACGCCGAAGACATTCTGAAGGCGAAGCCCGTGAAGCGGCAAAAGAACGCCTTGGCGCTCAGCCAACCGCTGCCGCCGCAGTTCAAGTCGCTCCTCGGGGCGGGGGCCTTGGCCGCCAGCATGGCGGCGCCGGCCATCGGCAAGCTTCAAGTCTCCGCCACCCGCATGAAGTCGGCGAACAATCTCAAACAAATCGGGCTGGCCCTCCACAACTATCACGACACGACCGGCATGCTGCCGCCGGCGGCCATCGTGGACAAGAAGGGCAAGCCACTGCTGAGTTGGCGCGTCGCCATTCTGCCGTACCTCGAACAGGACAACTTGTACAAGCAATTTAAGCTCGACGAGCCGTGGGACAGCGAGAACAACATTAAGCTGTCGCAGGTCATGGTGAAGACGTACATGATGCCCGGCGACAAGAAGGCCAAGCCGGGGTTCACGAATTACCGCGTGTTCTACGGCAACGGCGCCATGTTCGACTTGGTGAAGGGGACGCCGTTCGCCAGCATCACGGACGGCCTGTCCAACACGTGGATGGTGGTCGAGGCCGCCGAGAGCACGAACTGGGCCAAGCCGGACGACTTCGAATTCGACCCCAAGAAGGAACTGCCCAAGTTCGGCAACTTCTTCCGCGGCTTCAACGTCCTCAAGGGCGACGGCTCCGTGCGCTTCTACGCCAAGGCCCCGAAGGTGGCCAAGGAAATGATCACCCGCGACGGCGGCGAAGCGGTGAACGACGACGAGTGATGTCGGACGATTCAGGCGACGCGGAGCATCGTCTCTTTTCGCTCCGCGAAAAGTTTGGCTTCATCCCGCGGGCGACAAATCTCTCGGGCGGGAAGTCTGACTTTTCGCGGAGCGAAAAGAGACGATGCTCCGCGGCAACCGCCCGTTTGCTTTCGCGTGAGTTTTTCCGCACGCTCATTAGGTGATCCCATGTCCCGCTGCTTCATTCTGCTCGCGCTGACCGCTCTCCCCTTGGCCGCCCAAGAGAAAAAGGCGTTGGCCCCGGACTTGGCCCTCGTGCCGGCCGACGCGGCACTGGTCGCCCACGTCAAAGTGGCCGACCTGTGGAAGAGTGACGCCCTGAAGGACGTTCGGGCCATCTACGCGAGGGCGGGGGCGGAAGCCATCGCCGCCTTCGACAAGCGATTCGTCCCCGTCCTGTCCACGGTGGACCGGCTGACCGTGTACCTCCCGGCGGCGAGCCTCGAAGAGGGGATGCCGGACTTGAAGGTCGTCGGCATCCTCTCGCTCACGGAACCGCTGGACCAAGAAAAGGTCCTAAAGCAGTTCACGGGTAAAGTCGTGAAGAAGACGGGGAAGTTCGCGGACTACGTGACGGATGAGGAGCAGTACTTCGCCGTCCGCTTCATCTCCCCGAAGCTCGTGGCATTCGGCACGGCGGAGGGCATTCAAGCGATGTGCGACACCAAGGAAGTAAAGGCCGACGGCCCGCAGCGGGCGACTCTGGAGAAGGCGAACGCATCAACAGATCCGGTGGTCATCGGCCTCTCACTGGAGTCGATTTCCGCGAAGGGCCGCGACGAACTGAGTCGGCAACTCCCGCCGGCGCTGAAGCCGCTGTTCGCGGCCACGAGTCTCAGCCTCTCGATGGACTTGGACGGCGATGGCCACCTGCACGCGACCGCGACCTACGGCAGCGCCAAGGACGCGGACGCCGCCGAGAAGGCGGTAATCGCCGCGGCGGCGCTGGCCTTGGAACTCATCACCGACACGCGCAAGACGCTGATGGAAAAAGTCCTCGGCGACGGCAAGCCGGGCAAGATCGAAGACCTGCCGGAAGCCGCCGTCAGCCTCCTCGGCTTGGGGGCGCTTCAACACGCGGAAGACATCGTGAAGTCGAAGCCGGTGAAGCGGCAGGGGGACTCGCTGACCCTGAGCCAGTCGCTGCCGCCGCAGTTCAAGACGATCCTCGGGGCCGGCGCCTTGGCCGCGAGCATGGCGGCCCCGGCCGTCGGCCGCCTGCAAGTGGCGGCCAACCGCATGAAGTCGGCGAACAACCTGAAGCAGATCGCGTTGGCCATGCACAACTATGAGTCCACTTACTCGACATTCCCGCCCGCGGCGATCTGCGACAAGAAAGGGAAGCCGCTGCTGAGTTGGCGCGTGGCGATCCTGCCGTACATCGAACAGGACAACTTGTACCGGCAGTTCAAGTTGGACGAGCCGTGGGACAGCGAGCACAACATCAAGTTGTCCAAGACGAACGTCCCGACGTACATGACCCCCGGCCTGAAGAACCCCAAGCCCGGCCACACGAACTACCGCGTCTTCGTCGGCAACGGGGCCATTTTCGACTGGGCGACGGGGGTCAGCTTCGCCGGCATCACGGACGGCACGTCCAACACGTGGCTCGCGGTCGAGGGCGCGGAGAGCGTCCCGTGGGCCAAGCCGGACGACTTCGAATTCGACCCGAAGAAGGAACTCCCCAAGCTCGGAAACTTCTTCCACGGCTTTAACGTCGCCCTGGCCGACGGCTCCGTGCGGTTCTACAAGAGGGTTCCGATGATGGCCAAGGAGTGGATCACCCGCGCCGGCGGCGAACTCGTCACCGACGAGGAATGACGGGGGGCGGGCCGGACGGCTGGCGTGTGCCGGGCCTTTTATTCCGTGTACAATCATCAATAATTCATCAACAAATCGCGTGGCCTCAAACCAGAAGTTGGATTGCCCATGAAGGACGTGCGCTATTCCGAAACGGCGAAACAGGGGGAATACTACGCCCTCCTGCGGGAGGCGTCCGCGCGCTTGGAAGACGCCGTGGGGGCGTCCTCGGCGTCGGCCACGGCCGAATGGGGTCAGACGCGGGACGACCAAGGCCGCACTCTCTGCACGCTCCGCGTCTCCGACTGGAAGGGGTCGGCGGAGGCGGCGTTCACCCCGGACGAGTTAAGGCAGCCGACGCACCTGCGATTCCGGCTGCTGCAACTCTGGGGCGAAGTGCTCCAGACGTGGCATCACCGGCTGTTGAAGGAGGTTCTCGCGCCCGGCGGGGGGGCGTGAGATGTCGCTCTCGGACGACGTGGACAAGTTGCGGGACAAGGCGGAGAAATTGGCGGTGGCGGACGCCGCGTTGACGGAGCGGCTGGAGAACGCATTGAAAGAGGTCTCCACCGCGTACAAATTGCTCCGGGAGACGGAAGGCCGGCTGGCCGACCTTCAACGCGAGACGGAAAAGGAACTGGGCCTCCTGCGCCGGGAGTCGGAAGAGGTCAAGAAGTGGCGGGAGGAATTGGGCCGGCGGGCGTGGTCGCTGGCCCCGAGTTTGGTGGGCGCGATCATCGGGGGATTGATTGTGTTGGCGGTCAACTATTTCTTTCCCCGCCGGTAGGTGTCATCCCTTCGCCGTTTTCGGGGACCGCGCCCGCGATGAGGCGACTCGCTTTCGCCTACTGCCCTTGCCATGTGAGCGTGACGCGGGCCACGGGGCCGGGAACCCGCAACCGCAGCATCGGGACGGGGTCGTTCACGTCCACGTCCCGCTCGACGGCGACGTAGCCGGGCGTCACGCGCCACTGGTGGTGGTGGTGCAAACTCAACACGACGACGCCGTCCGCGTCCGGCTTCACGTCCGCGAGGGCGACGCGCTTCCAGTCCATTTGCGTGACCGTGCCCGTCCCTTTCAGGAAGTACCCCGGCCGGCGGTCCACGGCGAAGACTGCCCCGCCTTCCTTCAACTCGGCGACCGGCCGCGTGCCGGCCAGTTTGCCGAATCTGGCCCGGCTCTCGGCCGTCCACGCCACCACCCGCGTCACGTTGTACCGCTGAAACACCCGCGACAACTCGTCGTCCCCCCACTCGCCCACCGGGCGGTTCATCAGCTTGCCGTCGGCGAGCCGGACGTACAAGTGGTCCACGCATTGGTCCGGCGTCAGCCCGCCCAAGAATTGCCGCTGCGTCAATTCTGGCAACAAGGCGGTCCAGCCGTAAAGCCGCGCGCCCTCGGCCCGGTCTTCCCAGAGAATGCGGCCCTCCGGCGTCGAGGATTCACGCAACACCTTGACGACTTCTTCCCGGTCCGGCCCCAGCCCGATTTGCAACGGGGTCACTGCCCACCGCCGCGGCACGTCCAATCCCCACGCCAACCCGGCGAGGGCAATGACGAGCCACACGGCCCCGACCGGCCGCACGCGACCCGCCGGGTCGAACCCCGACGCCAAGGCCGTCAGGGCGTAACAGCACGGCGGGACGCAACACCACACGCCGACGCTCATCACCTTGTGCGTGCCGAACTCCGCGAGCGTCGGCCACAATTGCCCGGCCCCGGCGGCGGCGACGTACACGGCGATCCCGCACGCGAACAGCCACGCCGCGTCCGCGTGCCGGCGCAGCATCGCCAACAGGCCGACGAGGCCGATGACGGCGATGCCGAGGTCCACCGGGTCCGCGGGGATGAACGCCTCCCAATTCTGGAAGGTGGACGGCCACAGCCGCAGCGCCGACTCCTCCCCGCCGTAGGGGACGTACATGCCGACGTGCGTGACCCAGTCTTGCAGCCAGAACAGATTCGCGCCCAGCCCGGCCGCGTTGGCGAGCAACAAGCCGACGTGCCAGACGACCCGCACGGAGCGGAAGACCCAGACGTGGTACAGCACGGCCAGCGGCACGGCCCCGACCATCAGCAACGGCTGCATGAACCAGCACACGCCGGCCGCCACGGCAATGACGGCCCATTCCAGCGGGCCGGGCGTCTGGCCGTAGCGGTACAGCCACGCGAGGTAGACCGGCACGCAGATGCCGCCGGCCAATAAGTCCAAGTCCCCCGTCTCCAACAACAGCCGGCACGGCGGGGACCACCACAGCGTGCCGCCGATCAGCGCCGCCAAACACGCCCCGCCGGCGCCGAGGCCGACGCCGCGGGCCGCCAAGGCGAAGGCCAACGGCGGCAACAGGCAGCAGAGGGCGAAGCCGATCTTGTAGCTGGCGGCGGACGGCCCGCCGAGGAACAGGAACAGTTCCGCGGGCCGGCTGCCGCCGTCGAAGATCGGCGTCTTCAGGTAGCCGGCCTGGAACGCCGGGTCGTAGCACATGGTCGCCCGCCGCTCGTGCCAGACGCGGTTGCCGAGCAGGCCGTGATAGAAATGCAGCGGGTGCCGCCCGTCGAGGATCGGGGCGTCGTTCGTGAGTTGATCGAGCGGATTATTGTTGCCGAACAGTTGCAGCGTCAGCCAAGCCTGACCCGCCACCAGACCCGCCAAGACGACGAGCCACAGAGGCGAGCGACGAAAGCCGGCGACCGCGGGTCCGTCCATGGATTCCACTCCCAACGCGGGATCGTAGCGTCGGGCCGAAAATGGGGCAAGGCGAGTTTCGCGGCGGCGGGCGGCGACGCGAGAGATAGAAATCAGACCCCCTCCAACTCCCCCTTGCCAAGGGGGAGAGTAAGAAGGCGTCCCACTTGGTGGGCGCGTGAAAGGGCGGTTGGCCGGATTTTCCCCCTTGGCAAGGGGGAGTTGGCGGGGGTCTCTTCGCCCTTACAGCAGTTCGCTGATCGGCGTCGGGTCGTCCAGCACGTTCACCGGGCGGCCGCTGGGGTCCATGACTTGCAGCTTCGGGTCGATGCCCAGCACGTCATAAATCGTCGCGTGGATGTTGCACGGCGTCAGCGGGCGGTCTTTAGGCCGTTCGCCGAGGCGGTCCGTGGAGCCGACCACGATGCCGCCTTTCACGCCGCCGCCGCCCATGAGGCAGAACATCGCGTTGCCCCAGTGGTCGCGGCCGGGCGTTCCCATCGAGCCGGCGGGCCCGCCGTTGCCGCCGTTGTTCATGCGCGGGGTGCGGCCGAATTCGCCGCACAGCACCACGAGCGTCGAGTCCAACAGGCCGCGGTCATCCAAGTCGATGAACAGGGCCGACACCAGGGTGTCGATGATCGGCAGCAGGTTCTCGTAACTCTTCTTCAAGTCCCAGTGGTGGTCCCACCCGCCGAAGTGGACGGTGGTGAACGTCGAGCCGGCCTCGGCCAAGCGCCGGGCCAACAGCGTGCTCTGGCCCCACGGGTGGCGGCCGTACTGGTCCCGCAGTTTCGGGTCTTCGGCCGAGATGTCGAACGCCCACTTGGCGGCCGGGCCACTGACGAAGCGGTACGCCTCCTCGGCGAACTTGTCGCGGGCCAGCGTGTCCGGCCGGCTGTCGAGGTGTTGCTGGACGGCGTCGAACCGCTTCATCAGCCCGCGGCGGTCGTCCAGCTTGTTGATCGTCAAATCGCCCGTGAGCGCGAGGTTCGGCACTTTGAAGGTGGGGGCGCCGGCGTCGGCGACGGTTTCGAACGGGTTGTGCTGATGGCCGAGGAGGTGGCCGCCGAAGTAGCCGGGCCGCAGGCCGACGCTCATGCCGTAGGGGATGGCGACGTTGCCGGGCACGCCCTCCCGCCGGGAGCCGAGTTCGCGGTGGACGATGGCGTTGATGCCGGGGAACTGCTGCCCGTTGTTCGCCCCGCTGACGCCCATCGCCTTGCTGGTCAGCATCCGGTGGCCGCCGGCGAAGTGGTCCCCCGTGTCGTGGTGCAGGGACCGCACCATCGAAAACTTGTCGGTGATCTTCGCCTGCTTGGGGTACAGTTCCGTCACGTCGAAGCCGGGCACCTTGCTCTTGATCGGCTTCCACAGGCCGCGGTACTCGGCCGGGGCATCCGGCTTCATGTCGTACATGTCCATGTGGCCGGGGCCGCCGTCGAGCCACAGCAGGATGACGCGCGTGTCCTTCTTGCCGCTCAGGGACTTCACGGCCGACTCTTCGCGTGCTTTCAGGATTTGGGGCAGGCCAAGGGAAGCCATGCCGGCGACGCCGAGTTGCAAGAAGGACCGGCGGGAGTGGCCGTCGCAGTATTGGCCGGAGCGGCCCATATCGACGCGGAACATGGAAGAGTCTCCCGTAGGAAGGAGGTCGGCGGGGTGGGCATGGCATCGCGGTGGAAGCGACGCGCGGGGGTGCGGTCAATGGAAACCTTACCACGATCACGGGGCCGGGGCAAGCGAGAAGCGGGTAAATTCGGGCCGTCGTCGAACCGTGCGATTGTCTGTTGCGGACCGCCGTCGCGGTCGGTTAGCATGACGGCAAGTCGTGGAAGGCCGTCATGCTCGAACTCACGGAACATCTCTTGGCGGCCGCCCACCTGATCTCAGGGGCCGCGTGGTTCGGCGCGCTGGTGTACCGGACGCTCTTCGTGGACCCGAAAGCCATCAAGTTCTTCAAGACCGACGGCGAGTTTGAACGCTTCTCCCTCGACCTCGCCCACGGCATGCGATACGTCGTCCTGTTAGCCCTGGTGACGTGCGGCGGTTCGGGGTTTCTGCTCCTCGGCATGCGCTGGACCCCGTCGCAAGAATGGCTCACGCTGATGGGCGTGAAGACGGCCCTCTGGGTCGTCGCCTTCGGCCTGTTCGGCTACATCTCGTGGGTGTTCTGGCCGAAGCGGGTGTTCGCCACCGGAGATGAGGTGAAGAAGTTACGGCGGCAGGGGTTGGCATTGACGGTGGTGATGATCGTGATTGCGGTGGCGGGGATGGCGTTGGGGCAGTGGGCGAAATCGTGGCGGGCGTGAAGCCACGCCGACTTTCTTGGCGAGCCATGAGCGCCACGGCGGGGGCCGCCGGTTTACTCGTCGTCGGCAAAAAGGCCGGCGTACATGTCGATCAGGCGGACTTGGCGGCCTGATCGGGCCGAGTAGATAACCGAGGCGGCGTCCGCACGGAGTCGGGCATCCGCTTTTGTGGCGGGCTGCCA
The DNA here is from genome assembly GCA_043744795.1 of Zavarzinella sp. Classification (GTDB taxonomy): domain Bacteria; phylum Planctomycetota; class Planctomycetia; order Gemmatales; family Gemmataceae; genus Zavarzinella. Next base: position 14,934 of record JAYTTY010000235.1, on the reverse strand, counting down.
CGGCCTTCTTCGGGGCCAACTGGACCACGGCGGCGGTCGGCCCCAAGACAAGAAGCCCCAGCGGGCAAGTGATACTCGTGCGGATCATTGTCCGCCCTCCATAAGATGACGCCACTTTGACCTCGCCGCCCGCCGCTCGCAAGCAAGGACTTTTTACGGTCGGCCGCGGCACAACGACGCGCGGCCCCGAACTTTGGATTATTTCGCCCGGCCGGCAGAAGTTTTCGCGGCGGGCGTCGTTATGCCGCCAGGACCGATTCACCACGCTCATTTCTCGGGAGGATGTTTCGTGTTTTCCCATTCGCCTGGCCGCCTCGGCGGCTTGCTGTTGTTCTGGGCCGGCGCCGCCGGGTGGGCGCAGCCGCCCAAGGAGGACGCCCAAGCCAAGCTCGCGGTGCAAGCCCGCGACTTCTTGGAAAAGTCGTGCGCCCGCTGCCACGACGGCGACGGGTCGTCCTCGGGGGAGAAGTTCGACGTGCGGGACCACGCCACGCTCGTCACCAAACTCGGGGACGACGCGGCCGTAATCGTCCCCGGCAAGGCCGACCAGTCCAAGCTGTGGACCGTCGTCGCCAAGGGGCGCATGCCCGAGAAGGGCAGCGAGGAGCGGGAGGCGTTCGCCAAGGAGCAAGGCGACGTCCTGCGCCGCTGGATTGACGCCGGCGCCCCGGTTTTCCCCAAGGACGCGCCGCGGAAGTTTGTCGGCCTCAAGACGGTCCTCCAAGCCGTCAAGGACGACTTGGACGCCGCCGACTTGGCCGTGCGCCCGAACCTGCGGTACTTCACGCTCACGCACCTGCACAACAACAACGCCAAGCCGGGCAGCCACCTGCATTCGGCCCGCGCGGCCTTGGCGAAGGCGGTGAACAGCCTGACGTGGGGCGACCAGATCGTACCGATCCGGGCGGTTGACCCGGCGAAGACGGCGTTCACGGTGTACGCCGTGGACATCGCCAAGCTGGGCTGGAAGCGCGCCCAGTGGGAGGCGGTCCTGAACCACTACCCCTACGGGCTGGGGTACGACAGCCACGACGACGGCGACTTGAAGAAGCTGGACCGGGACATCACCCGGCTCGGCGGTAACCAGAGCCGGCTGCCGTACGTCCGGGCCGACTGGTTCGTCAGCACGGCCACGCGCGGCCCGCTGTACAACGCCCTGCTGTACGACGAGTACCTGCCGGACCTCATCCGGCGCGCCGCCGACCCCAAGAACCCGCTGAACCCGAAGGGGATGACCGCCCGGGACTTGGAACTGTACCTGAAGATTGACGTGGCGAAGAACATTTTGGGGGCCGAGGCCAAAGCCCAGCGGGCCGGGTTCGCCAAGAGCGGCGTGTCCGGCAACAACCGGCTGATCGAGCGGCACCCCATCGACGCCCGCCGGTACTACTGGAAGAGCTACGACTTCAAGCAGACGACGTGGGAGGCCAACCTGCAACAGTTCCCGCTCGGGCCGACCTTCAAGCAGAAGGATCTGTACGGCGACATAGCCGAGAAGTACCCGGACACGCACTTCCCGGAAAAGGCGTTCGTCCACGACGGCGGCGAGATCGTCTTCTCCCTGCCCAACGGCCTGCAAGGCTACCTGCTGATCGACGGGGCCGACCGCCGCATTGACGTGGGGCCGATCGAAGTCGTCAGCGACGCACTGAAGACCTCGGGGACGGCCCAGATCGTCAGCGGGGTGTCCTGCATGGCGTGTCACAAGGACGGCGTCATCAAGTCCCCGGCCGACCTGGTGCGGGACGGGGCCGCGGTGTTCGGCGTGCAGCGGGACCGGGTGAAGTTGCTCTACCCGACGGCCGCGGAAATGGCCAAGCTCACCCAGCGGGACGCCGACATCTTCCGGGCGGCGCTGACGGAGGCCACGCTGCCCGTGCTGACGGCGGCCGGCTCGCCCGCGGACGACGTGAAGGAACTGTCCGAGCCGGTCGGCGAAGTCGCCCGCGAGTACCTGTTGAAAGACCTCGACCTAGCGGCCGCGGCGGCGGAATTGTTCATTGAGAACCCCGCCAAGTTGAAGGCCAAGATCGACGGCAATGCCGACCTGTTGCGCATCGGCGTCGGGGCGCTCCTGAAGGACAAGGGGGTCATTAAGCGCGGCGCGTGGGAGTCCGTCCGGGGGACGTCACAGATGCAGCAACTGGCCCGCGAATTCGGCTTTTCACCCAACAATTAACCGCCGATCCAACAAAACCGAGGACTCTCCGATGACGACTCTTCCGCATGTGACCCGGCTGCTCGTCGCGGCCGGCGTGTTGCTGGCCGGGGCGCGGGCCGACGCCGCGCGGCCGCGCAACTTCGAGAAGGAAATGACCGCTTTGGCGGCCCAGATCACAGGGGCCTGCGAGAACGACGTGAAGCTGAAAGACAAGCGCCTGAAATTGGGCAAATTCGCCTGCCTGGACGACGCCGACAGCAACAGCGGCAAGAAAATCGAGCGGGCGCTGACGGCCAAGCTGACGGCGCTGATCGACCCCGCGTCCAAGCTCATCCTGCTGGGGGAATACGCCTTCGTCAGCTCGGTGGACGACGTGGCGGAAGGGGGGCCGGCCGGCGAGAAGATGAAGGTGATCCGCGTGACGGCCGTCATCCGCCAGGACGGGCAGGACTTGTTCAAGAAGTCGGTCGAGGTCAACGACACGGACGACATCTATGACTTGGCCGGCCTGAACGGCGCCCCGCCGATGGGCGGCAGCCAGCACGAGCGCAACAAGGCCGCCGGCAAGGCCCACGAGAAGCCGTCGTTCTATCAAGACGGGTCGAAGGTCGGCATCGACGCCGCGTACCCCGTCCGCGTGGAAATCCTGCTCAAGGACACGGTGGACGGGCCGGCGCGGGCCGCCGTCCCCGCGGCGAAGAACGGCAAGGCGTTCGTCGCCATGAAGCCGGGGCAGTACTACGAGATCCGGCTGCACAACGCCGTCGGCGTCGAGGTGGCGGCGGCCGTCAGCGTGGACGGGCTGGACACCTTGAGCGCGTTCAACAAAGACGCCCGAAAGCCGGGGTATTACCTCGTCCCCGCGCACGGCGCCGTGACGATCCGCGGGTGGATGTACAGCGCCAGCAAGGAAGCGTTGAAGGCCAACACGAGCCTGCTCGGGTTCTTGGCGGGCGAGTTGGGCGGCGGCGGGCCGGCCCCGATCAAGCGGGCCGAGGACGTCGGCGTGATTAACATCGCCGTCCACGCGAGTTGGGAAAAAGGCAAGGAGCCGCCCCCGGACGTGCTGAAGGCCCTGGCCCGCACGGGCAAGCCGCTGGAGACCAAGGCGGGCGACGGCTTGCCCCAGGACGTTGTCCTCGTTCCCCGTGAGGTCAGCCCGCGGCTGGGGACGATCAGCCTGCGCTACGGGTCGGCCGACTGACCGCCGGCTGCCGGGCCGGCGGCGGACGGAATCCGTCCCCGCCCCGCCCCAATATTCAGGGGTTGAGCCGCCAGATGCGGACGTTGTGGAGTTCGATCGAGGTCGGGGCCGCCGTGTCTTCCTGCTGAAGGCCGAGGCGGAATTCATAGAAAATTCCCGGCAAGTCCTCGCCGCGCCCGTTCATGGTGACCGGCAACTGCTTCACTTGAGTGCCGTTGACCGCCCACGTCGCTTGCTTGTCTTGAATCGTGACGGTCAACGTGTTCAATTCTTTGGGCTTCATCACCGCCCCGCTGGTCCACAAGTTGATCTGCGGCTCCGCCTTCGTCGTGTCCCCCATCGGCGTCCAGTGGATGTGCGTCCCCGTAGCGCCGCCGGTGGGGAAGACGTTCCAGTCGAGGTTGTCCCAGTCCCAAGTGCGCTTCTGGCCGGGGGGGGCGGCGTTGCGGATGGAGAACTGGTACCACACCCAGCTCTTGGTCGCGATGGTGAACTTCGCTTGGACCTCGCACTCGTAGTCGCCGGACGGCATTTCGCCGAATCGGACGGCGCCCGTCTTTCGCACACTTGTTTTGGGCGGGACCGTGATGACAAGGGCGCCCGCTTTGAACGTGGGCGCGGCCCCGATCATAGTCAGGACTTTCGTGTTCTTGTCTTCACACTTGTCCTCGAATACCAACTCGCGCGCGTCGAGTTTCAGGACGGTGAGCGGCAGGGTGACGGGCGCCGTCTTGAGCGCCAGGCCCGCCACGGCGACCTGGTACCGCGTGCGCGGGACGGTGTTCCGCGCGGCCGCGAGCGTCACCGTCACCGCGTCACTGCCCGCGGGGATGCGGATCGAGCCGGCCCCCGCGGAGACGCCGGACGGCAAGCCTTGTAACTCGACCGTCAGCGGGCCTTGGACGCCGTTCCGCTCGACCCGGATGTCAACTGTCGCCGTGCCGCCGGCCTTGAGCAGCACTTCGTTCAACGGCAAGATTCGGTACGACGGCGGGGGCGGCTCGGGCTTGGGCGCCGGGGTGGGCGGGGCGGGTTTGGGTTCGACCTTGGGCGCCGGACTCGGCCCCTTGGCCGCGATGAGCAAGTCCACGTTGCCGTTGACGATCCGGTGCGGCTGTTGGTCCGGGGCCGTGCCGGAGAAGGGGTCCTTGGCCACTTCCTTGACTTGTTTCGGCACCGCCGTCTTCAGGTACGCCACCAGCAAGTCCAAGTCGATTTTTCCGTTGGCGATCACCGACGGCTCTTGCCCGCGGAGGCCGGTGAGGACGTGGTGGAAGAACACCCCGTGCCCGCCGCCCCACGCCTTGTCCTCGAACGACTTTTGCCCCTGCGAGCAACTCAACAGGACGGCCGTGTTCGGGATCTCGGAGATTTTCAAGTTCGCCCCCACGCCGCGGCCGCGGCCGGCGACGGGGTCGTTGCGGCAGGCGTCCATCATCAGCACGCGCGACCCGGCGCCGCTGGCCTTCAAGTGGCTCAGCACGACTTCCAAGGGGAGCATGCTCTCGTAGACCCACGGGTCGTCGTCCCGGTCGGTCACCACGCGCTGGTCGGCGTCGTACGGGCAGAAGTAGGCGCTGTCCGACTTCTCCGGCTGGAAGCCGTGCCCGGCCAGGCCCACCAGGAACACGCCGCCGTCGGCGGTCTGCGCGCGGGCCGTTTCGAGCGTCGCCCGGATGTTCCCGAGCGTCGCCCGGTCCCCGGTCAGCAAGTGGACCGTGTACCCCGCCTGACTCAGCACGTCCCGCAGTTCCACCACGTCGTTCTCGGCGTATTGCAGCGGCCGGTTGCCGTTCAGCGCCGAGTGCCGGTAGCGGTTCACCCCGACCAGCACGGCGATCTTGCGCCCTTCCGGGCCGCGCCGGGCCGTGTCGCGGGCCTCGCCGATGCCGCGCGCCCCTTGCCCCGGCGGGCCGCCAACCGCCGGCCCAGTGTTCTGAACGACTTCCTTTGAAGGGCCGGCGATCACCAGCCAGATGCCCACCGCCAGCGCGAAGACCGCCGCCCCGCCACCGAGGCCGACGATGGCCCACTGCTTCCCGGTGAAGTGACGCGCGCCAGTAGAAGGCCGCACGGCCATCTTCTTGCCGCAGCCCGGACACGTGACGGCCACCGGCCCATCCCCCGGCGGGAACGTCAGCAGGCGTTGGCATCGGGTGCAATTGATGTGCGACATCAGGCCGCCTTTGGATGGATGGCGAGAAGGTGATTGTCCCGCAATCGAGGGCCGAAGTAAAGAAGGTGCGCGACGCCCAGTCGAAATTGTTTGCCATCGGCCCCGGCCGGGCCGCCGCCCACAAAATGACGGCTCTCGCCCACTTGCTCCCCCTTCCCGTCCTCGGGAAGGGGGAGCAAGTGGGTGATCGCCAAAAACCATGCGCGAACGTCAGTAGGGCGGGAGGATTGTCCGTGCGGCCTCTGCGGTTCGGCATCATCGGGTTGAGCGAGGGGAACGGCCACCCGTACTCGTGGGCGGCCATCTTCAACGGCTACGACCCGGCCGCGATGGCGACGTGCCCCTTCCCGGCGATCCCGGCCTACCTCGCGGAACGGACTTTTCCCGCGGACGCCGTCGCCGGGGCGACCGTCACGCATATTTGGGCGCAGGACGCCGCCGTGTCGGCCCGCGTCGCCGCCGCGTCGCGGATTCCGAACGTCGTCGCCGACTTCACGGCGATGATCGGCCACGTGGACGGAGTATTGCTGGCGCGGGACGACGCGGAGACGCATTTCGAGTTCGCCGCCCCGTTCCTCGAAGCGGGCTTGCCGGTGTTCATTGACAAGCCGTTGGCGCTGTCCGTCGCGGAGGCGAAGCGCATCTACGCGGCGCAGGCCCGGCCGGGGTTGGTGTTCAGTTGCTCGGCGTTGAAGTACGCGGCCGAGTTCTTGCCGGCCCCGGGGCGCGTCGCCGAATTGGGGGCGGTCAAGTACATCACCGGGACGACGCCAAAGAAGTGGGACACATACGCCGTCCACGTGTTGGACCCCCTGCAACACTTCGTCCGCGGGGCGGGGCGCGTGACGCACACGGCGGCGAGCGGCGGCAAGATGCGGCACTTGGACATCACGTGGGAATCCGGCCTCGTGGCCCGCGTCACGGCCCTGGGCGACCTGGCCGGCCCCATCGGCATCACGCTGCACGGGGACCGCGGCTGGTTGGAGATGCGGTTTGCGGACTCGTTCACGGCGTTCCGCGCGTCGCTGCAACACTTCACGGACATCGTGCGCGGCGACAAGCCGCCGCAAGACCCGGGGGAGGTGTTGAGTGTTGTGGAACTCATCGAAGCGGGGAGAATGACATGACCACCCCGCGGCAGAGGCCCGAATCCGATGGGGAGCGCAAAGACCCCCCCCGCCCCCCCTTGCCAAGGGGGGGAGAAAAACCGGCCGCGGATCAAGGGCTGCAGCTAACGGCGGCGACCGGCCCGATTTCCTCCCCCCCTTGGCAAGGGGGGGCGGGGGGGGGTCTCAGCGACATGCCCCAAGGCAATACGCCTGCGTCCATCTCACCGCGAAAAACCGTGCTGGTCACGGGCGGGACCGGCAAGATCGGCCGGCAGATCGTCCGGCATCTGGTGGGCGAAGGGATGAGGGCCGTCGTCGTCTCGCGCACCCTGGAGAACGTCCGCGAGGTGCAGGCGCTCGCCGGGTTCCACGAGGAGAACGTCGTCCCGCTCGTCGCCGACTTGGGGACGGTCACGGGCGCCGCGTTGGCCGCCCAGCTTTCCGACGCGGGCCTGTCGCCAAATTATTTCATCCACTGCGCCCGCGACATCGCCAACTTGAAGATGCCGGCCGACGGCGTCCCGACGCCGGAGATGTGGGCGCGGGAACTGCGCCTGGGCGTCGGCCTGCCGTGGGAACTCGTGACCGCGCTGCTCGACGGCCCGGCGCCGGCGCTGGAGGCCGTCGTCCTGGTGGCATCGCACTACGGCGTCGTCGCCGCCAACCCCGGGCTGTACGACAACCCGAAGGTGCAGTCGCCGATTCACTACGGTGTCGTCAAAGCCGCGATGATTCACTTGGCGAAGGAGATGGCGGTCCGGCTGGGGGCGCGCGGCGTGCGCGTCAACGCCCTGTCTTACGCGGGCGTGGAAGGCCGCGTGTCCGACGAATTCCGGGCCAACTACGGCAAGCTCTGCCCGCTCGGCCGCATGTTGCGGGAAGACGAAGTGGCCCAGGCCGCGGCGTTCCTGCTGTCGCCGGGGGCGAGCGCCATGACCGGGCACAACCTGGTGATCGACGGGGGGTGGACGGCATGGTGACGCGCCCGCGCCTCGCGGTCATCCCGGCCCGCGGCGGGTCCAAGCGGATCCCGCGCAAGAACATTATCGACTTCCACGGCAAGCCGATGCTGACGTGGACTGTGCAGGCCGCGCTGGAGACCGGCCTGTTCGCCCGCGTGCTCGTCAGCACCGAGGACGACGAAATTGCCGCGTGTGCCGTCGCCGCCGGGGCCGAGGTGCCCTTCCGCCGCACGACGGCGTTCGACGACCACGCCCCGGTGTCCCAAGTCGTCGTGGACGTGTTGCGGCAGTGCCGAGAAGAGCTGGGCGAGGAGTACGAGACCGTCGCCCAACTGATGGCCAACTGCCCCCTGCGCACGGCCGCCGACATTGCGGACGCGGTCACGCACTTGGAAGTCGGGCCGTCATCGTTCCAGATCAGTTGCTTCAAGTTCGGCTGGATGAACCCGTGGTGGGCCGTCAAACTGACGGACGGGAAGCCGACCGCCATGTTCCCCGAAGCGCTGAAGACGCGCTCCCAAGACTTGGACGACCTCTACTGCCCGACCGGCGCCGTCTGGGTCGCCCGTGCGCCGGCCCTCTTGGAGGCCGGCACGTTCTACGGCCCCGGCCACACGATGCACCCGCTGCCGGTGGCGTCCGCCATCGACATCGACGATTACGACGACTTGGCGATGGCCAAAGCTCTCTTCGCCGTCCGGCGGGACGACGCGAAGCGATGACGCAAACCCTCCTCATCCGGGCCGACGCCGACCCCCGCATGGGCACCGGCCACGTCATGCGCTGCCTGGCGCTGGCCCAGTGTTGGATCGACAACGTCGGCCCCGTCACGCTCGCGGCTCATCGCCTCCCTGACGGCTTGCGGGACCGGTTGGTCTCCGACGGCGTCACCGTGCGCATGGTCTCGGAGGACATCGCGGACACGGTGGCGTTAGCGAAAGAACTGTCCGCGGCCGTCGTCGTCCTCGACGGCTACCACTTCACCGGCGATGACGAGCGCGTCCTCCATGAAGCCGGCTTCCCCGTGCTGGCGTTGGATGACTATGGCCACACGACGCACACGCACGCCACGTGGGTGCTGAACCAAAACCTCGGGGCGTCGGAGGAGACTTACGCGGAGCGGGGGCCGCACACGAAGTTGCTGCTCGGGTCGCGGTACGCGATGCTGCGGCGGGAGTTCGTGGCGGCCGTCACGCATCAGCGAACGTGTGCCGTCCGGGCGGACAATGTCCTCGTCACGATGGGCGGGGCGGACCCGGATAACGTGACGGCCGACGTGTTAAGGGCCTTGGCGTGGTCATCTCAAGGAGCGCAGCACATGAGGGTCGTGGTGGGCGGGAGCAACCCGCACGCGACCACGCTGGAAGCCATTGCCAGGGCCGACCCGCTGAGAATAACCTTGCTGCGCAACGTCGCCGACATGCCTTCCTTGATGGCGTGGGCCGACCTCGCCGTGACCGCCGGCGGGACGACGTGCTGGGAATTGGCCGCGTTCGGCGTGCCGGTGGCGGTGGTGACGATCGCGGAAAATCAGGTGGCCGTGGCGGCGGCCGTTGCTGCTGCCGGCGTCGGCTTCGACTTGGGGTGGCCGGGAACGCTCCGGCGTGACGAGACCATTGCATTGCTCGATTGCCTCATCGAAGACCGAGAAACGCGGGAAATGATGTCCGCCGCCGGCCGCACGGCCGTGGACGGCTGGGGCGTCTCGCGCGTCGTTCGAGGTTTGCAACCGGCGCCCGTCATCACCTTGCGGCGAACGACGGCCTTCGATTGCCGCCTGATCTGGGAGTGGGCCAACGACCCCGCCACGCGGGCCGTGTCGTTCACGCCGGACGCCATCCCGTGGGAGACGCATCAGGCGTGGTTCGCCCGCCGGCTGGATGACCGGAATTGCCGCTTCTTCATCGGCCACGACGCGGACGGCGTCCCCGTCGGCATGATCCGCTTCGACGAGCAATCCGGTCACGTCCTCGTTTCCGTGAATATGGCCCCCGAATCGCGGGGCAAGGGCCTCGGCGGCTTGTTGGTTCGCCGCGGGACGAAACCAGTGGCGAACTACTACCTACACTGGCCCATCGTCGCGTGGGTGATGCCGTCGAATCCGGCGTCCAAGCGCGTGTTCGAGAAGGCGGGCTACCGCGACACGGGGTTGGCGGAGTACGCGGGGCGGCCGGCGCACCGGCTGGTGTACGCGAAGACTGTTTAGCCGCGATGCGGAGTCTTCGGAGCGGAGCGCGGACTCCCCGTGGGAATCGCCGGCCGCGCGGGAAGCGATTCTCCGCGGCCGGTTCGCGCTCCACTCCCAAGGCGTCGCGTCGCGGCGAAACGGGATTCTGAAATGAGGCATGATTGATGGCGACATCCACGTTCCGCATCGGCACCCGCGACATCGGCCCCGGCCACCCCGCGTACCTGATCGCCGAGTTGTCCGCGAATCACGGGCACGACTACGACGAGGCCGTCCGGCTCATCCACGCCGTCAAGGCGGCGGGGGCGGACGCGGTCAAGCTGCAAACGTACACGGCCGACACGCTGACGATTCAATCCGACCGGCCGGAGTTTCGCGTCGGCGGCGGGACATTGTGGGACGGCCGGACGCTGCACGACTTGTATGCCGAGGCGTACACGCCGTGGGAGTGGCAGCCGCGGCTGAAGGCCGTCGCCGACAGTTTGGGGCTGGACCTGTTCGGCACGCCGTTCGACCCCACGGCCGTGGATTTCCTGGAGGCGATGAACGTCCCGGCCCACAAGGTCGCGTCGTTCGAGATCGTCGATTTGCCGCTGATCGAGAAGATCGCGGCGACGGGCAAGCCGATCATCATGTCCACGGGGATGGCGACGCTCGCGGAGATTTCGGACGCCGTCGAGACCGTCTTCCGCGCCGGGAACAAGCAACTCGTGTTGCTGAAATGCACCAGCGCGTACCCGGCCCCGCCGGACACGATGAACCTGCGCACCATCCCGCACCTGTCGGCGGCTTTCGGCGTCCCGGCCGGGCTGAGCGACCACACGCTGGGCGTGGCCGTCCCGGTGGCGGCCGTCGCGCTCGGGGCCTGCGTCATCGAGAAGCACGTCACCATGTCGCGGGCCGTGCCGGGGCCGGACAGCGCGTTCTCGCTGGAGCCGCACGAGTTCCAGCAGATGGTCGAGGCCGTCCGGGCCGCCGAGAAGGCGCTGGGCGATGTGCATTACGGCGTGACGGCCGACGACGCCAAGAGCCGCGTCTTCCGCCGGTCGCTGTACGCCGTCGCGGACATCACGGCCGGGGAGCCGTTCACCGAGGCCAACGTCCGCAGCATCCGCCCCGGCTTCGGCCTGCCGCCCAAGATGTTGAGAGACGTTTTGGGGAGGCGGGCGACGGTTGACCTGCCAAAGGGGTCGCCGCTGACGATGGACGTGATCGGCTCTTGAGCGCATTGACCCATGCCGTCGCGAAGGCCGGCTGAAGCCGGGACTCCAACGAAGGCCCAAACCGGACTTTCGGATGTGACGGCATTGTGTCCGCACCCGCCCGCCGAAGCGGATACAATCACGGCACTCCGTGCTCACTCCCCCTTGGTGCCCACCATGTCTTCCGACCCGAATGTGCTGTTCGGCACGATTGCCGTGCAAATGAGATTCGTTAGCCCGGACGCCGTGGCGCGGGCCACGGCCGCGTGGGAGCGGGATAAGAGCCGGGCCATCGCGGAGATTCTCGTCGAGCAGGGGGACATGACCCCCACGCACGCGGCGATGGTCACGTCGCAGATGCGCAACCAGCTTCGACAAGCGGACGACGACACGCAACAGTCGTTCGTGGAGTCCGTGCGCCAAGCCCCGGCTGATCTCACCGACGGGGCCGAGCCGGGGCGCCAATCGCCGGCCGACGTGACGGACGACGGCGGGGACGACGGCTTCCAACACACGATGACGCAACGCGGGGGCGGGTCGGTTCCCGTGCAACCGTCCGGCGACGGCGGGCCGGGGACGGTCGCCACGCCGGCGCACTTCGGCGGCCAGATGACGTTGCCGTCCGGCGGGGCGAAAAGTTTCGCCGCCCCCGCGGACGGGCGGCGGTTCCGCGTCATCCGGCCGCACGCCCGCGGCGGCTTGGGCGAGGTGTTCCTCGCCCAAGACCAAGAGTTGAACCGGGAAGTGGCCCTCAAGGAAATCCTGTCCCAGCACGCCGTGGACGCCGACAGCCGCGGCCGCTTTCTGTTGGAGGCCGAGATCACCGGCGGGTTGGAACACCCCGGCATCGTCCCTGTCTACGGGCTGGGCACGTACCCCGACGGCCGACCATACTACGCGATGCGGTTCATCCAGGGGGATTCCCTGAAGGAAGCCATCGCCCGCTACCACACGGCGACGTTCGCGGACGACGGCGAGCGCAACCTGGCCTTCCGCAACCTGCTCAAGCGGTTCGTGGACGTGTGCAACGCCATCGGGTACGCCCACAGCCGCGGCGTGTTGCACCGGGACTTGAAGCCCGGCAACATCATGATCGGCAAGTACGGCGAAACGCTCGTCGTGGACTGGGGCCTGGCCAAGGCCATCGGCGACAAGTCGCCGGACCACGGCGGCAAGGCTGACGGGGCCGAGAAGTCCATCCAGCCGGTCAACGCCAGCAGCTACGAGCAGACGATGGCGGGTCAAGCCGTCGGCACGCCGGCGTTCATGAGTCCCGAGCAGGCCGAGGGCCGGCTCGACATCATGGGCAAGCCGTCGGACATCTATAGCTTGGGGGCGACGCTGTACGCCCTGATCGTGAACGACATCCCGTTCAACGGCAAAAAAGTGGACGAACTGCTGGCCCGCGTGAAGCGCGGCGAGTTTACCCCCCCCGTCCAGGCGAAGCCGGGCACGCCGCCGGCGTTGAGCGCCATCGTCGTGAAGGCGATGGCCCTCAAGCCCGAAAACCGCTACCCGACGGCGCTGGCCCTCGCCGAAGACATCGACCACTACCTCGCGGACGAGCCTGTCTCCGCGTACCCGGAGCCGTGGCCGGACCGCGCCCGCCGCTGGGCGCGCAAGCACCGTACATTCGTCTCCACGGCGGCCGTCATGTTGGTCACGTCCGTCGTCGCCCTTGGAGTCGGGCTCTACTTCGTGAATGCCGAGAAGAACCGCACCATCCAAGAGCGGAATGAGAAAGAACTGGCCCGCGCCGCCGAGGAGCAACAGCGTGTCAAAGCGGAGCACGAGCGGAACGAAAAGGAACTGGCCCGCGCCGCCGAACAGCGACAGCGTGAAAAGGCGGAGTCGGCCCGTAACGCCGCGATGGACGCCCTCGACGCGATGACCTCGAATTTCACCCGCGACGCGCTGATTTCTCAACAAGAAATCACCCCCGAGCAGCGGAAATTCTTGGAAGAGGCCCACGCCTACTACCGTCAGTTAATGACGGAGGAGGGGGCCGGCGAAGTCGAGCGGAAGCGCCAAGCGCAAGCCGCCTTCCGCGTCGGCACCATCGAGCGCCGGCTCGGCCGCAACGCCGAAGCGGAAACGTCCTTCGTCACGGCCGTCGGCCTGTTCCAAGGGATGGCCGGCGACTTCCCCGCTCAACCGGAATACCGCCACGACCAAGCGCGGGCGTTCAACAACATCGGCCTCGTTCGCCACCAGGCCGCCCGGTATCCGGAAGCCGCGGACGCTTTTGGAAAGGCCGTCGCCATTCAGGAGCCGTTGGCGGGCGAGCATCCCGAGACGCCGGAGCACGCCCGCCAGTGGGCGCGCACGCTGACGAACCTCGGCAACACGAAACGCGTGCAGGGGGACATCCCGGCCGCCGTGCAGGTTTTACGCAAGGCCATCGACATCCAGACGAAGTTGGCCGAGGCCCACCCGAAGGTTCCCGACTACCGCAACGAATTGGCGGGCAGCGTCAGCAACTTGGCGATCACGCTTCTGGAACGCGGCCGGCCGGACGAGGCCGAGCCTCTCTTGAAGCGGGCGCTGGGCATCCGGGAGACGTTGCGGGCCGAGGCCCCCGCGGAGGCCGCGTACCAAGAAGACCTCGCCAAGACGCGGGTGAACCTGGCGACCGCCGCGAAGGCGCTGGGCAACGCCGTGGACGCCGTGGGGGAACTCAAGAAGGCCGCGGAGATTTACGAAACGCTCCAGCAGGCCTACCCGTCGATGCCGCAGTACCAACAGCACTGGGCCAGCGCGCACTATAGCTTGGGCGAGGCCCTCAAAGCCTTCCGGCCCGCCGCGTCCGCGGAGCCGCTCGACGCCGTGCGCCGGGCGTTGGACACGCAGACACTGCTCGCCAAGCGCTTCCCCAAGACTCCCGAGCACCGGCTGCTGCTCGCCCGCAGTCACAACCTTCAGGGAAATTTGCTGCTCGACCGCAAGCAGGCCGCCGAGGCGGGGAAGGAGTACGCGGCGGCCATCGACTTACAAACGAAACTCGTGGACGACTTCCCCAAGACCCGCGAGTACCGGGCCGACTTGGCGCTCAGCCTCAACAACCGCGGCGCCTACCTGCGGGAGGCCAATCAACTGGCCGCCGCGGAGAAGGATTTCCGGGCCGCCTACGACATTCAGGAACAACTCGTCAAGGAGTTCCCGGCCCACGTCGCGTACCAGCTCAACCAAGCGATGACGTGCCGAAACTTTGGGGAGTTGAAGCGGCCGACGCCCGGCGAAGCGTCCCCGTGGTTCGACCGGGCCATCGCCCTCGCGGACGGCGTGTACGAGAAGACCCCCACGGACACGAAGGCGCTGGTGCAACTGAAAGACGCCTTGGCGGGCCGGCAAAAACTGTTCGACGACCAGAAGGAAGTGGCCAAGGCCGCCGCCGACGCCGGCCGGGTCACCGACTTGAACACGACACTGGCGCTGCGGAACGCCGTGAATCTCATCGCCGCCGGCCGCGTCGCCGCCGTGATGCCGGCCGTGGAAAAGCTCGCGAAGAACCCCGACCTGCGGCCGCACCACCACGTCGATCTCGCCCGTGTCTACGCGATGGCCGCCGCCCGTGACCCGGACAACGCCAAGAAGTTCGCGGACGAGGCCGTGGCGCGATTGAAGACGGCCGCCGCCGGCGGTTATGTGGTATTCACGGGCTTCGAGCGCGACCCGGACTTCGCCGCGATCTTGGAGCGGGAGGACTTTAAGCAGGCGGTGGCGGGGAAGTGACGAACTCGGTTTTTACCCCGAAGGGGTTTCACGGCGCAGCCCGGGGTCGCGCTTCGCGCACCTCGGGAAAGCAGCGCCAAGAAATGTTTTGAACCCTGAAAGGGCAGGGCTTCCAAGGTGTCAATGGATCCGTTTTTGTTCTTCCAACAGTCGGTGGGTCGAGACGTGGCCGCCATTCTGGTACGGCCCTTTCTGCGGCG
>JAYTTY010000234.1:0-69964 GCA_043744795.1 Zavarzinella sp. | reverse complement strand
CTGCCGAGGGAAAAAGGGATCAGGTCGCGCACCATACCGCCGAAGTCGCGTGCCAAACAGGCCAAATGGGACAGTTAATAAATTTCGTATCCTAAGTGGAACATCGGGTCTGGTTTTGTCGGGTGGAAGCGTTAAACTCATTGAAGAGATTGTGCCGAAGAGGCTGGTATGGTCCGCTGCGTCTTATCCCTGCTGCTGTTGCCGAGCGTGCTGCTGACTCAATCAGCCGCCCTCGGCCACTGTCACCGCGGGGGTCACGACCCCCGGCCGCACATCCACACGAACGCAGTCGCCGCAACCCACAGTCACGCCAGCCGCGACCATCACCACAGCCACGGCGGGCATCACCATGCCCATCATCACGGTGACACGGGTGACGCGCGAGACCCGGCCCCGCAGCCGGGACCGATTTCGGACCACGACTCCGACGCCGTCTTTATCCCCGGTGTGGACATCGTCGCCCATGAGTGGAATGTCCGTTCGGCCGACGGGCATTCGCCCCTTTGGGCCGTTTCTGAATTGAGTGAGTCCTTTGCTTTTTGGCCGAACCCGGCCCGCGCGTCCGCGACATGGACAGACCCGCCGCCGCTTTGTTGTGCATGTCCGATTTACATTCGGCAACTTTCCCTCGTCATTTAATCCTCTCATTGACACGGGTGTGACGCGGCATCGCGTCCCGGCCCGTGTCCTCCCAGCGCACCACAGTCTGCCTTCGCATCACCTGCGGCGACGGCCACGGTGTCGCCCCCCAACGTCGTTCAACGGTCCCAATCGCGCCACTGTTGCGAGTGTCGCGCAGCCATTAACTCATTAACGCTCCGCATGAAGCGAGGGTGGTGTGTATGCGTGCTTATTTAATCCCGTGCGTCCTTGGCGCGGGCGGCCTCCTGCCGGCCGGCTGCTCGACGCCGCCGCATTCCTTCGGACCGCCGTCCTCGGTCGGCGTCCAAGCCCCGAAAATCGCCCAGGCGCGCGCCGTTACCGCGGAGAAGCCGGACGGCGCGGTTTTCCAAGCCGGCGCCGCGGCCGAAAAGCCGGACGTGCCGGACGAGACGCCGCCGTCCCCGACCGCATTCGCCGAGGCGCAAGAAGTCCCCCGGCCCCCGAAGGCCTCGGGCGCTGGGCTGCCGTCGTTGATCGGCCTGACGCTCGACCGCAACCCGCGGCTGGCCCAAGTCACGTGGGCGGTCGAGGCGGCGCGGGGCCGGGCCGAGCAAGCCGGGCTGTACCCGAACCCCACCTTGAGCGTCACCGGCGACGAACTCGGCGACCGCACCGGGCCGGGCGGCATCTGGACCGCCCCGTACTTCTCCCAAGAGATCGTTACGGGCAACAAGCTCGGCCTGTCGAAGGCCGTCGCCTTGAAGGAAGTGGATCAAGCCGCCTTGGCCGTCGTCGCCGAGCGGTACCGGGTCATCACCGACGTGCGGCAAAACTACTTTGAGGCGGCCGCCCTCCAGCGGCGGGTGGAAATCCTCCGCGACCTCATCCGGCTGGCCGAAAAATCCGTCGAGAACGCCAACCAGTTGCTCAAGGCGCAACAGGGCAGCGAACTCGACGTGGTGCAACTGGAAGTCGATCTCGAACGGTACCGGGCCGAACTCAACGCCGCCACCCAATCACTGCCCGCCGCGCTCCGCCGGTTGGCCGCGAGCATGGGCGTCCAAGACTTGCCGCCCGTCTCGGCGGCCGGCGACCTCGACGCCCCGTTGCCGGAGTACGACTTGGAGCGGGTCCGGGCCTACGTCATGGGCGTCCACCCGGAACTGCGATCGGCCCAGATCGGGGTCGAACGCGCCCAGTTGGCCGTGCAGCGGGCCGCGGCCGAGCCGATCCCGAACGTGACGCTCGGCGCCGGGTACGTGCGCCAGAACCAGAACAAGTCCTCGGACTGGGTGATCGCGGCCAGCCTGCCGGTGCCGGTGTGGAACCGGAACCAAGGCACCGTCTTCGCCGCCAAGGCGCAAGTGGGCGAGGCCGCGGCCGGGGTGGGCCGCGTCCAGAACGACCTCGACGCCCGGTTGGCGACGGCATTCGCCGCTTATGCCGCGGCGAGGGAGCGGGTGAACAAATATCAGGCGGCGATCCTGCCCAAGGCCGAGCAGAGTTACCAGTTGTCGCTGAAGGCGTACCGCGGCGGCCAGTTCGAATACCTGCGGGTGCTGCAAGCCCAGCGGGCCGTGGCGGAAGCCCGGTTGGAATACGTCCGCTCGCAGGGGGAGGCGTGGCGGGCGTCGAGCGACATCGCCGGCTTGATGCTGGAAGACACTTGGCCGGCCGCCCCGGCCGCCGACAGGAGACGCCCGTGAAGTATTTCCTCCGGGCCGCGAAGCCGGTCCTGATCGTCGTCGTCCTCTCGGCCGTGGCGGCGGCCGCGTACGTCACGCGCGGGGCGTGGCTGCCCGGTTCCGCGAAAGATAAGGTAGGCGAGCCGGCCGAGGGGTCGGCCGAGGCCGCCCCCGCCACCAAGGTCATCGTGGGCGATCAGGCCCAGGAGAATTTGGGGCTGAAGGCCAAGCCGGTCCGGGCCGAGACGTTCTGGAAGACGATCACCGTGCCCGGCATGGTCGTGGACCGGCCCGGCGTGAGCGACCGCGGCGTCGTCGCCCCGGCGACCGGCGTGGTCGCCAAAGTCCACCACTTCCCCGGCGACACCGTCCGGCCCGGCGAGCCGCTGTTCACGCTGAAACTGTTGAGCGAAACGCTGCACCTGACCCAGACGGAGTTGTTCAAGGCGACCCAGGACATTACGCTCGCCCAGGCCCAGTTGAAACTGTTGCGGGCGTCGGCCGGGGCCGTCCCCGAGGCCCGGATCACCGAGGCGGCCAACCAGATCACGCGGCTCGAAGTCAGTGTGAAAGCCTACACGCAAGAACTGCTCAGCCGCGGGTTCGGCCCGGAGCAGATCAAAGGGGTGGCCGACGGAAACTTCGTGCGCGAAGTGACGGTCGCCGTGCCGGCCCGCGCCCCCGTCCCGCCCGCCGCGAGCCTCGAAAGTGCGCCGGCCGAGCCGCCGCCCTACGAGGTGCAGGAGTTGAAGGTCGAACTCGGCCAGCAAGTCCAGGCCGGGCAGACGCTCGGCCTGCTGGCCAGCCACCAGTCTCTGGCCGTCGAGGGGCGCGCCTTCCGCGACGAGACGCCACTCCTGGAGCGGAGCGTCCGGGAGAAGTGGCCCGTCGAGGTGGACTTTCAGGAAGACGCGCCGGACTGGCCGGCGGCCGACCAGTCGTTCCGCATCCGCCACCTGTCCAACACCATCGACCCGGTGAACCGGACGTTCGCGTTTCTGGTCCCGCTGGAGAACCAGTCCCGGGCGGTGGAGGACGGCGGCCGGTCCCAGACCCTGTGGCGGTACCGGCCCGGGCAGAAGGTGCGGGTGCTGGTCCGGGTCGCCCGGCTCGACGACGTCCTCGTCCTGCCGGCCGACGCCGTCACGCGGGAAGGCGCGGAGGCGTTCGTGTTCACGCAGAACGTCAACACGTTCGAGCGCAAGGCCGTCCGCGTCCTCCTCCAGGACCGCCAGCGGGTGGTGCTGGCCAACGACGGGTCGGTGCGGCCCGGCTCCTACGTCGTGCAGAGCGGCGCCGCCCAGTTGAACCGCATGGTCAAGGCCGGCGGGAGCGGCGGCGCGCCGAAGGGCTACCACATGCACGCGGACGGCAGCCTCCACAAGAACGGGGACGACTAGCCATGCTCAACGCCATTATCCGCCTCGCCCTGACCCACCGTACGCTCGTACTGGCCGCGTGCCTCGTCGTGCTGACGTACGGGGGCTACCTGTCTACGACGCTGCCCATCGACGTGTTCCCGGACCTCGACCGGCCGCGGGTGGTGATCCTGACCGAGTGCCCCGGCCTCGCGCCGGAGGAGATCGAGTCCCTCGTCACCCAGCCCGTCGAGATCGCCCTGCTCGGGGCGTCCGGGGTCGAGGCCGTCCGCAGCCAGTCCAGCCAGGGGATGAACGTCGTTTACGTCGAGTTCAGTTGGAAGACGGACGTGCGGTACGCCCGGCAGGTCGTCGGCGAGCGGATGGCCACGGTGACGATGCCGCCCGGCATCCGGCCGCAGATGACCCCGCCGGCCTCGATCATGGGGCAGATCATGCACGTCGGCATCCACCGCCGCAAGGGGCCGCTGGGCGGCGACCTCGCGGCGGTCGGCCAGACCGGGCTGCTGGCCGAGCGGACGGAGTCCGGGGGGGCGTTCGCCGTGGCCGTGTGGCGGCCCCGCGACCGAAACCGGCCCGAGACGTGGGAGCGGGTCGCCGTCGTGGACGCCGCGTGGGACGGCGGCACGCCGGGCCGGGCCGCGACGTTCGCCCACGGCGGGCGGTCGCACGCGGTCACCTTCCACACCCCGCTGGAGGAGCGGATGGACTTGCGGACCACCGCCGACTGGCTGGTCCGGCCGCGCCTCCTTCAACTCCCGGGGATCGCCGAGGTGATCGTCATGGGCGGGGACAAGAAGGAGTACCAAGTCCTCGTCGACCCCGCCAAATTGCAGGAGTACAACGCCTCGCTGCAAGAGGTCGAGGCGGCGATCAAGGCGAACAACCTGAACGCGAGCGGGGGGTTCATCGAAGAGGGCCAGACCGAGCGGCCGGCGCGGGTGATCGGCCGCCTCGGGCCGCTGCCCGAGAAGGTTGTGGCCGACCTGATGAAGGTGGTCGTGAAGGCCGGCCCCGGCCGGCCCGTGCTGCTCGGCCACGTCGCCACGGTCGAAGAAGGCCCGGCCCCGAAGCGCGGCGACGCGGGCATCGACGGCGGCCCCGGCGTCATCCTGACCATCGTCAAGCAGCCGCACTTCGACACCCGGAAGACGACCGACGACGTGAAGGCGGCGCTGCGGGAGGCCGAGGCCGCCCTGCCCGCCGACGTCGCGATCCAGACTGAGTTGTTCCAACTCAAGAGCTTCATCGACCGCGGCGTGTACTACGTCGAAGAGGCGCTCGTCATCGGGGCCGTCCTCGTCGTGATCGTCCTGTTCCTGTTCCTGCTCAACATCCGAACCACGTTCATCACCCTGACGGCCATCCCGTTGTCGCTGGTCGTCACCACGCTGGCGTTCCGCCTCATCGGGTTCCTGACCGGTCAAGAGCTGTCCATCAACGTGATGACGCTCGGCGGCATCGCGGTGTCAATGGGTGAGTTGGTGGACGACGCCATCGTGGACGTGGAGAACATTTACCGCCGGCTCGGCGAGAACGGCGCGGCCGCCAACCCGAAGCCCGCCCTCGTCGTCGTCTACCAAGCGAGCCGGGAAATCCGCTCGGCCATCGTGTTCGGGACGGCGGTCGTGATCTTGGCGTTCATGCCCTTGTTCGCCCTGTCCGGCGTCGAGGGCCGGCTGTTCATCCCGCTCGGCATCGCGTACATCGTGTCCATCCTGGCCTCGCTGGTCGTGTCGCTCACCGTCACCCCGGTCCTGTCGTACTACCTGATGCCCAAGGGCGGCGCCGGCGGCGGCCACCGGGACGGCCCCCTGCTGCGGGGCTTGAAGTGGGCCGCCGGCTTCCTCATCCGCTTCAGCATGCGACACGCCGGCGTCCTGCTCCTGCTAACGTGGGCGGCGGTCGCCGTGAGCGTCTGGCAACTGTCCCGCCTCGGGGCCGACTTCCTGCCCAAGTTCGACGAGGGGAGCGTCCAAGTCAACGTCGGCCTGCCCGGCGGGTCGTCGCTGAAGGCGTCGAACCAAGTGGCGGTGTTCGTGGACGCCCGGCTGAAGACGATGCAGAAGTCGCCTGAGAACCCCACCGGCCCGGTCCTGCACTTCATCCGCCGGACGGGCCGGGCCGAGCGGGACGAGCACGCCGAGCCGGTGAACGTGGGCGAGTACATCCTGACCATGAACCCGGACGCCGGGGTCGGCCGGAACGAGTTCCTCAAGGAACTCCTGGCGGACCTCCGGGCCGCCGCCCCCGGCGTCGAGATCGAGACCGAGCAGCCGCTGTCGCACCTCATCAGCCACATGCTGTCCGGGGTCCGGTCGCAGATCGCCATCATCCTGCACGGCGACGACTTGGACAAGCTCCGCGAACTGGCCGGGCGAATCCGAGACGTGGTCGCCACGGTGCCGGGCGTGACCCCGCCGATCATCGACCCGCAGGAGCGGGTGGACGAGGTCCACATCGTCCTGCGGCCCGACGACCTCGCCCTGCACGGCCTGAGCCGGGAGTTCGTCGCCGAATTCGTCCAGACCGCCCTGAAGGGGGAGCCGGTCTCGGTCGTGCTGGAGGGGCAGCGGCGGTTCGACCTCGTCGTGAAACTGAAAGAGCCGTTCCGCTCGGACGCCTATCAATTGGGCGAATTACGGCTCGACCTGCCGGACGGCCGGGGCCAGATTCGGCTCCGCGAGGTGGCCGACTTCCCGGCCGCCGCCAGCGGCCCGAACCTCGTCAACCGGGAGAACGCGCGGCGCAAGCAGGTCGTCCGGTGCAACGTGTCGGGCCGCGACCTCGAAAGCGCCGTCGTCGAGATCGAGCGCGTCGTGCGGGCGCAGGTGAAGATGCCGGACGGCTACTTCGTGGAGTTCGGCGGGCAGTTCGAGGCCCAGCGGTCGGCCACCCGCCTCATCAGCGTTTTGGCCGGCGTGTCCTTGGCCGGCGTCTTCCTCGTCCTGATGACGCTGTACCCGTCGGCCCGCGTCACCCTGCAAATCTTGAACGCCGTCCCGACGGCGTTCATCGGCGGGGTGCTGGCCTTGGTGGTGACCAACCAGACGCTGACGGTCGCCAGTCTCGTCGGCTTCGTGTCGCTCGGCGGGATCGCGGTGCGCAACGGCATTCTGCTGGTGACGCACTACTTCCACCTGATGAAGGAGGAGGGGCAGCCCTTCTCCAAGGAAACCGTGCTGCGGGGCAGCCTCGAACGGCTGGCCCCGGTGCTGATGACCGCCCTGACGGCCGGGATCGGCCTGGTCCCCCTGGTCGTGGGCGGCAAGAAGCCGGGGCTGGAGATCCTGTACCCCGTGGCGACAGTGATCTTAGGCGGGCTGATGACCTCGACGTTCTGCGAGTTCCTCATCCACCCCGGCCTGTTCTGGAAATTCTCCGGCAAGGACGCCGAGAGGCTGGTCCGCAGTGAAGGGTCCGACGAGGACCTGCTGCGGGAAGCGTAAGCGGGCAGGACGCCGGCGATGTGTTTTTTTCACCTATGGGAGTCGGAAATGCAGACGTATGCGAAGTTTTTGGGCCTCGGACTGATGGCCGCGACGCTCGGCCTGGCCGGGTGCGACAAGAAGGCCGAATCGACGAAGGCCGAGCCGACGAAGGTCGAGCCGACGAAGTCGCACGATAAAAAGGGCGGCCACGCGGACGAGCACGCCCACGGCAAAGGGCCGAACGGCGGGGTCATCTTCGACCTCGGCAAGTACCACGCCGAGTTCACCGTGGACCACAAGACGGCGGAGGCGACGCTGTTCATCCTCGGGGCGGACGAGAAGACGGCGACGGCGGTGGCCGCCAAAGAACTGACCCTCACCACCAAGGCGACGAAGACCGAGGCGGGAAAGGCCGTCCCGCCGATGACGATCAAGATGCTGCCGAAGGACGCGAAGGACGGCAAGTCGGCCAAGTTCGTCGGCACGGACCCCGGGCTGGGCAACGTCGCCGAATTCGAGGGCGATGTCGTTGGCGAGATTGACGGCAAGCCGGCGCAAGGGGAATTCAAGGAGTGACGGTTTGATGTGCGGCGAAGCCGGCCCCGGCCACGCGGGGCCGGCCCCCGTTCGTGCTTGGGAGGGAGTTCCCTGTGAACACGTCAGCGTCGAGACCGGCCACAAGCGGGGTGCTTTACGCGCTCACGGCCGCCGCCCTCTTCGGGGGCAGCACTCCGTTCGCCAAGCTACTCGTCGGCCGCGTGGACCCGGTCCTCTTGGCCGGCCTGCTCTACCTCGGGTCGGGGTGCGGCCTATTCGCGTGGCGACAACTCGGGGCGGCGGGCAAGCGAAACGCCGCGCGGGAAGCCCCGTTGCGGCGGGCCGATGTCCAGTGGCTCGCCGGGGCCATCCTGTTCGGCGGGGTGATCGCGCCGGTGCTGCTCATGATCGGGCTGGCCGCCACGCCGGCCTCGTCCGCCTCGCTGCTGTTGAACTTGGAGGGCGTGCTGACCGCGCTCCTCGCGTGGTTCGTGGTCCGGGAGAACTTTGACCGCCGCATCGCCCTCGGCATGGCGGCGATCACCGCCGGCGGCGTCCTGCTGTCGTGGGAGGGGCGGCCGGACGTCGGCTTGCCGTGGGGGGCGTTCGCCGTCGCCGGGGCCTGCCTGGCGTGGGGCGTTGATAACAACCTGACGCGCAAAGTGTCGGCGGGCGACCCGGTCCAGACCGCCGCGATCAAGGGGGTCGCGGCCGGGGCCGTCAACGTGGGGATTGCAATGGCCCGCGGGGCCGAGATGCCGGACGGCTTGACCGTCTTGGCGTGCGGGGCCGTGGGGTTTCTCGGCTACGGGGTGAGCCTGACGCTGTTCATCCTCGCCCTGCGCGGCCTCGGGACCGCGCGGACAGGGGCGTACTTCTCGCTAGCCCCGTTCGTCGGGGCGGCCGTCTCGGTCCCGCTGCTGGGCGAGGCGCCGACCGCGGGCTTCTTCGCGGCGGCGGCCCTCATGGGCCTCGGGGTATGGCTGCACCTGACCGAACGGCACGAACATGAACACGACCACGTGGAAATGTCCCACGCCCACCGCCACGTCCACGACGACCAACACCAACACCAACACCAACACGGCCCGGACGACCCGCCCGGCGAACCCCACACCCACGCCCACCGCCACACGCCGATGCGACACTCGCACCCGCACTACCCGGACATCCACCACCGGCACAGCCACTGACCCCCCTCCCTGTTTGCGTTGGCAACGTCGCGAGCAGGCGTGGCCACCATTTGACCACCGAATACTTGCGCGTGGGACGATTCGCGACGTTATGCCGACGGATGGTGCGTGGTACGCCAGTTGCTTTGCGGGGAGCCGTCGCTTGCCGCGTTGAGGCGGCCGACTCAATCACAAAGGAAACCCCGCCGTGCCGGACCCGTCACCCGCCCGCCGCCCCGCTTTTACGCTGATCGAACTCCTCGTGGTGATCGCGATCATCGCCATCCTGATTGGCCTGCTCCTCCCCGCCGTCCAGAAGATCCGGGAAGCGGCCAACCGCATGAGCTGCACCAATAACCTCAAGCAGATCGGCCTCGGCCTCCATAATCACCACGACACCAACCAAGTCTTCCCGCCGGGGTTCACGGCCGTCGCCGGGCCGGGCGGCGATACCAGCCCCGGGTGGGGGTGGTCGTTCTACATCCTCCCCTACATCGAACAGGACAACCTCTTCCGGCAGGCGAACCAGAGCCAGCCCGTGACCGCGTCGCCCGTCCTGCGCCAGAAGGTCAAGGGTTACTCTTGCCCGTCCGACATCCAGACGGCGCTATTTCAGGTGTACGGGCCGGGCGGCGGCCCGTTGTCGGGGGTCATGGCCGCCCCGTGCAGTTACGCCGCGTTCGTCGGCGGCGACGAAACGGAGGTCACGACCGGCGACGACAACGGCCAATTCCACGGCTGCTTCTACCGCAACAGCATGACGAGGATCGCCGACATCACGGACGGGACCAGCCACACGGCCTTCGTTGCGGAACGGGCGTGTGGGATCACTCAAGGAACTTGGGCCGGGGCGTTGCCCGGCGCGAGGATGCGCCTCGGCCAGAAAAACCCGGCGTACTTGGTGAACCCGAACATGGACTTCGACCCGGACCTCTTTGGCCTGCTGCACGCCAACGTCATCAACGCCACGAACGACCAGTCGAACGACGGCGGCACGGACGACCCGTCTAGCTTCCACACCGGGGGAGCGAACCACGTTTTTGGGGACGGCTCCGTGCGGTTCATCAGGAACCCCGGCGGAGTCAAGGGGTCGCCTCCGCCGGCGGATCGGCTGGCGTATTGGGCGGTCGGAACGAGGGCAGACGGCGATTTCACTGGGGGGCAGTGACATGCGACCGGCAGTCCTCTTGATGATGCTCTTCATGTGCCTGTTCGGTTTCGGTTGTCGCCGGTCTGATGTGCCGAATGAGAAGTATTTTAGCGGCGAGCCTGTCGACCACTGGCTGGAGGCTGTCAAAAGCCCCGACCCGAAGACTCGCAAGAAAGCCGCCGATTTTCTTGGCAACGTCGGGCCGGTCGATCTCCGTGCGGTCCCGGCCTTGATGGAGGCCGTGAAGGATCGGGACACCAAGGTCCGGGACGCGGCGGTGCTGGGCCTCTCCAAGATTGGGGCGCCGGCGGCCGCGGCCGAAGCGGTGTTTGAGGAGGCGGCGAAGGACAAAGACTCGGCCGTCCGCGCCCACGCGGCGGCGGCGCTGGCACGCATCCGCGCCGCCAAATAGTGGTCCGCGCATTGTGCTTTGGCGGCTGTTCTTCAAGGGGCGTCGGGGTCTCCGAAGGCCACCGGCACAGTCACTGACCGCCGCCGTGGGACGTCCCGGTCGAAGTCCGCCCGGCGGATGTCGTGATACGGGGAGGACGCCGGGGCCAAGTGGCGTGGTTGAACCCGGAGCCGGGAGCGATTCTGTTTGACTCGGTTGCGCGCCGCCGTTAGGGTGAGTAGTAACTCTCCTCGGACGGCAGGGCCGGTCATGAAAGCGTTTTTGATCACCCTTGGCTTGATTTTTTGCGCCGGCGAACAAACCCGCGCCGAAGACATCGGCGCCCGGTCGAAGACCGTAACGGCCGCGTTGGAGACGGCTCTGAAGAAGAAGTCGGCCGACATGACGCCGGCCGACTTGGCGACCCTGACGGAGTTGAGCCTCCCGCACGTCCACATCCCGGCCTTCGACAACAACGATTTCGCCGGCATGACGAAACTCAAAAAGCTGCGATTCTACTCGCTCTTCCACAAGGGCCGGGAGCCGAACGAGCCGGCCGCGATCAGCGGGCGGGTGTTCGCGAAGCTCTCCAGCCTCGAAGAGTTAATCATCTCCAGCGATCAACTCGGCCCGTTGCCGGACGACGTCTTCGCGGGCCTCACGGCGCTGAAGATCCTTGAATTGACCAACGTCACGCTCCCGCGGCTGCCCAAGTCGATGCTGACCCTGCCGAAGATCGAGTCCGTCTATTTCGGCGGGAAGGGCATGAGCGCCGAGGACTACGCGACCCTCAAAGAGAAACTCGGCGACAAGCTCAAGAGTGTGCGGTAGAAGGGCCGCCGCCGATTACCGGGCGATCGTGTTCCGGGCGTTGCCCGCCGACGCGACCGGGGGAAGTGATTTCCCCCATACCATTCATCGTGAACGCTGTCCGCGGCGGGAGGGGCGACCCGCCCGCGCCGGCCCCACCTACACTCCGGCGCTCATCTTCCCCACTTCGTAAGCGGCGACCGCTTCCGGCGCGGGGCGGGCGGCTTCCAGGCCCTCGCACCACGCGATGACCGCGTCCAACTGGCGAATCGCGCCGCCCATGTTCGTCGGGTCTTCCCGGCCCGGCCGGGCCGCGTGGACGCGGTCCGCGATGCGGTCGGCCACCCGGAATGCCTTCGTCACCACGTGGGTCGGGCACTCGGCCTCCCCCGCGCGGCTCAACACGGCCCGCACGGTCCGGCACCACGTCCGCAAGCGGGTCGGCCCGCTCGGCGACAAGTCCGGGATCGGCTCGCCCCGGTCGCCGGCGGTGTACGCCAGCATGGAGACGCGGTAGGTCTCGAACGCCTTTTGCAGCGTGTGCAACTGCGCGGCGGAGTAACTGGCGCCGACGCGCATGTCCTCCCACTGGCATTTCAGGTCGAGAACCTTGGTCAGTTCGGCGGCCCGGGCGGGGGTCAGCCGCTCGGCGGCGCTTTCGGTCATCTGGGTCACGGCGGCCTTGCCTTTGCATTGAGTGATGGTGGGGAACCGCCGCCTCATACCAAGGTCCGGGGAATCGGGCAAGAGACGTTGGGCGCGCGGTCATGGGCAATCGGGTGATCGGTCTTCGCCCGACAGTCATCGCTCATTTTCCGCGAAAACTGGCCGCGAATTGACCCGCGGGGATGAGTGGGACGGCGCCCAGACATGGGAAACGACGCGGCCCGCCTCCATTGAGGCGGGCCGCCGCGAAGAAATTCATTCGGCGTGTTACGCGCCACTCTTGTCCTTCAACTTCTGGCCGGCGTCCTTCACCGTCTGCCCGGCCGCGTGGGCCGCGTCCCCGGCCTTCTCGGCCACGGCCTCGGCCCCTTCCTTGATCTTTTCGCCGGCCTTCGCGGCCGTATCCTTCGCCGCTTGGCCCGCTTCTTCATTCTTGGACTTGATGGTATCCGCCATGATGTCTCT
The DNA here is from genome assembly GCA_043744795.1 of Zavarzinella sp. GTDB lineage: Bacteria > Planctomycetota > Planctomycetia > Gemmatales > Gemmataceae > Zavarzinella. Next base: position 57,675 of record JAYTTY010000234.1, on the reverse strand, counting down.
CCGTAATGAGTACCGGGATTAACCGGCAAGGGTGGCGAGTTCAGAAATGCAAACCGCGCGCCAACGGACCTCAGACCAGTTTGCAGGTCTCCTCGAACGCCAGCCGGTGGTTCCGCGCGTGGAGTTTCGCCGGGTCGCCGTGCCCGAGGTTGCACAGGAAGTTGGACTTCACGGCCGTGCCGGCGAAGAAGGCGGCATCGACCTTCGCGTTGTCGAACCCGGACATCGGCCCGCAGTCCAGCCCGACGGCCCGCGCCGCGAGCATGAAGTACGCCCCTTGCAGCGACGAATTCCGCAGGGCGATCATTTCCAACACCGGCTCCGGCAAGTCCTTGAACCACGCCTTCGCGTCCGTCTGCGGGAACAGAATCGGCAACTTCTCATAAAAGTGGATGTCCATCCCGATGACGGCGGTGACGGGGGCGACCATCGTCTTGTCCACGTTGCCCGCGTCCAAGCACGGCCGCAGTTTTTCCTTCGCCTCTTTCGACTTCACGAAGACGACGCGCATCGGGCACATGTTGGCCGAAGTCGGCCCCATCTTGGCGAGGTCGTACGCCTCCCGCAGCAGCGCGTCGCCCACGGGCTGAGGCAGCCAGTAACTATGCGTCCGCGCGGCGCGGAATAGAAGGTCGCGGCCGTCGTCGTTCAAAATCGCACTCATGTTGTCCCCTCGATCAAAAGTCGGCGTCGTGTGTCATAGTCTAGCCGACCGAGCGCATGCGGGGCGGGGAATCCAAGCGTCGGCAACGGGGAGCGGAGCTACTATCTTGAGAGAAAGCCGCTTGCCCCGAGGGTTGAATGGCCATCACCTTGGACGTGGTCGCCGGACCGCTGCTGGGAACGTCGTTCTCGTTCGACCGTCACTCGACGTTCCTCGTGGGGCGGTCGGCGGACGCCGCCTTCAGCCTGCCGCACGACGACTACCTTTCCCGCGTCCACTTTCTGGTGGAAGTCAACCCGCCACTGGCGCATCTGACTGACCTCGGCAGTCGCAACGGCACTTTGGTCAACGGCAAAAAGCTCCGCGAGTCCCCCCTGCGCAACGGCGATCTCATCGAAGTCGGAACGTCCACCCTCCGGGTGACGTTGGCCGGGCAAGACGGGGAGGCTATTACGCAATCACTGCCGGGGCCGGGCGCCGCGGCCCGCACGGAAGAGCCGACCACCGTCACCCAGTTGCCCTCGGGCGAGGCGACCGGGGAAGTGTCCGCCGCCGGCCGGCCCCCCTTGTTCCGCGGCTACGCCATCGCGGACCGGCTCGGCGGCGGCGGGATGGGGGACGTGTACCGGGCCGTGCGCGAGTCGGACGGGCGGGTCGTGGCCTTGAAGACGATCAAGCCGGCCGTCACCCCGACCGCGGCGGTGGTCGGCCGGTTCATTCGGGAGGCCGACATCTTGCGGCGGCTGACGCACCCGAACATCGTCGGGTTCGAAGAATTCGGCGAGGAGAACGGCATCCTTTTTTTCGTGATGGAACTCGTGCGCGGCCGAGACGCATCGACGGCCGTGAAGGAGGCGAAGAAGGCCGGGGGGCTGCCGATCGCCGACGTGCGCCGCATCGCGGCCGGCATGTTGGCCGGCCTCGCCCACGCCCACCGAGCCGGGTACATCCACCGGGACATCAAGCCGGCGAACGTGTTGGTGGCCGACGACGGGACCGTGAAAGTGGCCGACTTCGGCTTGGCCCGCGCCTACCAAGACTCGCCCCTCAGCGGGCTGACGCTGTCCGGCCAAGCGATGGGGACGCCCGCGTTCATGCCGCCGGAACAAGTGCGGGACTTCCGCACGGTGAAGCCGGCCGGGGACCAATACTCGGCCGGGGCGACGATCTATTACCTGCTCACCGGGGAATTCCCGCACCCGGCCGGGACGAACCACGCCGACCTGTTCCGCCGCCTCTTGACGGAAACCGCCCCGCCGGCCACCCGCCTCCGGCCGGACACCCCGCCCGCGATGTCCGCCGCCGTCGCCAAGGCGATGGCCCTCCGGCCGGAAGACCGGCACGCGGACGTGGCGGCGTTTGCAAAGGCGTTGGGCTAACTCCAAGCATGCCATCGGTTTGGCGCACCGGCTGATTGCTGGTACACTGGCGCTTGTCCCCCTGTTAATCGGGTCCACGCCATGTCCGGTTCGACGCGCCCGCCGAACGCCAAGGAGACTCTGGTCTTCGGCGGCGGCGGCCCGCTACTGCCGGCGACGCTCGACCTGCCGACCAACGCCGGGGCCAACGGCCAAACGCCCGCCGTCCCGGCCGGCGCGATCACACTCGACTTGGCGACCCGTCCGGGGACCAACGGCCAAACGCCAATGGCGCTTCCCCCAGGGGCCGTCACACTGGATCTGCCGACTCATGCGAGTACCAACGGGCGAACCCCCGTTGTGCCAGTGTCGGGTTCGGTGACAATCGACTTGCCACCGGCCCGGCTGTCCGACCGCGAGACGATCACTTACGTCCCCGGCGCGGAAGGGCCGGGAATGGGGACGACGGCGCCGTTTCAACCCCGCGTCGGCCGGTTTGTGCTTCGGAAGAAACTCGGCGAGGGGGCGTTCGGCGAGGTTTACCAAGCCTACGACCCGCAGTTGGACCGCGACGTGGCGCTGAAACTCGCCAAGCCGGGGACGCTCGGCACGGCCGAGCGACGCGAGCGGTTTTTTCGGGAAGCCAAGGCGGCGGGGAACCTGCGGCACCCGAACATCGTCCCGCTGTTCGAGGCGGGGCAACAGGACGACCGCTGCTACATCGCCTCCGCGTACATCGCCGGCAAGACCTTGGAGGCGGTGATCGAAGGCCACGCGGCCGGCGGGACGCCGATGCCTGCCGCCGACGCCGCCCGCGTCACGCGACTGCTCGCGGCGGCGATGGCTTACGCCCACTCGCAGGGGGTCGTCCACCGGGACGTGAAGCCGCAAAACGTGATGGTGGACGAGGCCGGCGAGCCACTGCTGTTGGACTTCGGCTTGGCGGCCCGCGCGGCGGCGGGGGACGAAAAGCTGACGCAGGAAGGCACGGCAATGGGGACGCCGGCCTACATGGCGCCGGAACAAATCGACGGGAACGGCATCGCCGCCAGCGACCAGTACAGTCTCGGGTGCGCCCTCTACCAAATGCTGACGGGCCGGACGCCGTTCGCCGGCGGCATCGCCCAGCAAATGTACCTGCACCAGCACGAGCCGGTGTCGCCCCCCCGCAGACTGCGGCGGAATATCCCCCGCGACCTCGAAACGATCTGCCTGAAGGCGCTGGAGAAAGACCCCGCGAAACGATACCCCGGCTGCGCCGACCTCGCGGAAGACTTGCGCCGCTTCCTCGCCGCGGAGCCGATTCTGGCCCGCTCGGTGGGCCTGCTGGAACGTGGGATCAAGTGGGCGCGCCGCCGGCCCGCCTTGGCCGGCACGGTATTCCTCACAGTCTGCCTCGGGTGCCTCGGGGCGGGGATTTACGGCCTCTACGCCGAGCAGCGGACGCGCGTCTTACGGCAACAGGGCGAACGCCGCCGTCAAGCCGACGACTTGTGGGTGCGCGGCCGCGAAGCGGAAGCGGACGGCCGACAGGCCTTGGCCCGCGACGACTCCCCCGCGGCAACGCGACATCTCGCGGAAGCCGCGGGCGCGATGGAACAGGCGGTGGCCGTCCTCGCCGCGTCGCGCGACCCCGGTGACGAGACACTGCGGGCCGAGGTCGAATCTCGACTGCTCGACGTGCGGCGCCAAGCAGGTGACTTGGCGACGGATCAAGGCGCGCGGCACCGTGTTCAGGCGGCGGTCGCCCAGTTGGGCCGGGACCGGGACGAACTGCTCTTCCGTCATTTGAGCGTGGACGCGGCCGGCCGGGCGGGCGACCGCCTCGCCATCACCAAGCTGGCCCCGGCTGCGCTGGCCGCGTTCCACATCGACACGGCCGGCGCTGGGGACAAGCCGCTCTCGGCGGTCGCCCGTTATTTTCAGTCGGACGCGCAGCGCCGGCAAACCGCCCGGTGGTGTTGCGAAGCGCTGTTCGTTTGGGCGGAAGCCGAAGAAGGGAAGACGGCGGTCCGGGCGCTGACCGCCGCGGAAGCCGTCGCCGCGGCGCACCAAGTGCCCGTCCCCAACGCGCTGTACGCGCGCCGGGCGGCGTTGGCCGCCGCGCTCGGCGATGCCGACGCCGCGAAAGCGGACCTTGCTCTGGCCGCCCGGCCGCCGGCCTCGGCCTTGGACCATTTTTTGACGGCGGTGGCCGACTACCGGAACGACAAATTCGCCGCCGCGGTCCGCCGGTGCGAGGAGGCGGTGCGGCTGGAGCCGGGCTACTTTTGGCCGCCGTACTTGCAAGGCTTGTGCCACCTCCGGCAGCAACAGTGGGCCTTGGCCGATGCGTGGCTGACGACGTGCGTGACGCAGCGGCCGGACGCCGTCTGGCCCCGCGTGCTGCGGGCGCAGGCCCGCGTCGAGATGCGGAACGTCGAGGGCGCCACGGCGGACTTGTCGGCCGCCGGCGACGCGGCTGAGCCGGCGGCCCGGTATCTCATGCACATGACCCGCGGCCGACTGGCGTCGATCCGCGAGCAGTGGGCCGACGCCCGCGACGCCTTCGCCGCGGCGGCCGCCATCGGCCCGGCCGGGGGCTATCAGGCCGACCTCAACTTGGCCGAAATTTACCGCCGGCTCGGCGACGACCCGGCCGCGTTGGGCGCGCTGGACCGCGTGATCGCGGCCCAGCCGGCGGACGGGCAGCTTTACTACACCCGCGCTCAGTTCCACCGCAAGGCAAACGCCGATGCCCTGGCGCGGCGCGACTATGAAAAGGCTATTGAAGCGGGCGGGCGGCTTGGCGACCGTTGGCTGGCCAGCGCTCATGTCGAGTTGGGTTACCTGAAGCACACCGCAAAAGACCTCGCCGGCGCCTTGGCCGAGTACGACGCGGCCTTAATGGTGGTTGATGACTTCGTACCGGCCCACCGGCAGCGGGCCGAAACGCTTTTGGCCCTCGGCAAACATGCCGAGGCGGGCAGGGCGTTGGACAAGTGCCTCGCCAAAGCGCCGGACGCGGAGCTTTACCGGGCGCGCGGGTTGATCCACGCCGCCCGGCGGGAATATTCGCCGGCGGCCTTGGCCTACTCGCAGTCGTTGAAGTTGAAGGACGATCCGCAGGTGTTGAACTACCGCGGCTGGGCCTACTTGCAGGCCCAATCGCTGCCCTTGGCGCGGGCCGACTTCGACGCGGCGCTGACCGCGAAGCCCGACCTCGCGGACGCCCTGTGCGGCCGGGCGCAGATTCTGTCGCTGGAAGGCAAGGGGGCCGAAGCCGTGGCGACCGCGGAGAAGTCCCTTCGTCACGCGGATAAACCCACATCAACGCTGCTGTGCAACTTGGCGAGCGTGTACGCCCGCGCCGCCCGGCTCGGGCCGGCCGCCGGCGACGTGGCGACGGCCCTGCTCTACCAAGAACACGCGGCGGAACTGCTCATGCGGGCCGCCGGCTTGGTCCCGCCGGACGGCCGGGCGGCCTTCTGGCGCGACCAAGTCGAAAAGGACGCGACTCTGCGGGAATTGCTGAAGCACGCCGACGTCGCGCGGGTGGCCCGAAGTCACGGGTGGTAACGGTCGAGAATCGCGTATGATCGCGCCGCCCATCAACGGGGTAATTCCGGCCGACTTTTTCGATTCTGCCGTCGAACGAATGTGAGTAAATGGGTATATTACCCGAGATTCGCACGCGGGGACGGGGCGCGCTGACCGGGGACGGCTTCCCGGCGCGCCTCAATTGATTCGCGGAACATCACGACGAGACCCAAAAGCCCTCAGATGTTGTTCCGACTTATGCTTTGGTGGGCGGCCGTCGCCGACACAGCCGATATGCCCGCGTGCCGCCCGGAGTTGCCCTGATGTCTCGCGAAAACTGGCTGCGCTCCATCGCTCATCAATTACGCCCCCGGCCGACCCGCCGCGCCCCGCGCATACTCTTGCAGGAACTGGAAGACCGGACAAACCCCGTCGCGTTCGGGTACGCCTTGGACATCGGCGGCGGCTCGGACGACGCGGGCCGAGCCGTCACCACCGACGGCGCCGGCTACGCGTATGTGACCGGCAACTTTTCCGGGACCGTCGATTTCGACCCGTCCGCCGTCGTGACCAACCTGACCAGCGACGGCGGCTCGGACGGCTATGTGGCCAAGTACACCCCGGCCGGGGCGCTGGTCTGGGCGAAGGCGTTGGGTGGGGACGGCGCGGCTGGAATTGCACTCGACGGCCAAGGGAACGTGTACACCGTCGGAACCCTCTTCGGCCAAGGCGACTTCGACCCGAGCGCCGGCGTTTATACGTTGATCGGCAACGGGGCGTGGGACGCCTACGTCAGCAAGCTGGACTCGTCGGGCAACTTCGTTTGGGCCAAGGCGCTGGGCGGAACGGCTGAGGACTTCGGGACTGGAATCGCGGTCGATTTCGCCGGCACCGTGGTCGTCACCGGCTACTTCCGGGGCACGGGCGATTTCGACCCAGGGGCCGGCGCTTACAACCTAACCAGCGCCGGCGGGGACGACGCCTTCGCGGCCAAGTTGGACGCGGCCGGCAACTTCCGCTGGGCCAAGCGGTGGGGCGGGGCGACGCACGACCGGGCCTACGGCGTCACGTTGGACGCGCAAGGGAACGCCGTAACCACCGGATACTTCACGGGCACGGCGGACCTCGACCCCGGCCCCGGCGTCCAAAACCGGACCGCCGCGTACACGGACGGCTACGTCAGCAAATTGGACCCGGACGGCAACCTGCTTTGGGCCAGCCCGCTCGGGCAGACAGGCAATACCGTCAGCGTCGTCGGGACCGCGGTCGCCGTGGACGGCGCCGGGAACGTCTACACCACTGGCGAGTTCAATGGCACGGCCGACTTCGACCCCAGCCCAGGGACCTTCACCCTGACCAACGTCGGGTACGAAAACCCGTTCGTCAGCAAACTGGACGCGGCCGGCCATTTCGTCTGGGCCAAGTCCGTCGCCGGCTCGTCGCTCGAACATTCCGGCGGGGCCGGCATCGCGGTCGATGTCGGCGGGAACATCTACACCACCGGCTACTTCTCCGGCACGATTGACGCCGACCCCACGGCCGGCACGCAGGTTTTGAACAGCCTCGGCTCCGTAGACGCTTACCTCATTAAATGGGACGCGGCCGGCCAATACGTCTGGGCCGGGCGGACGGGCGGCGGCGGCTTCGACGAAGGCGACGGGGTGGCGACTGACCCGTTCGGCGGCGTGGTCGTCGCCGGGTATTTCACCGGGCCCGTGGACCTCGACTTCGACTTGCCCGCCGGCGACCACACATTGACCAATAACGGGGCCACAGACGGCTTCGTCCTCAAACTCGCTCAACAGAGCGCCAGCGGCCGCGTGTGGGCCGACACCGACGGCGACGGCCTGTACGACAACGGCGAAGCGGCGGTCGCCGGGGCCGTCGCCGAATTGCTCGACTCCGACGACAAGTCTCTCGGCACGCAAGTCACCGGCCCGGCGGGGACGTACCTCTTCATCGAGCCGCCGGCCAGCCCGACCGACGGCAAATACCGGGTCCAATTCCGGGCGCCACCCGGCCTCGGCTTCACGGCCCAAGACCAAGGGGCGGACTTCACGCGGGACAGCGACGCCGGCGTCGGCGGCCGGACGGCCAAGTTTTCCCTCAACGACTCCCCCTTCGACAATGTGGGCGACGCCCTCTCCTCGTACCACCAAGACGCCGGCCTGACAGGGGCCGCGCCGGCGTTCGGGTTCGCGGCCATGGCAGGGGGGTCTTCTTTCGAGGAAGGCCGGGCCGTCACGGTGGACGCGGCCGGCAATGTGTATATGGCCGGGTTCCTCTCCAGCACGGTCGATTTCGATCCGTCCGTCGGCGTGTACCAGTTGGGCGCCGCCGGCGGGCACGACGCCTACGTGGCCAAGTACACGACCGCGGGGGCGCTCGTGTGGGCAAGGGTGTTCGGCGGGGCGTCGTCCGACGAGGCCGCCGCCGTCGCCGTGGACGCGGCCGGCAACGTGTACACCACCGGCGTCTTTTCCGGCGCCGTCAACTTCGACCCGGCCGGGGCGGCGGCCCCGCTGACCGGCCTCGGCCAGAACGTCTTCGTGAGCAAGTTGGATCAGAACGGCGACTACGTTTGGGCCAAGTCATGGACCGGCTCCGGCCGCGGCATCGCCGCGGACTCGGCGGGAAACGTCTACACCACTGGCTCTTTTGCCGCGGCGGGTGACTTCGACCCGGGGGCCGGCACGGCCACCTTGACCCCTGGTACGGTCGGGGACGCCGCCTTCGTTAGCAAGCTCGATCAGGCCGGCAACTACGTCTGGGCCAAGGCGATGACCGGGGCTGGCACGGCCGCCGGAACCGGGCTGGCTCTGGACGGGTTGGGGGGCGTCGTTACCACCGGCACATTCACCGGCCCCGTCGATTTCGACCCCGGCGCCGCCGCCGCCATGCTCATGACTGCCGGCGGCTTCTCGGATGCGTACGTGAGCAAGCTGGACGCCGCCGGCAACTACGTCTGGGCCAAGCAACTCGGTGGCGCTGCCAACGACGCGGGGGCCGCCGTCGCGGCCGACGCCCAAGGGAACGTGTATACGACGGGCCAATTCCGCGGCACGGCCGACTTTGACCCGGGCGCGGGGGCGGCCCCCTTGACCAGCGCCGGCGACGCCGATGCGTACGTGAGCAAGCTGGACGCCGCCGGGAATTACGCTTGGGCGAAGCCGCTCGGCGGGACGGACACGGACCAAGGAGCCGGGATCGCGCTCGACGCGGCCGGGCATGTGCATACGGCCGGCTCGTTCAAGAGCACGGCCGACTTCGACCCCGGCCCCGGCGCCGCTTGGCGGGCCGCTGTCGGCGTCAACGAAGACATTTACGTCAGCGAGCTGGACGCCGCCGGGGCGTTTGTCTCGGCCCACTCGTTCGGCAGCGGCTCCAAGGACACCGGAGAGGCGGTGGCCGTGGTCGGCCGCGGGGCCGTCCTCGTGACGGGTGAGTACGGCGGCACAATGGATGTTGACCCGTCGGCCGCCGCGTACCCGTTCACCGGAGTCGGCCAGGCCGACGCCTTTCTGTTGAAGTTTGCCCCGGCGACCATCGGCGGTGTGGTATGGAACGACCTGAACGGGAACGGCGCGAGAGATCTCGATGATTTACCCGTCGCCGGGGCGGTCGCGGAACTGCTCGACAGCGCCGGCAAGTCGGTCAGCGTGCAGGTCACGGGGGCCGACGGGGCGTACTCGTTCCCCGCCCCGCCGGATGTCTCCGCCAACGCATATACAGTGCAATTCCGGCCGCCGGCCGGGTTCGGGTTCACTGTGGCCGGCGTGGACAGCGACGCCGTTCAAGCCACCGGCAAAACCGCGGCCTTCCCGCTGGCGGGCAATCAGGCCGCCGTCAAGGACGCCGGGCTGGTCGGTGTCGCCCCCACGTTCGGGTTCGCCGCGCCGGCGGGCGACAGCGGCTCCGACGGCGGCCAAGCGGTGGCCACGGACGCGGCGGGGAACGTGTATGTGACCGGATATTTTTCCGCATCGGCTGATTTCGACCCGTCCCCCGGCGTTTACACCCTGACCAGCGCCGGGGGGAGCGATGCGTACGTGGCCAAGTATACCCCTGGCGGGGCGCTGGTCTGGGCGAAGGGGCTTGGCGGCGTGGCGCAGGAAATTGGCGCGGGGGTGGCAGTGGACGCCAACGGAAGCGTTTATATCACCGGGAGTTTTTCCGGGACAGCCGACTTCGACCCGTCCCCCGGCGTCTACAACCTAACGAGTGCCGGGACCGATGACGCTTTCGTGAGCAAGCTGGACGCGGCCGGCAACTTCCTTTGGGCCCGGCAGCTTGGAGGAACGGGCGTAGATTACGCCTCCGCGCTCGCGGCGGACGACGCCGGGAACGTGTATACCACCGGCCTCTTCGACGGCACGGCCGACTTCGACCCGGGGGCCGGCGTCTACAACCTGACCACCGCCGGGGCGGGTCCCCTCGAGACGTATGTGAGCAAACTGGACGCGGCCGGAAACTTTGTTTGGGCCAGGCGGTTCGGCGGTGACAGCGGCGTCTCAGGGAATGGCGTGGCGGTGGACAGCCAAGGAAACGTGTACACCACCGGGCACTTCCAGGGGACGGCTGATTTTGACCCGGGGGCCGGCAACTTCACCCTGCGCGGCAACGGTTTCGTCAACGCATTCGTGAGCAAATTGGACGGGGCCGGCAACTTCGTCTGGGCACGCGGGATGGGCGGGACAGCGAATGTCATTGGCTACGCGGTGGCGGTGGACGCGGCCGGGAACGTCCACACCACGGGGTACTTCCAAGAAACCGCCGACTTTAATCCCGACCCGGCCGTCACTTTGAACCTGACCAGTTTCGGCGGGCTTGATGTTTATGTGAGCAAACTGGACGGGGACGGCAACTTCGTCTGGGTCCGGCAAATGGGCGGGCCGGCGGATGACATCGGCGATGGCGTGGCCGTGGACCCGCAAGGGAACGTGCTCACCACCGGGAGTTTTGTCGGCGCGGCCGATTTCGACCCGAGTAACGGGGCGTTCACCCTGACTAGCGCCGGGAACCTCGATGCGTTCGTGAGCAAGCTGGACGCGGCCGGAAATTTTATCTTGGCTCGACAGGTGGGCGCCGCGTCAAGCGACAGCGGCTCCTCCGTGGCGGTAGACGGGCACGGCGGCGTTTACACCGCCGGGTACTTTGGGGGCACGGTCGATTTTGACCCGTCCGCCGCCGTATTCAACGTGACCGCCGCGGGAGCCAACGACGCCTTCGTGAGCAAACTGATCCTGGCCGGCGTCAGTGGCGTGATCTGGGATGACCAAGACGGCGACGGCGTGCGGGATGCCAACGAGCCGGGAATCATCGACGCAACGGTGGAGTTGTTCGACGCCGTCGATGGCGTGGTCGGCAACGGCGATGACAACTATCTGGAAGCCGTGACCACCCGGGCCGACGGGTCGTACCGCTTCCGCGAGCCGGCCCGCGGCGGGAACCGATACATTCGCGTCAACCCGCCGGCCGGGACGGCCGGCGCCAACCCGGCGTACGCCGAAGTGACCACGCCCGGCGGGGACAGCGCCGTGGACCGCTTCGGCCGGTCAGCCTTGTTCGACCTCTCCGCCGACCCGGTCCAGACGTTCACCGCCGGCCTGCGACCCGTATCGGCTCCGGCCCCCGCGTGGGCGATCGGGTCCGACGGGGCCGACGCCGCCAACGGCGTCGCCGCGGACGCCGCGGGCAACACCTACGTCGTCGGTGCCTTCACCGGCGTGACGGCCGACGCAGACCAAGGCCCCGGCGAAACTTCCCTGATGAACAACGGCGACGGCGCCGGGTACGTCGCCAAGTACGACGCCGCCAACCAGTTGCTCTGGGCGCGGGTCATGGGCGGCAGCGGCGCGGGGAACGCCGTGCAAGCCGCGGCCGTCGCCGTGGACGCGGCCGGCAACGTCGTGGTGACGGGGACATTCACCGGCTCGGCCGACTTCGGCGCGACGCCGCTGACGAGCCTCGGCGGGACCGATGCGTTCGTGGCGAAGCTCGGCGCCGCCGGCACGTTCCTGTGGGCGAAGCGATACGGCGGCGCCGGCAACGACACGGGCGGCGCCGTCGCCGTGGACGCCGCCAACAACATCCACGCCACCGGCACGTTTCTAGGCAACGCCACGATCGGCGGAACTGCGTTCACGAATGCCACCGGGTCCGACGCCTTCGTATTGAAATTGAACACGGCGGACGGCAGCACGGCCGCGGCGCGACAAATCGGCGGCGCCGGGTCCGTGCAAGTCGCGGGGATCGCCGCCAACAGCGGCGGCGTCTACTTGGCCGGCTCCTTCGCCGGGACGGCCGATTTCGACCCCTCCGCGACGACCTTTCCACTCACGAGCGTCGGCGGCAGTTTCGAGGACGCCTTCGTACTCAAGCTCACCACCGGCGGCTCACTCGCGTGGGCCAAGCAAATCGGCGGCGGCTTTGCCGACACGGCGAACGGTCTCGCTCTTGACGCGGCCGGCAACGTCCTGTTCACCGGCGGGTTCCAAGGCACAGTGGACTTCGACCCGTCCAACAACCCGTTCAACTTGACGAGCGCGAGCGCCCTGTCCGACGCCTATGCGGCCAAATTCGACGCCGGGGGGAACTTCCTCTGGGTCAAGCAATTCGGCGGGGCCGGCGACGATTTCGGTTCGGCGGTCACGGCGGACGCCCGCGGGTATGTGGACGTCGCCGGGGCGTTCGCGGGCGCGGCCAATTTCAACGCCGGCGCGTCTCCCATGACCAGCGCCGGCGCCGCGGACACCTTCGTTGTCAAACTGACCTCAAGCGGCCAATTCGTCCTCGCCGACCGCTTGGGCGGCGTCGGGGCGGACACGCCGTCGGCCGTCGCCGTTTACGGAGCGGGGGCCGTCACCGTCGTCGGCAGCTTTGAAGTCACGGCCGACTTGGACTTCGGCTTCACGCCGTTCCTGCTGGCCGCCGGCGGGGCGACGGACGGTTTCGTCAGCCACTTGCACGAATTCGTCATCCAAGGCCGGGCTTGGATCGACGCGGACGCGGACGGCGTGCAAGACCCGGCCGAGTCGGAGGTCGCGGACGCCACCGTCGAACTGTACGACTCCGTGGACGGCGTGATCGGCAACGGGGACGACACACTTGTCGATTCCGTGACGACGACCACCGGCGGGTATTCGTTCTTCGAGCCGGCCGACAGTTACGGGAACTACGTCCGCATTCGCTTGCCCCAAGTTCACCTTTCGGGCGACAACTTGCCGACCTATTTGGTCACCCCGCCAAGCCAAGGGAACGACCCGGCCGCGGACAGCGACATTGACGAATTCGGGCTGACGCGGCTGGTGCGCCGGACACAAGCGGCGACCGCGTATTTGGGGGCCGGTTTTCAAGAAGCCCCGCTCACCGCCGGCGGGTGGGGAATGGGCGCGGGCGGCGCCGACACCGGCCGGGCGGTTGCAACGGACGCCGCCGGCAACGTGTACACAGTCGGCACGTTTACGGGGACGGTCGATTTCGACCCGCGGCCGGCGACGACATTCCTCACGAGCGTGGGCGCGGCCGACGGCTACGTGGCCAAGTACGACCCGGCCGGCAATTTGAAATGGGCCAAGCGGCTCGGCGGGTCCGCGGCGGACGCGGCCGTCGCCGTCACGATTGACGCGGCCGGCAACGTCCTCGTCGCCGGCACGTTCACGGGCAGCGCCGACTTCGGCCCGACGACTCTCGCCGGCCACGCGCCGGGCCGGGACGCCTTCGTTCTAAAAATGACCGCCGCCGGCGACTTCGTGTGGGCCAAACAACTCGGCGGCGTGAAGGACGAAACCGTCGCCGGGGTCGCCGCGGACGCGGCCGGCAACGTGTTCACGACCGGCACGTTCGCGGGGACCGCCGACTTCGACCCGGACGCCAAAAAGGCGGCCAACTTAACCAGTACCCTGAAGACATCCCCGGCCAACACGCCCTCCCGCGACCTGTTCCTCAGCAAATTGGCCCTGGACGGCAAATACCTCTGGGCGCGCAAGGCCGGCGACGCCACCGACGAGACGGCCGCCGGCGTCGGCGTCGATGCCCTCGGGCGGGCCTTCGTCAGCGGGAACCATGACTATTTCGAGCACGGCGGCTTCGTCACGCAGTTCGACGCCGCGGGCGCCGCGGGGTGGACCACCAGTCTCCTCGCCACCCGCCTCTCGGCCACCGTCGCGGCCGGCGACGGCGTCTACGCGGTCGGCTCCCACTTTGTGAAGTTAAACGCCGACGCCGGGTACATCATCGCCTACCGGGAATTGACCCAGTATTACCGCGCCGTCACCGTGGACGCGGCCGGCAGCGTCTACGCGACAGGTTATTATGACGACGGGCGAGACTTCGACCCCGGGCCAGGCGTGTTCCCGTTGACGCCCGCCGTCGGCGGCGTCTGGGGGGCGTTCGTCGCCAAGTACGACGCGGCCGGCGCGTTCGTGAACGCCGTCTCCGCCTCCGGCGCCGACCCGGCCGTCGGCAACGGCGTCGCCGTGACCGCCGACGGCACGGTCTTCGTCACCGGGTCGTTCCAAGCCGCCGTCGATTTCGACATCAGCCCCGCCGCCCACCCCGTGACGAGCGCGGGCGGGGACGACGCCTTCGTGTGGAAAATCCCCGCCGGCGGCGTCACCGGCCGCGTGTGGCACGATTCGGACGGCGACGGCCTGCGCGACCCGACGGAACCCGTCGGGGCCGGGGCCGTGGTCACGCTTTACCATTCGACGAACGCGGTTATTGGCGATGGCGACGACGTTGTCGTCGGCGCTCAAGTCACCGCGGCGGACGGCTCTTACCGCTTCGCCGCGCCGCCGGCCGGGCCGGGTTATTATGTGCGGGTCCAACCATCCGTCGCCCCGGGGTTGACCTTCACCGGGCGGAGTCGCGGCGGCAACAGCGCCTTCGACAGCGACGTGGACGCGCAAGGCGCGTCCCCACTGTTCGCCGCGGACGCGGCCGTCCCGACGGTCATCGATGCGGGGACGGCTGGGGTCTACCCGTTGTTCGGCTTCGCGTGGACGACGGGCGGGCCGGGAGAGAGCGCCGTCCTCGCCAACACGGCGGACGCCGCCGGCAACGTCTACGTCACCGGCGAGTTCAAGGGGGCCGTGGACTTCGACGCCGGCGGCGGCACAGTCAACCTCACCAGCACGGGCGTCAGCAAAAACGCCTTCGTGGCGAAATACTCGCCGGCCGGCAACCTTCTCTGGGCCAAGCGCTTCGGCGGGTCGGACGACATCGGCGGGCAAGGCGTCGCCGCGGACGCGGCCGGCAACGTGTACGTCACCGGCCGCTTCAAAGGCTCCGCGGACTTCGGCGTCGGCGTGCCCGCCTTGGCGGCGGCCGGGTACGACGCCTTCGTCTGCCGGCTCGACGCCGCGGGCAATTCCGTCTGGGCCGTTCGGCTCGGCGGGGCCGGGGACGACTACGGCAACGGCGTCGCGGCCGGCGCCGGCCGCGTGGTCGTGACCGGCTCTTTTAAGGGGACGGCCGACTTTGACCCCGGCGCCGGGGCGGCCGAACTCGTCAGTTACGGGAGTCAGGACGCCTTCGTGTGCGCCCTGTCCGCCGACGGCGCCCGCGTGTGGGCGCGGCGCGTCGGCGGGGCGGCCGGAGACGACGTCGGCCGCGGCGTGGTGATCAATGCGGCGGGGGCGGTCTGCGTCGCCGGGTCGTTCTCGGGGACGGCCGACTTCGACCCGGGGACGGTCGTCCTCGACCAGACCAGCGCCGGCCTGCGGGACGCCTTCGCGTGGAAACTGGACAAGGACGGGAACGTGGCGTGGGCGACCCGCGCCGGCGGCCCGGCCGACGACGACGCGGCCGCGCTGGCCGTCGATCCCGCCGGCCGGGTGGCCGTCGCGGGCACGTTCGCCGAAACGGCGGACTTCGACCCCGGCGCCGGCCTTCTGGAAGTCCAGAGCGACGGCGCGACCGACGCCTTCGTATGGCAACTCTCCGCGGCCGGCCAGTCGGTGTGGGCGAAGGGGTTGGGCGGGGAAGCGATCGACGCCGGGACCGGCGTGGCCGCGGACGCGACCGGCGTGTACGTCGCCGGGTCGTTCCAGCAGGCGGCCGACTTCGACCCCGGCGCGGGCCAAATCCGCCTGGACAGCGCCGGCGGGTCGGACGCTTTTGTCGCCAAGCTCGACCCGGCCGGCAACCGGCAATGGGCGCACCGCTCGGGCGGCGCGAGCGACGACACGGCGCGCGGGGCCGCCGTCGATTCGGCCGGCCGCGTCACCTTCGCCGGCGGCCTGTACGGCCCCGGGACGTTCGACGCCGGCGACGGCGACCAAGTCTTGCCCGGCGGCCCCGCGGGGAACTTTTTCGTCGGCCGCGTCGATCAGACGCCGGCCGGGGGGGCCTACCCGCTCGACGCCTTCGAGCCGAACAACGCCGCGGAAACCGCGACCGACTTGGGCGTCGTCAACGTGCGACAAGTCGTGACGGGCCTGAGCGTCTCCTCCGCGCATGACGCGGACTGGTTCCAGTTGACCCTGCTCTCCGCGGGCCAAGCGGGCGACGGGGTTCGGATCGACGTCACCCCCGGCCACGGCGACATCACCTTGACCCTCTTCCGCGTCGGTCAAGGCGTTCCCGTCGGCACCGTGACGGTCGCGGACGGGTCGGCGACTTTCGCGGAGATCAGTCTCGATGGGATGCCGGCCGGCGCGTACCGCGTCCGCGTGACCGGCGCGGCCAACCCCGCGTACTCGCTGACGCTCACCACCCCGGCGGGCTTTTCGCCGGACGCCGCCGAGCCGAACGACGCCGCCGGGGCGGCGACGCCCTTGGGGTTGCTGGCCGACCAGACATCCGTCAGCCGGCTGTCAGTCAACGCCCCCGGCGACGCGGACTGGTTCTCCTTCGTCACGCTCGCCGACGGCACGCAGGCGTCCGAAGTGCGGATCGACTTCCGCACCGCCCAAGGCGACCTCGACTTGGACCTGTTCGACGGCGCCGGCAAATTGATCCGCAGTTCCGCCGGGGCGAGCGACGTCGAGGCCGTGAGTTTGGCGGGCCTGCCCGCCGGCCCGTACTTGGTCCGCGTGGCCGGCAACGGCGCCGCGATCAACCCGGCGTACACGCTCACCGTCCGGCCGCCGCGGCCGCTGACGGCCGACGCCAAAGAACCGAACAACACGTCGGCCGCGGCCACGTTCTTGGGCGAACTGCGCGGCGACGCGGCGTGGGACGGCCTCTCCATCGACACCGCGGGCGACGCGGACTGGTTCAAGTTCGTCACCGTCGCCGCCGGCGAGGCCGGGCACGCGGTGGCCATCGACTTCACTCACGCCGAGGGGGACTTGGACCTCCGCCTGTTCAACGCCGCCGGCGTCGTCCAACTCGCCGCCTCGACGGGTAACGGCGACACCGAGTCGGTCAGCCTGCAAGGCTTGCCGGCCGGGACGTATTACGCGAAAGTGTCCGGCTTCGCCGGGGCGACGCAGCCGGCGTACCGCCTGCGCGTCGCCGCGCCGGTCGGGGCCACGCCCGCCGACCGCTTGGAGGAGAACGGCGGCAACCAGACGCGCAAGACCGCGTCCGTCGTCCAGACGCCGGGGCAAAGCAAACTGGAGGGCGACCAATCGTTGGTGGACCTGACCCTCAACACGGTCGCGGGCCGCGCGGACGAGGACTGGTTCAAGTTCACGACGACGGGCAAGGGGACGGCCCAGCACAGCGTGACCCTGACTTCGCCCGCCGCCAACGGCAAACTCGGCTTGGAACTCTACAACGCGGCCGGCACGAAACTCGCCGCGGGCGTCGGGGCCAACGGCAGTCTGGTCGCATCGCTGAAAGGCCGGGCGGCCGGCACCTATTACGCGCGGGCCTTCCTCCCCAAGGGCGGGAGCGCCGGCAGTTCCTACGCCATCACGTTCGACACGCCGGCCGCGGCCGTCGCGCCGGACGACTGGACGGTGATGGTGTACATGACGGCGGACAGCTTGACGGAGCGGGCGTTTAACGACGTGAACGAGATGGAAACGGCCGTCGCCGGGCTGCCGGGGTCGGTGAACATCGCCGTGCAGTGGGACCAAAGCGCCAACCTGAAAACGTACCCGACCGGCAACGGGACGCAGAAAGCGTGGGGGACCGTCGGCCGCGCGCTCGTCGCCCCGGACACCAACCCGGCGGCGGTCGCCACCAAGTTCGAGATTCTGCCGGAGAAGGACACCGGGAACCCCGACACGCTGAAGGACTTCGTCGCCTGGGCGAAAAAGGCCGCCCCGGCCGCCCACTACGCCTTGGTGTTCTGGGACCACGGCGGCGGGCTGCGCGGCTTCAACTTCGACACGCAGGACGGCCAGCCGGCCGACCACCTGACGCCCGGCGAAGTCGTCACTGCCCTCGCGGGCCAACCCGCGCTCGACCTGATCGCGTTCGACGCCTGCTTCATGGGGGTCGCCGAGACCGCGTACACGCTGCGGGACACGGCGGCCGTCGTCGTCGGCTCGCAGGACGCCGTCCCCGGCGACGGATTCGAGTACGACCAAGCGTTCTCCGCCTTGGCGACCAACCCGGCCGGCGTGACGGCCGAAGCGTTGGCGACAGGACTCGTGCAAGCCTTCGCCGCCCGGTACCGCACCACCGGCTACGCGGACACCCTTGCCGCGGTCAGCACGGCCAAACTCGGCGACTTGGCCGCCGCCCTGCAAGCCGTCGTCACGGCCGTCGACACCGCCCCGGTCGGCGACCCCGTCGCGGCGGAGGCCGCGGCCGAAGACCGCCGGCGTGTGGTGGCGATCGCCGCCTCCACGCTTCTCCCGAACGCGGCCGCCCCGGAGCAGCGTGACCTCGGGGGCTTTCTCGCCACCTTGGCCGCCGACGCGACCCTGGCCCCGGCGATTCACACCGCCGCCGGGTCGGCGCTCGCCGCGTTGGACACGGCCGTCGTCAGCCGCACGGCCGACCTGCGCGGCCATTCCGGCCTGTCCGTTTACTTGCCGGTTACCGACGTGGGCGGCCTGTCCATAAATCCTGGCATGATTTCCGACTATGGGTTCCAATATCCCGGCTTCGTGAGCGCGACGGCGTGGCCAGTCATGCTCACCGAGTTGCGGGACGCCGTAGACGGCCGGCCGGACAATAAAGACAGTGATGAACTGCCGGCCAACAACAACGTCCTGGGGGCCGCGACGGATTTGCGGCTCTTGGGGTCCGCCGGGATCGTCAAGTCCGGCTTGAGTTTGCACGACATCGACGACAAAGATTGGTACGCATTTCAAGTGAACGCCGACGCCGGCGCGTCACTGGCCGTCGATGTCCGGGGGCCGGCCGCCTTGATCGCCGAGTTGCGAAACGCCGCCAACCAGACGCTAGCGACGGCCGCGAATGGCCGGCTCCAGCTGGCGGACCTGCCGGCCGGGGCGCAGACGTTTTACTTGTACTTCCATTCGGCCGCGGTGGTCAACAGTTACGGGTTCACGGTCAACCCGCCCGTGACGGCGGCCGATCAATCGGGGAACAACGCGACCCCGGACAAGGCGTACGCCCTGCCGCCGGACGCCGGCGGGTCATACGCCGGCTTCGCGGTGGCGGCCGACAGCCAAGACTGGCTGCGCTTCGACACGACGGCCCAAACGTCCGCCGACTTGCGGCGCGTCACCCTGACCGTGGCGGGCGGCAACCCCGTGGAAGCGCAACTCCGCAACGCGGCCGGGTTCGTCGTCAGTTCGGCTTCCGGGACCGGCGTGCTGGTCTTGCCGTACACGCAGAGCGGCGGGGCCGAGTCGTACACGCTGGCGCTCGTCAACCGCAACACCGCCGCGGTGTCTTACAGTCTCCGGTTGGAGACGGCGACGGCGGCCGACGGCGGCCACCCGCTCGACCGCTTTAATCTCGGCGACGGAACGTCGCTGGGGTCCGGGACGAACTGGGACGTGACCGAGACGATGACCATCAACGGCGGCGCCGTGGTCGTCGGGTCGGCGGCCGGGCAAGCCCTCTGGAAGAATTTCACGGCCGCGGACGTGGGCGTGCAAGCGAACTTCTTGTTGCCGGCAACCGGGAAGCCGGCCGCGTCTGTCTTGGCGCGGGCCACGACGGGTGCGGGCAAGCTGACGGCCTATGAGGCCCGGCTCGAACTCTACAAGGGAACCCTGACCGCGAAATTGTACCGCACGGTCAACGGCGTCGCCTCGCTGGTAAAGTTCGCGGCGGCGCCCAAGGTGTCCCAAGGCGTACTGCGGTTCGAGGCCCAAGGGCAGTACCTCCGAATCCTCGTGAACGGCAACCCGTGCCTGGAGTTCACGGACACGGTTGTCCTCGCCGCCGGCCGGACGGGATTCGCGGGGACCACGGACGTGACGCTCGACGACTTCCAAGCCAACGCCCTCGCCGCGCCGCTGCCGGTGAGCTTCGCGGCCGTCGCGGGCGGCTTGGGGCCGACGTGGCAGGCGCTGGCCGGCCAATTCACGGCCCAAGACGGCAAGTTCGTCTCCGGCCCCACGGCCGCCGCCGCTTCATTCACGCCGGCCCGCCTCGCGGACGCGGCGGTGACGGCGGCGTACTCCGTTCAAGAGGCCGGCCAATTCGTCGGCGTGTTCGCCCGCGACACGGGCGCGGCGAAGCGGAGTTACTACGAGGCCCAAGTGTCGTTCACGGCGGGCGGCCCGTCCGCGAAGTTGGTTCGGTACATCAACGGGGCCGCGAAGGTTTTGACGCCGACGCCCATCACCGCCGGCGTCCCGGCGACCGGTGCACTGCGATTAGAAGTGTTGGGGAACGAACTGCGCTTGCTCGTCAAGCCCGTGACCGGCCCCTACGTGGTTCTCGCCACGGTCCGCGACGCGGGCGTGCCGCTCGCCGGCCGGGCCGGCGTCTCGGCGGCCGCGGCGATGAGCGTCGGCGGCTTCGGTGTCATACCGCTTGGCCCTCGCGTCGCGGACAGCTTCAACCGGGCGAACAGTACGTTTTTGGGGAACGGGTGGGACGAGAAGATTCTCGGCCTGAGCGTCTTCGGGAACCGCTTAACGGGCGACGGAAACGGCTTGGCCGTCGTCGGGCCAATGTTGGCAAACGTGTCCGTCTCGGCCCTCGTGGACTTGTCCGGCGGCGGGCAGCATACCGCGGGTTTGGTCGCCCGGTACGCGAACAACGCCTATTACGAGGGCCGGCTGACGGGCAACGGAGACGGCACCGTGACGGCCGTCATTTACAAGGTAATCGGCGTCGTGCAGACGGCTCTCAAGACGTTGAAGTTGAAATCGGCGGCCGGGACGCTGCGGTTCGACGTGGAGGGAGCCTCGCTGAAGCTCTCGCTGTTGAACGAAACGCTGTCGGTCACGGATTCGGCCGTGACCGCCGCCGGCCAAGCCGGCGTCCACCTCGGGGCGGGCGACGCCATCGACGACTTTACCGTTCGCTAACCGCCGACAGGCTTCCGCATGGGACACGACCGGCGAAAACGACGACCCCGGCCCGCGCTCGAATCGCTCGAACGGCGGGACGAGCCGGCCGCCGACTTGTCGGCGGCCGGCCGCGTGCCCACGGCCGGCGCGCCCGTGTGGCACCCGCTGCACGTGGACCAAGCCGGCGTCCTGTCGGCCGAGGCGACGCCCGGCGTCGGGTCCACTGACGGCCTGCGCTTGACGATCATGCGGGCCGATGACACCGTCCTGATGACGGCCGAAGGCGCCGGCGGAAATGCACTCGGCGGGCGCGTCACCCTTCACGTGGCCCCCGGCGACTACCGCCTCGGCGTGTCGGCCGGGCGGGCCGATTCCCCGTACCAACTTTCCGCGCACGTCACGGAGGCCGTCTCCCCGGCCGGGCCGTTGGACGCCGGCGGAAATCCCAAGGGGGTGGCCGCCGGCGACTTGAACGGCGACCAGTTCCCGGACTTGGCCGCCGTCAGCCGGGTCACGAATACAGTGGGTGTTTGGCTCGGGAACGGCGACGGGACGTTCCGCGCCCGCCGGGATTTCGCCCTCCCGGCCGGCGACCAGCCGACGGCCGTGCTGATCGCGGACGTGAACGCCGACGGGCGGCCGGACCTCGTCACCGCCAACGCGGGGCCCGCCAATTCGGTGAGCGTGTTCCTCGCGGCTGCCCAAGGCGGCCCCTTCCTCGACCGCCAAGACTTTCCCGTCGGCGGCGGCCCGGTCGCATTGGCGGCGGGCGATCTCAACGGCGACGGCCGTACCGACCTCGTCGCCGCCAACGGGGAAGACCAGACGCTTGACTACCTGCGCGGCGACGGCAACGGCGGATTCGCCGCCGCCGTGGAAATTCCGGAGGCGTTCGAGCCGTCGGCCGTCGCCGTCGCCGACGTGACCGGCGACGGCCGGGCCGATTTGGTGTGGGCCGCGAAGCAATCGGGTGCCGTCAAGGTGTTGCCCGGCGGCGCGACATTCGACCCGGCGCGGGAGCCGACCGTTTACACAGTCGGCTCCGGGCCGGCCGCCCTCACGGTGGCCGACGTGACCGGCGACGGCCGGCCGGACGTGGTCACGGCCGATCAGGCGGCGAATTCCTTCACGGTGTTGAAAGGGTTGCCCGACGGCTCTCTCTCGAAATTGCCGGCCTTGGCCGGCGGCTTGGCCCCGGCAGATGTCGTGGTCACGGACGTCAACCGCGACGGCACGGCCGACGTGATCGGGGCGAACCGGAACGACACGCTCGACGTGTTCTTGGGGACGAGCGGCGGGACGTTCGCCCCGCGCCGCGGCCTCGCCGCCGGCTCCGACCAGACGGCCGTGGCGGCGGCCGACTTCAATCGAGACGGGGCGCCCGACCTCGTCGTGGCCAATGGCGCCCCGGGCCAGCTTCGCCTGCTGCTCGGAAACGGGGACGGCACATTTCTGACGGCCGGGGCGTTCCTCGTCGGGCCGGAGCCGGACGCGGTCGCCGTGGGGGACGTGGACGGCGACGGCTTTCCGGACGCCGTCACGGCGAACAACGCCGCGGGGACGATCGACGTGGCCTTGGGGAACGGGGACGGGACGTTCCAACCCCGCCGGGCGTTCGCGGTCGATGGCGCCCCGGTGTCCGCTTCCTTGGCGGACTTGAATAACGACGGCCGGCTGGATGCGGTGACCGCGGACCGCGCGGGCGGCCGCGTCAGCGTCCTCCTCGGGAACGGCGACGGGACGTTTCGGGCGCTCGGAAGGTACGCGGTCGGCGCCGGGCCGCAGGCGGTCGTCGCCCAAGACATTGATTTGGACGGCATCCCCGACCTCGTGTCGGCCGACGAGCGCGACGGCACCCTGAGTGTGTTATGGGGCATCGGGGACGGCACGTTCACGGATCGCGTCGTCTTGGCCGTCGGGGAAGAACCGCTGGCTGTCGCGGTCGCGGACGTCAACGGCGACGGCCGGCCCGACCTGCTCTCCGCCGACAAGAGAGCCGGCGCGGTCAGCGTGATCGTGGCGGCCGGCGGCCGGGCATTCGCCCAGCGGCTCGCGTTGGCGGTCGGCGCGGACGCCTTGCCGGTTTCGGTGGCCGTGGGTGATGTCAACGGGGACGGTATGGCCGACGTGGCGGCCGGCACCCTTTCCGGCACGACCGCGATTTTCTTGGGGACCGCGGACCACGCCTTCCGGCGGGCCGCCGACGTTATCACTGGGGACGGGCCGTACGGATTACTCGTCGCCGATTTGAACGGCGACGGCCGGCCAGACATGGCCACGACCGACGTGCAGGCGGGGACGGTCGGCGTCGCGCTCGGCCTCGGCGACGGCCGCTTTCAAAACTCGTTTTCGGTCCCGGTCGGCAAGGGGCCGATCTACTTGGCGACGGCCGACCTCAACGCGGACGGCCGGCCCGACCTCGTGACGGCCAATTCGGACGACTCGTCGCTGGGCGTGCTGCTCGGCCCGTTCGCCGACGCCGATTCGCCGACCGCCGCCTCGCCGCTGCGGGCGGCCCCGCCCCGGCATTCGCCCACCTTGGTCGATCTGGATGGGGACGGGCTGACGGACAGCGTGATCCGCGACCGCTCGGGAACGATCTTGTTCCGCAAAGGGCAACCGGACGCGCTCCGCCCGTTCGCGGCCCCGCGGCCGTTGAACGACGCCGCCCACCCGGCCCGCGACTTCGCCGCGTTCAACACGGGCGACGGCCGGATGGCGGTGGCGGCAATCGACTTGGCGCCGGTCGCCGGGCTTTACCGCATCTCACAATACGCCGTCAATGCGGCGGGCCTGGTCCGTAACGGATTAGGGTTCAACACGCCGTTTCTGCCGACGGCCATCACGGCCGGCGACCTCGACGGGTCCGGGCGGGATTCGCTCCTCGTGACGCACGCGCTCGACAACCGCGTCACCATCGCCTTGCCCGGCCGCTTCGACTTGCCGATTGTCCGGCCGACCGGCGACAACCCATCGGCGGCGCTGTTGAGCGACGTGGAAGGCGACGGCCGGCTCGACGTGTTGGTCAACGCCTCGGTGAGCGGAGACGTGACGGTCCTTCACAATGACGCGGGCCACACGTTCGCGGAAGTCGCGCGGTTTTCAACGGGCGTTGACGTGGCGGCCGCCGATGCCGCCGGGGCGGTGTTCTCGCTCCGCCATTCCGCGGGCGTCGCGGCCGGGACGTTCTTCACCGGCGGCGGGCCGGCCGACCTCGCGGTGTTGCTGGAAGGGTCGCACCAGTTGGCCGTCTTGAAAAACAACGGCCGCGGCGGCTTTGAAAACCCGACGGCCGGCCGCATGACGCCGACGACGCACGGGGGCGTCATCGGCGACACGCCCGGCCCGGTGGTGAGCGGGTTGTTTGACGGCGACGCCGTCACCGATGTCGCCATGCTCGACCGCGAGTCCGGAGACGTCTGGGTCTGGCGCGGGCGCGGGGACGGCACGTTTGAGTTCTTGGAAGCAGTCCTGGCCGGGGATTCGCCGGCCGGGCTGACCGCTCACCGCACTGCGGGCGCCGGCCGAATTGACTTATACGTCGGCAACCCGGCCGGGGACGTGCTGCGTTTGGCCGGCAACCCGGACGGCACGTTTGACCCGCCGCCGCCGCTGACGGGCACGAAAACCTCCGTGTCCGCGACGGCCGACGGCCGCGTGCTGGTGGTGAACCAGAAGACCGGCTCGGCCACGGTGCAAGAAGTGTCCGCCGCCGGAAAGACAAAGACCCTCACCACGTTCGGCGAAAACCTCAAGGCGCCGCGGGACGGCTTGTCGGCGAACTTGAACGGCGGCCCGTCCCCCGATTTGATCGTCGTCGAGACCGGCGGCAACGCCGTGGCCGTCTACCGCGCGCTCGGGCCGACGGCCGACGGCATTCCCGCTTTCGCCGCGCCGGTCCGCTACGCCGTGGGGACGAACCCGGTGGCCGCCGTCGCGGGAGACGTGAACGGCGACGGCGTCCAAGATTTGCTGGTCACCAACCAAGGGTCCAACGACGTGTCCGTGCTGTTCGGCCGTCTCGCCGAAGGACGGTGGACGGCGACCACCGGCCCGCGCGTCCGCGCCGGCGGCCTGTCGCCCGTCGGCGCGACGCTCCGCGACCTGGACGGCGACGGGCGGCCCGAATTGGTCGTGACGAACGGCCTCAGCGGGCCGGGGGCGGCGGGCGGCAGTCTGGTCGCGATAACCGACCGCGGCTTCGGGTACTTCGACGACTCCCGTGCGCGAGTCACCCTGTTGCCCGGCCCGGCCGTGTCGCCGCCGGTGTTCACGCCGAATGGCGGCGTCATGGCCGTCGGCGGCAACCTAATCGGCCTCGACGGCGGCCTTTCGTCAATCGGCAACGTCTTCGGCGGCGGCAACATTCGAGCCTTGGACTCGCTCGCCGACGGCCGGCTGGTGGCGTTCCGGGACGGCGCGGTCGAAGTGCTGACGCCGGACGCGGCCGGATCCTTTCAACTCTCCGCGGAGTTGACGCCCCTCACCGGCATCCCGTCCGAACCGACGGCGTTGGAAGTGTTGGAGACGCAATCCGGCCTTCGCGTCCTGGCGGCCACGGCCGGGTCGGACCAGTTGTTCGTCTTCGACCTGTCGGCCGCCCAAGGCCCGATCGTGGACGGCGGCCCGGCCGAAAGTCCCGTGGTCTCCAAGACGACGGTGTTGAGCCGCGATTCCTTGGCCGTCGTGGTGACACTGCTCGCCGGCGGCCTGCCGGACGGCAACGCCCGCGAAAGTAGTGACGACGAAGACGCGGCTGGCGGAGCCGAGCCAAGCGGCCGGGAAGGGGTCCAAGTCGCCTCCGCGGAAGACGCCGCCGCCCAGACCCCGCCCGCCGACGAACCGCTCCCCCCCAGCGCGGACGCGGAGCGCGAGTTGGGCGGCACGCGGCTTTACAAGCCGATTGAGGACGAAGGCACCCGGGCCGAGAAGCCTTCAAGCATGAGCGGCCCGGTGGAATCAGATCGGCCCCGTGAGCAGCCCATCGCGATGGAAGTTGCCCTTGGAGAAGACGAAGCTCCGGCCCAAGAAAACGAAGACCGCGCCGGCCGTGTAACGGGGACGGCGGCAACGTCCGATTCGGCATCCGCGACGACGGAACTGTGGGGCGCGCTGATCGGGCTGATGTTCCTGGTGACCGTCGCGACCCGGCCGGCCGTCGTGGGGACCGGCCGGCCGCCCTTGCCGATTCGGCCTACACTGTCCTGACGCGCGGCTCATTCCGCCGGGAAAGCGTGGCTCTTGATGAACAGACGCACCGTGATTTTGTGCCTGCTTATTTTCGGCTCCGCGCAATACGCGGCCCCGGCGGAAGGCGATGTCGATCAATCACCCTCCGCCGCCCGCGTCACGGAACTGCGCAAGAAAATTGAAGCCCTTCGCGCGAAAAAAGACGTGACCGGTCTCCGGCTACTCGGTGCGGAGGTCAAGGCCGAATGGCTCGCGAAGAAAAGCCCCGCGTATTACCCGGTCATTCTGGACGTCTGCTTGGCGATGAATTCGACGCGCACGACGGAACCCGGGATCGACGAGGCCATCCGCGATCTCGCCGTCGCCGCCATTGATTCCCCGGCCGAAAAGCCCGTGGCGGTCGTGGCCAAACTTCTGTTGTTCCTGCACGGCGATTCCGATTATTTGGCCGACACGGCGTGGGTCAAAAAGCGGCAAACGCGCGCGGAACGATGGCTGACGGTCTGCACGGCCGCCCGTGTCCAGAATGCCTCGATGCCAAAGCCGTCGGGGCCGTTGGTCATGCACGTGTCTCCCCCGGAAGGGCTGCCGACCGGGGTCGGCCCGAGCGCCGTCAAGGATCCCGTACTGCGGAAGAAATTTGAGGAAGCCATTGAACGGAATCGTCAGCTTTCCGAGGCCTACGGCAAGAAAAGCGCGTTCGAGGACTTAGAGAAAGACGTCGCCGCCAACGCGGCACGGTATCTCGTGGACGCCTTCGCCAAGCCGCCGTTCCGGACGGACGAACTGGCGGATTTGCTTGCCAAACACCGCTTTCCCAAGGACAACACGGCGACCCTGATGAAAGAAGTCCGTCGCCGCGAGGCGGCGGAGACAGAACGCGCCGCGAAATACGCGAAGTTTACGGCCGGCATGTCGGCGACCGGCAATACGCTGCGGTTCAGCGTGGACGGAACGACGTTTCGCGACGCACCCTTTCCGCTCTTCATCGAGCAAGGGGCGGCCGTCACGTTCAAGGCTCCGTTCGCGGGCGATGCGTGCGAATGGCAAGGCTCCTCCGGAGCCATTGGCAAAGGGGCGGAGAACAAAGTGAAGTTCTCCGCGATTTCCGCGAACGACGCGGATTTCAAGACCGTCACCGCAACCCGCGCCGGCGGCACGGCCACGGCCCACGTCATCGTCTACAAACTGATCCCAGTCTACACGCCGCAAGACGACTTCCCCGGCCGAGACCACGACGCTTACGGCATTTACGAGTGGATTAACCTGTCTTACAAGACGGAGCCGGCGGGTATTTCAGAATCGCAAGTCGGCGGGTTACGCTGGGTCATCAAAAACGGCGGCGGCGACCTCTACGGCGGCGCGGGGGGCTTGGGAACGTATGAGTGCCCGGGAGTCGGCGGGAGTTTCGTCTTGGACCTGCAACGGCTCAGACGGCCGGCGGAAGAGCCGCCACTTCGGAAGTAACTGAGGAGGCGATCCAATCCCACATCAGGTCAGTGGCTGGCCAGGGGCTTGAAACCGGCGACGTATAAGTCCACGTATTCGTGGACGGGCAACCGTTCCAATTTGTCCCGGACGAGCGAGGCGTTCAAAATCGCCCCTTGCTGGGCGGCGTCGAACCGCCGGGCCAAGTTGGTTTTGAACTTCTCGACGAGCAGGGGCATGCCTTCCGCGCGGCGGCAGCGGTGGCCGACGGGGTATTCCACGGTCTCGGTCAGCGTGGCGCCGTCGGCCAGTTCGACGGTGAGCGAATTGGCGATGGACCGTTTTGCCGGGTCGTGGTAGTCGGCGGTGAATTGGGGGACTTCCACGCAATCCATTTTGGCCCGCAGGGCGTCGATGCGCGGGTTGTGCGCCACGGCGTCCTCGTAGTCGGCGGCCGTCAGTCGGCCGAAAATCAGCGGGACGGCGATCATGTATTGGACGCAGTGGTCGCGGTCGGCCGGGTTGTTTAACGGCCCCGTCTTGTCGATGATTCGCAGGCACGCTTCGTGTGTTCGGATCGTCACCTTGCGAATGTCTTGGGCTGATTTTCCACTGGCGAGCAAGCGGCCGCGGAGCGTCATCGCCGCTTCGACGGCGGTCTGCGAATGGAACTCGGCCGGGTAGCTGATTTTGAAGAGCACGTTCTCCATCACGTAACTGCCGTACGGCCGCTGGAAGCGGAACGGCTGGCCCTTGAACGACACGTCGTAAAAGCCCCACGTCTTGGCCGTGAGCGCGGACGGGTAGCCCATCTCGCCGGCTTGGGCGATGAGGGCCAGTTTCACGGCCCGGCTCGTGGCGTCGCCGGCCGCCCAGCTTTTTCGCGAGCCGGTGTTCGGGGCATGCCGGTACGTCCGCAGACTTTGGCCGTCCACCCACGCCAGCGAGACGGCGTTGATGATCTCGTCCCGCGTCAGCCCGAGCATGTGCGCGACGACGGCCGTGGACGCGACCTTGACGAGGATGACGTGGTCGAGGCCCACCTTGTTGAACGAGTTCTCCAAGGCGAGGCAGCCTTGGATTTCGTGGGCTTTGATCATGGCCGTCAGCACGTCGCGCATCACCAACGGCGGCTTGCCGGCCGCGACGGCGGTGCGGGACAGCCAGTCGGCGACGGCGAGGATGCCGCCCAAGTTGTCCGACGGGTGGCCCCACTCGGCCGCCAGCCACGTGTCGTTGAAGTCCAGCCAGCGGATCATCGCCCCGATGTTAAACGCCGCCTGCACCGGGTCGAGTTGGAACGGCGTGCCGGGAACCTTGGCCCCGTTCGGCACGACCGTGCCCGCCACGACCGGCCCCAATAACTTCGTGCAGGCCGGGTATTCCAAGGCTTCCAAGCCGCACCCCAGCGTGTCGAGGAGGCAGTAATGCGCCGTCTCGAAAGCTAGGTCGCTTCTGATTTCGAACGACGTAACGTAGTCCGCGATGTCGGCCAAAACAGCGTCGGGGGCCGGGCGCACGTTGCTGATGGGGTGGGACATGGGGTTCCGGGTTCAGAGTCGTTCTTGAAGCGGGACGAACGGCCGGTTCTCGGGGCCGACGTAATGGGCGGACGGCCGGATGATCTTGCCGTCGGCGCGCTGCTCGATGACGTGGGCCGCCCAGCCGGCCGTGCGGGCGATCACGAACAGCGGGGTGAACATCGCCTTGGGCACGCCCATGAGGTGATAACTCACCGCACTGAACCAGTCGAGGTTCGGGAACAGTTTCTTGGCGTCCCACATCACGGCTTCCAACCGCTCGGCGATGGCGAATAACTTGTTGTCCCCGGCTTCCGCGGACAGTTGCCGGGCCACTTCTTTGATGACGTTGTTGCGCGGGTCCGAGACGGTGTAGACCGGGTGGCCGAAGCCGATGATGACTTCCTTGGCGGCGACGCGGCGGCGAATGTCTTGTTCTGCCTCGCCGGGGGTGTCGTACCGCTCCAAGATGTCGAGGGCGATTTCGTTGGCCCCGCCGTGCTTCGGGCCGCGCAGCGCGCCGATCCCGCCGGCAATGCAAGAGAACAGGTCCGACCCGGTGCCGGCGATCACGCGGGCGGTGAACGTGGAAGCGTTGAACTCGTGTTCGGCGTACAGAATCAGGCTGGTGTGCATCGCCCGCCCCCACGACGCGGCGGGCGGTTTCCCGTGCAGCAAATGAAGGAAATGCCCGCCGATGGCGTCGTCGTCCGTCTCGACTTCGATGTGGCGGCCATGGACGACGAAGTGATGCCAGTACGCCAGCATGGACCCGAGCGAGGCGAGCAGGCGGTCGGCGATGTCGCGCGCGCCCGCCGGGTCATGACCGTCGTGTTCGGGCGTCACGCACCCGAGGGCGGAAACCCCGGTCCGCAAAACGTCCATCGGGTGGGCCGTCGGCGGGAGTTGTTCCAGCACGGTTCTCACGGCGGCGGGGATCCCGCGAAGTCTTTTCAGTTTATCCTTGTACGCCTTCAGTTCGGTCACACTGGGCAGCGTGCCGTGAATCAGCAGGTGGGCAATTTCCTCATATTCGCAGGCCGTTGCCAAGTCGAGAATGTCGTAGCCGCGGTAGTGCAAATCGTTGCCGGTGCGGCCGACGGTGCAAAGGGCCGTGTTGCCGGCGACGGCGCCCGAGAGCGCGACGGACTTCTTCGGCTTGAAGGCGGGGGCGGGGGCGTCACTCATGGAGTTTTCCTTTGGCGAACAACTCGTCGAGTTTCTGCTCGTAGGCTTGGTAGCCGAGGAAGTCGTACAACTCGGCCCGCGTTTGCATGGTCGGGACGACATTCTGTTGCGTGCCGTCCGACCGGATGGCTCGATACACGCGGAGGGCCGCCGCGTTCATCGCCCGGTACGCGGAACAACAATAGAGGACGATGTCCACGCCGACTCCGGCCAATTGCTCTGTCGTAAACAAGGGTGTTTTGCCGAATTCGGTGACGTTGGCCAAGATGGGGACGCGGACCGCTTGCTTGAATTTCGCGTAATCGGCGAGGTTGGTGACGGCCTCCGCGAAAATCATGTCGGCCCCGGCCGCGACGTAGGCCCGGCTCCGTTCGACCGCGGCGTCCACCCCTTCGCCGGCGACGGCGTCGGTGCGGGCCATGACGACGAAGTCCGAATCGGTGCGGGCGTCCACGGCCGCCTTGATGCGGTCAACCATTTCCGCCGTGGAAACGACTTCCTTCCCGGGCCGGTGGCCGCAGCGCTTGGCGCCGACTTGGTCTTCCATGTGGACGGCGGCGACGCCGGCTTTGATCATTGAGCGAATCGTCCGCGCGATGTTGAACGCCCCGCCCCACCCGGTGTCGATGTCCACGAGCAGCGGCAACGTCGTCGCGTCGGTGATGCGGCGGGCGTCCGTCAGCACGTCTTCCATCGTGCTGATGCCCAAGTCGGGAAGGCCGAGCGAGTTGGCGGCCACGCCGCCGCCGGAAAGGTAAAGGGCTTTGAAGCCCGTCACCTCGGCCATGCGGGCCGTGTACGCCGTGATCGCCCCGACGACCTGGAGCGGCTTTTCCGCGGCGACCGCGTCACGAAATTGGCGGCCTGGAGAGGGGGCAATGCTCATGAAGTTGATTGTAAGGCGGATCGAATTGAATGACCTGCATTGTGAGCCGAGCGGCGTAAGCCGCCGGGTGAGGGGCTGGAGCGCACCACCCGGGGCCTGACGGCCCTCGGCTCACTCAAACGCGCTCTTCTCCGCAAAGCCTCCGCATCGCGGCTTACAAAACGTCACCGCACGGTGACAATCATCGGCGTCTTTTCCACATTGCCGGCGGCGTCGGCGCTTCCGGCTTCGATCTTATACTCGCCGGTCGGGACGCCTTCCAGCGCCACTTCCCATTCCGCGAAATTCGCGGCCGTTGACTTGGCGGACTGGCCATTGACCGTCACCTTCGTCACCGTGCCGTTGTCGGCCGTGCAGCCGCGGACGGTCACTTTGCCGCCGGAACGGATCACGCGCGTGATCACGGTCGTCGGCGGCAAGTCGTCCACGGGCGACAGTGGCTCGGGGAACGGCACGTCCTTCACTTCTTTCACGCGCGACTCGTCGCCCGTCAGCGGCGGCTCGGCCCGGAAGGCCGTCGGGTCGGCCTTGTATTCCGGCGACCGACTGCTGACGATCATCGCGTGGCGACCCGGCCCGTAGTGGTCGTGAATATAAATTGGCACGCCCGACGATGTCTTCGGTTGCGGTCGCGGCCCGCCGCCCAGATTGGCGACGGCCTTCGACTTGCTGTTGTCGGCCCAGTTCACCGTCTTGACATCGCGGAAGTGCGTGACGGCCACGCCGGTCGGGTTGTCGTCGCTGATTTGCACCAGCGGCATGCCGCCGGACCGGCAGCCGTCGAAGGTCAAGCCGTCCACGGTGAGGACGCCGTGCTGGACGCTCAGGTCGTCGTGGCCGCGGTTGAACGGCTCCGTGTGCGTTTGGCTGATGTAGACGTTCTTGTACACATGCGCATCGAAGTTCGGGTGGTAGACGCCGTACCCCGCTTTGTGGATGTGCAAACCATCGACCAGCAGCGACGGCACCTGCGGGCGGAAGGCGTAGTGAATGTCCCACACTTTCAAGTTGCGCACGATGAACGGGTGGCGGGCGTCCGGGCCGACGCGGTTCACGCCTTCGCCGAGGTTGACGCCGTACAGGCCGTGACTGCTGTGGACTTCGTTGTCGTCGAAGCGCACGAACGGCAGCGTCCGCACGTCCACGCGCTTCCGCGTGCCGTCCGGTTGCCGGATGGCGAATTCCAGCTTCAGCGAACTGCCCGACGTGGCCTCGTAGCGGAAGCCGTAATGGTCGCACTCGGCGGCCACGTTGCGCGTGAAGGTGTTCAGGCTGTTCGTCCACCAGTAACCGGCGCCCTCGTTTTGGTCGAACGGCAACACCTGCTTGGGGAGCTTCTTGCCGGCCTCGGCGAGGACGGCCAAGTTGCGGTCGAAGACGTTGTAGACTTCGGTGCCGTCTTCCAGGAAGAAGCCGTGGCCGACGCTCTTGTAGCCGACCACGTCGCGGACGATCAGGTAGTTCGTGCCGTGGACGGTTACCCAGCGGTTGTGACTGTCCCACACCGATACGCCGACGACGGAACTGCCCCGCATCGTGTCCCCGGCCAAGTGGTAATGCAGGGCGTAGCGGCCGAGCGTGTTCTTCTTGCCGAGGTGGCGGAACTCCGTGTACGACAGCGAGCCGGCCGAATTGCGGTGGTACATCGTGTGGCCGCGGACGCCCTCGGGGTCGGCCGATTCCACGACCACGTTCCGGCTTAGGTTGGCGACTTCGGCCCGGTACTCGCCTTCGCCCAAGTGACTGAACTTCAGCGGGGCATCGAGCGTGAGCTTGTCGCCGTCAATGGCCGTCACCGCCCGGTCTTCGGAAAGGGATTCGGTCTTCGCGTTGCCGTGCGTCTGCGTCCCCGTCACGGCGACGCGGTCGCCGACGGTCCAGCCGGTCACGGTTTCGGCGAGTTTCAACACGGTCTCACCGGCCTTGACGGTCGCCCCGAGTTTCACCCACGTCCGGGTCATGGGTTGGCCGTGGGCGTCCCACCGGCCGCCGCAGCAAATGAGGGCGGGGCAAGAGTCTTTGTTCATCCCGGCGACGTAGTGCAAGCGGATGAGGGCCTTCTTGCCCGCGTTGATCGGCTCGTCCGGCGTGCCGATTTCCAGCGTCGGGACCGGCTTGCCGAGTTCCGGCGCGCCGATGTGCGCCTCGCACTCGAAGCCCTCTTCCGAATACTCGTCTCCGGGGCGCACGGTGACGAGGCCGACTTCCAGCCGCGTGTTCTTGTCTTGGGCGAAGCTCAGCGCGCCGGAGACGGTGATGCCGCGGATCACGTCGCTCTTGGCCACGTCGTAAGTGACGCGATGTTCCGACCGGATCAGAACGCGGTCCCCGGCGCCGGGGACGCGGTTGCCGTCCCACGTGGCGGGTGCGGACCACGGCCCGTTTTTGGCGGATCGGAGGACGGCGGGTAAGTCCGCGGCCAACGCATGCCCGGCAAAGGTCAGCAG
The DNA here is from genome assembly GCA_043744795.1 of Zavarzinella sp. Classification (GTDB taxonomy): domain Bacteria; phylum Planctomycetota; class Planctomycetia; order Gemmatales; family Gemmataceae; genus Zavarzinella. The sequence goes on along the minus strand of JAYTTY010000234.1, from coordinate 24,134 downwards.
TATGAGCGAAGTGAGAAGACGCACGAGGATCTCCGGGAGAAAGTGAAGTCGGCAGGCAGGTAGAATGGGGTTGTCCCCAGAGGTCAGGGTAACATGACAAGACGTTTCGGCCAAACGATTTCTCCCCGTCATGGCGTATGATGGCAGATGTTCAGTCGTCGCGGCTCCGGGGTTTGGGTCATGCGCGTCTTGGTGACAGCCGGCAACACGCAAACGCCGATTGACCGCGTCCGGTGCATCACGAACATTTTTACCGGCCGCACCGGGGCGGTGATCGCAGGCGAAGGGGCGCGGCGCGGACACGCCGTCACCGTGTTGACTTCTCACCCGGAAGTTCTGGAACCGTCGGCCCGCCTCACCGTCAAGCATTATCGCACTTACGACGACTTGGCCGCCTTGATGGAAGCGGAACTCACGTCAAGCGGTTACGACGTGTTGATCCATGCCGCGGCCGTCAGTGATTACGCCTTCGCCGGCATCTTCGCCCCCAGTGACGGCGGCCGCATGGAAGACATTCACGCGGGCAAAGTGAAAAGCCATCACCCCGAAGTGTGGCTGAAACTGACCCGCACGCCGAAACTGGCCGACCGCGTGCGCGAGCCGTGGGGCTTCCGCGGGGTGTTCGTGAAGTTCAAATTGGAAGTGGACGTGTCGGACGCCGCGTTACACCGAATCGCCGACCGGTCCCGCGCGCACTCGGACGCCGACCTCATGGTAGCCAACACACTCGACGACATGCACCGAAGCGCGTTCATCGGCGGGCGGGACGGGCGTTTCGTTGGCGTGGAACGCCCAGAGTTGGCAACACGGTTGTGGGACCGCATTATTGAGGGTCGGCCGGCGGTTGATTGAGGTTGGGCGTTAACGACCCCCCCCCATCTTCCCCATTTGTTCCATGTGGAACATTCTCCGCATTCCGCGGGGCGTTTGTCCCTTGTTGCGGGGTGGGGCATCGTGTATCGGTATGAATTCGGACCCGTCGGTGAGGAACGCGCATGGCCCTGCTGGAAGCACGCGGGTTGGTCAAGATTTACGGCAAGCGCCGGGTCGTGGACGGCGTGTCGTTCGACGTGAACCCCGGCGAAGTCGTCGGCCTGCTCGGGCCGAACGGCGCCGGCAAGACGACCAGCTTCCGCATGACGACGGGCCAGATCACGCCCTACGACGGGCAAGTGATGTTCAACGGCCAGGACGTGACCACGCTGCCCATGTTCCGCCGGGCCAGGCTCGGAATGGGCTACCTGACGCAAGAACAGTCCATCTTCCGCAAGCTCACCGTCGAAAAGAACCTCATCGCCATCTTGGAGGCCCTGCCGCGCAGCCGCAGCATGGGCCGCAAGCTCACGAAGCACGAGCGGCAAGAGCGCACGGATCAGATGCTCGAGCGCTTCCAGTTGCAGCACGTGAAAACGAACCCGGCGGCCCGGTGTTCCGGCGGCGAGAAGCGCCGGCTGGAAATCGCCCGCTGCCTGGCGTGCGAGCCGCTGCTGATCCTCTTGGACGAGCCGTTCGCGGCCGTGGACCCGAAGACGACGGAAGACATCCGCCGCAACATCCGCGAACTGGCCCAACAGGGCATCGGGATTCTGTTGACGGACCACAACGTCCGGGAAGTGCTGAAGATCACCGACCGCAGCTACCTGATTAAGGACGGCCGGGTGGTCACGCAGGGGACGCCGCAACAACTCATCAACGACCCCATCGCCATCAACGAGTATTTGGGGACGACGTTTTCGGACAACACTTTCGGCGGCAACCCGGCCCCCGCCCCGCAAGCGCCGCCGCCGGCCCCGAAGCCGGACGTGGCCCACCTGCTCGCGGAACAGGAACACGCCCGCCGGTGGGTGGAAGCCCTCAAGGCCGACAACACATACTCGCAAGCGATCCCGGAACTCCTGCGCCGCGGGAACGTGGCCGTGCCGCCGTTGGTGGAAGCCCTCGGCCGCCGGGAGACGGAACTGCGCGTCCGGGCCTTGGAAGTCCTGAGCCGGCTCTTGGCCGGCAACATCGTCTTCGACCCGTTCGCCGCGGACGACGTGCGCTCGAAGCAACTCGGCTCGCTGCGGAAGCAACTCGGCCTCTAAAGCAGTTTCCGTTTCCGTGTTGCGGTGGGACCCGCCTCCCGCCGGTCGTCGGGACAAAAGTGACCGGCGGGACGCCGGTCCCACCACACTCCGGCCGCCACACCTGAACTGAAACTGCTCTCAATCGCCGACATCTCACCGCTTAATCTCAAACCCAAAGTTGATCCCCTGCGCCCAAAAATCACTCGTGCGCAGCGGGGAACTCGGCCGGGTGGGGCCGCCCGGCACGCCGTAGGACACGTCCGTCGGCACTTGATTCGGGTTCAACGTCTGGTCGATTTGTTGCGTCGCCCGCAGGACCGTGTTCCAATAAACGAAGTTGTAGCCGAACCGGGCGCTCAGCCACGGCGTGAATTCGTAGGCCATGCTCAGGCCGGCCTCGGGGACCACGGAGAAGTCACTTTGCGTCGCCCGGCCGATGTTCGAGGGCAACGCGAAGACGCCGCCGGGCAGCGTGGCGACGGTCCGCCCACCGGCCGTGAGTAACGAATACCCCTCGATCACGCGCTCTTGTTGCGTGACGCCCAAGGCCACGGTGGCGTGCGCGGTGACGCTCAAGCCGCCGAAGGCCGTCCCCACGCGCGTGCCGACTTGGGGGCCGTAAAAGCGGTTTTGAGTCTTGAAGTCATCAACGGTCACGGCGCGCTGGGCCGGGTCCACGGCCGCGCCGCCGAAGGTGAGACTGCCGGCGGCCAGCGACTGCAACGTCTCGGTGAACCTGCTGGACTCGTCCAAGCCCATCGACCGGAAGCCGACCAGTCCGACGACCCACGCGTCGGGATCGCGGTACAAGTTGACGAGGCCGTTGACCTCATACGCCCAGAACCGCGACTTCGTCGTGATGGCCAAATCGCCCGTCAGAAACGCCGAGAGGGACGGGTCTGAAAAGTTCTGGGCGACGAAGTAGACGTTCTCTTGCCCCGTGACGGCGTCGACGAACGGCCGGGCGATGTACGGCCGGCCGACACTCCCGCCGCTGAACGTGGCCGTCTCCCGGCCCTGTTCGAGCGCCATGCCGGTCACCTCGGCCCCGAACGTCGCGTCGTCGTCGAGCCACAGCCCGGCCCGGAGGCGGAGGCCGGACATCACGCCGAAGTCGATGGAATTTTTGCCGTACAGCGCCCGCGTGGCGGGGCGGTCGAGCGAGCCGGCGAACGGGTCCGATTCCGGGCCGGTGGTCACGAAGGGGGCGTTGGTCGGCTGCCCCTTGATCCACCACATCAAATAGTCGGTGCCGGCCCACCACGTCGGCGCGGCCCGCCCGGACGGGAGCAACTCGACGATGGCGGGCGCTTTGTCCCCAGCGTCCGGGAGCGCCGCCGGCGCGTCCGCGTGGGCGGCAACAACCGTTTGCGCCGGCTTCGGACGCCGCAGTTTGGTGTCCGCGCCGCCCGCGGTCACGCCGGCCGCCACGGCCAAGGCCAACATCCCTGTGATCATGTCAACTTCTCCGACGTCCGTGTCGAAACCCGAACCGTTACCGTTCCCACCGCCGGCTCAAGTCGCCGACTTTCTGGATCAGACTGGCCGAACTGGGGTCGAACGGACTTTCCCCCCCCAAATCGGGCACGAATTCGGCCACCACTGGGTGCGCGCCGCGCGTGAGCGTCGAGGTCGAAAAATGGGCCTTCCCCTGCGCGTCTAACGGGACCGTGGCGACCACTTGCCCGTCGATCATAAACTTGACCGACCCCTTCGGGACGCCCCGCTCGCCATCGGCCGTTACCGTGGCGGTAAACGTCACCAGTTGGTGTAGCCGGGACGGGTTCACCGAACTCTTGAGCGTCAGGTGGGTGTTCGGCAGAAACTCGAACGCGCCGATGTCGATTCGGCCGCCGACGATGCGGGCGAAGCCGGGGCCGCGCTGGTCGTACTTCTCGCCGGGGAACAGCTTGTTGGCGCCCGCGTCGATGGCCGGACTCCCGCGCCCCAGCGCGAAGGTGTTCGACCGGCCGCCGTTATTCGCCAACAGCCCCAGGCGAGGGTTGTTCGTCGTCGGGTCGAGTTGGTTGCCATCCCCTTGAACGGCGACCTTTTTGGAGTCATATTCACCAACTACTGTGTTGTCGGCCGAAATAATGCCGGTGGGGACCGCCAGGTCGTTGACCAACACCGCCTCCCCGCGGCGCTCCATGTTGCCGTACAAGATCGAGTTTGCCAAGTCGGTGAACGCTCCGCCCGACAGCCCCCCGCCGTAATGAACGACTTCGGGCGGCAAGGCGTCGCCCCCGCCGTCCTCGATGAATTCCACCCTGTTCGTGTTGTTCGCAACAGTGCAGTTGACGATCAGCACGCGCCCGGCGTGCGGTTCGACGTAAATTGCCCCGCCGCCGCCGGCGGCGGCCGTTTGGTTGTTCATGTTTTCGGCGAACGTACTGTTCTGAATGACGGACTCTTCCGCGGTGTCGAACGCGATCGCCCCGCCGGCGTTGTTCGCTTGGTTGCCGCGGAAAAGGGCGTTCTTGACGGCCAATTTTCCGGCCGTCGCCACTAAGATCGCCCCGCCCTTCTCCCCTTCTCGCGTGACGCCGTTTTGGACGGTTACGTCGTTCAGTTTCAAATACCCGCGGTCTTCCACGCGGAAGATGCGGAACGTCTCCTCCCTCTGCGGGTCGCGCTCGATCACGGAGCCGTTGCCGTTGATCGTGACGGTCGCCATGCCGGCCCGCCGGTCGTGCGTGATCGACGTGAAGCCCGTGCCGGCGAGGCCGAGTCCCCCGGTGAGCGTATACGTCCCGTTCACGGCCAAGTTGATCGTGTCGTTCACGCCGTTCGCGTTCGCCGCGACGATGGCGGCGTTCAGGGCCGCCTCGTCGCCGGTCGGGATCGTGAACACGGCGGGGCAGTCGCGCCCTTCGAGGGCGTGCAGTTGCGGCCGAATTCTGTTTCCGCCAAGTCGTGTCGTCATGCCTGAATGCTCCAGTTCGTCCATTTCCCCGTGCCGATCAGCGTCTCGGCGGCATAGAACGAACCGTTGTTAGGATTATCATGCGCCCGGCCGGCAAACCTGAGCAATTCCGTGAGAACCCGGATAATCGGCCATTCGACGGCCGGGGATCATTGCCACGCTTGCCGAGCCGCCGTGCCTTGCCAGGGGAACGCCGGATGAAAACTTTCTCCAGTTTAGCGTGTGTCTTCGCCCTTGTGGGGGCGGTTTGGGCAGAACCGCTGCCGAAAGCCGTGCCGTTCACGCCGGAGAAAGGATTTACGCCGGGGATTGAGGGGCCGGGGTGCGACGCGGCCGGGAACGTGTTCGTCGTCAACTTCGCCGAGCAGCAGACCATCGGCAAAGTCACGCCCGACGGCAAGGCCGAGGTGTGGGTCAAGTTGCCCAACAAGAGCACCGGCAACGGCATCGTCTTCGACAAGGCCGGCATGATGTACGTCGCCGACTACGTCGAGCATAACGTGCTGAAGATCGACCCGACGACGAAGAAGGTGACCGTCTTCGCGCACGAGCCGAAAATGAGCCAGCCGAACGACCTGGCCATCGCCGCGGACGGCACGCTGTACGCCAGCGACCCCAACTGGGAGGCCGGCACCGGCCAACTGTGGAAGATCTCCACGGCCGGCAAGGCGACGCTCCTGGCGGACAAGCTGGGCACGACGAACGGCATTGACCTCAGCCCGGACGGCAAGACGCTGTATGTGAACGAAAGCGTGCAGCGCAACGTGTGGGCCTTCCCGGTGAAGGAAGACGGCACGCTGGGCGAGAAAAAGCTGCTCAAGAAGTTCGACGATTTCGGCTTCGACGGCATGCGAAGCGACGCCGACGGCAACTTGTACATCACCCGGTACGGCAAGGGGACGGTCGTCAAACTCTCCCCGAAGGGGGAAGTCCTGAAAGAGTGGGACGTATTGGGCAAGCAAGTCAGCAATCTTTGCTTCGGCGGCCCGGACGGGAAGACCGTGTACGTCTGTGACGTGACGAACCAGCGTCTCGTCACGTTCCAAGCAGACTCGGTGGGCCTGGCGTGGAGCCGGTGGCGGAAGTAATGCCGGACCAAGACGCCGAGATCGCCGAACTGGCCGGGGGCTTCATCCACGAGGTGAAGAACCACCTCAGCACGTTCAACTTGAACCTGCAACTGCTGGCCGACGACTTCGCGGCCCCGCAGACCCCGCGCGAGCGGAAGGCCAAGCAGCGGATCGACCGCCTGAGCCAACAGGCGCAAAAATTGGTGGACGTGTCCAACGACTTTCTGCGGTTCGCCCGCGCCCGCCAAGTCACCAAGAAGCCGGAGAACATGGCGGACGTGCTGGACGACATGACCGACTTCGTCGGCCCGACCATGCGCGCCGCGAACATCTCCCTCCGCAGTTACCCGGACCCCGAACTGCCGCCGATCCCGATGGACCGCGAACTTTTCAAACAAGCGATCCTGAACTTATTGCTGAACGCAGAGCAGGCGATGCCGGACGGGGGGGAGATCGTGTTGCAAAGTCGGCGGGACGGGGCAAACGCCTGCGTGGACGTGATCGACACCGGCGCCGGCATCGACGCGCCGACGATGGCGATACTCTTCCGGCCGTTCCACACCACGAAACCCGGCGGCACAGGCTTGGGGCTGGCCACCAGCCGCAAAATCCTGCGCGCCCACGGCGGCGACATCACCGTGCAGAGCGAGCCGGGCCGCGGCTCGAAGTTCACGCTTTGCCTCCCGCTCGCGGGAGTCTGACGTGCCCGAATCAACGCTCATCGTCGGGTGCGGGTACTTGGGCCGCGTCGTCGCCCGCCGGTGGCTGGCCCGCGGTTTCCGCGTGTTCGCCCTCACGCGATCCCACTCGACCGAGTTGGCCGCCCTCGGCGTCGTCCCAATTCCGGGCGATGTCACCGACCCGCCGTCGCTGGTTTTTCCTGCCGTGACCCGAGTCCTCTACGCCGTCGGCATGGACCGCACGGCCGGCAAGTCGATGCGGGACGTTTACCTGACCGGATTGGGGAATGTGCTGGACCGCTTGCCGCAAAACGGGCCGTTCGCCTACGTGAGTTCCAGCAGCGTCTACGGCCAAACGGCCGGCGAATGGGTCGATGAGACATCGCCGACCGAGCCGCTGGAAGAGGGCGGCAAGCTGCTTTTGGAATGCGAGCAGTTGTTGCACGCCCGGCAGCCGGCCGCCGTGATCCTGCGGTTCGCGGGCATCTACGGGCCGGGGCGTGTCATCCGGCGGGCGGCCATCGAGCGCGGGGAACCGCTGGCGGCCGACCCGGAGAAGTGGCTGAACCTGGTCCACGTCGAAGACGGGGCGGCCGTCATTGACGCCGTGACCGACCGACCCGAACCTGGCGACGTTTACAACGTCTCCGACGGCAGCCCCGTCACCCGCCGGAACTTGTACACGCGGACGGCGGCCTTGCTGGCCGCCCCGCCGGCGACGTTTGGACCGCAAACAGACGTGACACGCGACGTCACGAATCGCCGCGTGGCCAACAAAAAACTTCGGGACGCTTACGCCCCGGAGTTCCTGTTTCCGTCTTTCGAGTCCGGCTTGCCATCGGCCATCGCGGTCACGGGATGATGAACAAATCGGCCGGGCTGGCGCCGCGGCCGGCGGCCTTCGCCGTCAGCAAATGAGGCTTGGCTTGGTCCGGCTTGTCGTCGAACCACAATTGGTGGCCCAACAGGAAGCTCAGGCCCGCGTCGTCCGGAAACTGCACGACGGTAGCCTTCAACAAGTTCATGTGGGCGTCGAACGTTTCCGGACTCTTGCCGTACAAGCCACGCGGCTGAAACTTCTCGGACGACCAATCCCCCTTGAACGTCATGCCCGCGGCAATGCTCGCCACGGCTTCGCGGTACTTGCCGACGGCGAACTGCGCCTGGGCGAGCAAGTAGTAGCTCGTCGGGTCGTTCGGATTTTGATCGACGGCCTTGCGGAAGAACTCCAAGGCCCGGCCGTACTCGCCGTCCGCGAAGGCCGCTTGCCCGGCCTCCACGGCCTTGCGGGCCAGTTCAATTCCCGCCGGTCGGGCGGCGACTCGCGGCATCTCGGCCTTGGGGGCGGCCGCCGGAATCCGCGCCGCGGGAGCCGGCGGCGGGAAGACTTTGGGCGCCTCGACGACCGCGTCATTCTTGGCCGCCGGCTTCACGTCCGGCGGGATGGCCAAACCGTCACCGAACCGTTTCGGGGGGATCATGTTGTTCCCGCCGCCGAAGCCGAACCCGTTGCCGGCCGCGGGAATGTTCCCCGCCGGGATATTGTTCCCGTTGTTAATGGGGGCGACGACCGGGGCGATCTGCTGAATGATGATCGGCTGCTGCACAATCACCTGGGGCGGCGATTGATTCACCGGGTACGGGTAATTCCCGTAGTTCGTGTACGGGTTGCCCCAATACGGGAAGACGCCCGGATTCGGGCGGAACCCTTGGACCGCGTACGAGTACGGGCCGTTCTGGACGCGGTAGGCGTATGAACTGCCGTAGGGGGTATTTTGCACCGCGTAGGAGTACGGGCCGACCTGCGCCCGGTACGTGTACGAGGAGCCGAACGGCGAATTCTGGACGTTGTAGGCGTAGAACTGGGCGTTGGACGCGGCCGGGGCCAGCATCACGGCCAGCGCGGCGGCCAGCAAGATTCTCGTCATGGTCCCCGTCCTGTTCGAGCCGTCCTGATGGTCGGATTATCTCTCAAAGATGCAACGGCTACAAGGGGAGGACGTTGGCGGCGGCCCGGCTTGCCCAATTACTCGAGTATTTCTACCTGTTTTTCCTCGTCCACCACGATCTGGAGTGTGCCGTTGAACTCGGTGACCGTCCCGGTCACGCGGATGGTCTTGTTGGCGAACGTCTCTTTGGTGGCCTTTTCCAGCTTGCCGGTTAGCGCCTTGGCGTTGACGACGACGGTGAAATTGAGGTCGTCCTTGCGGTCCTTTTCCGAGTTCAGGAAGATGCGCGACTTCGAGGAACCGGCCGCCTGCACCTTCATTTCGACCACGACCATTTCTCCCTTCCTTTTCAGCGCGTCACGCGGCGAAATCGCCCCCTCCCCCGGCTTCACGGGCAACTCGGCCACCGCGGCGCCGGGCTTTAATTGGCCGAGCGGGACGGTCTCCTTGACGGCGATTTCCCCCTCCTCGTCCCGCACTTGTAGGGAAATCTTCGGAATGGCGGCGGCCCAATCGATGGCGACCCAGCCGAAGTTGTTGCCGTGATGCATCGCGGCCACCAAGTGCGTGTTCTTCTGCACGGGCCGCCAACCCTGAAAGCCTTGATTGAAGCCGCTGGAAGTAATGTCGAACAGCGGGTAGCCGACCGCCTTGGGGGCCATCGAAATCTCGGCCAAGTGCCGATCCCCGCTGAGGACGATCACCCCGCCGGCGTTGGCGTCGCGGATCGCCTTGTACAGCCGGTCCCGCTCGGCCGGGATGTTGGTCCACTTCTCGAACGGGTGGTCCTCCGACACCACTTGGATGCTGGACCCGAGCAGCCGGACCTCGGCCGGTTCCTTTAACTTGGCCCCCAGCCATTTCCATTGCTCTTCGCCGAGAAACGTGGCGTCCGCGTCCGTGTTCGGCAGGTACGGCACGATGCGCGTCCCCGGCAATGGCGCCGCCGCTTTCTTCAACTTGGTGCGGAAGTACCGGGTGTCGAGCAGAATCACCTGCACCCGCTTGCCCTCGGGGCCGAACGTCTTCGCGTGGTAGACCCCTTTTTGCGTCCGGCGCGGGTCGTCCTTCGGGACGGTGAAGAAGTCGAGGAAGAGAACTTGAGACTCGTCCTTGTGCTTGTACTCCACGCCCGCGTCGTTCTTGCCGTAGTCGTGGTCGTCCCACACGGTCATCATGGGGCACGTCTTGACGAGTTTCGCCCAGCCCGGCACGGCCGCCAATTTCTGGTACTTCACCTTCATGGACTCCATCTCCGTCAGCCCTTTCTCGGGCTTCAAGTCCGCGTAGATGTTGTCCCCGAGCGCGATGTACAGTTCCGGCTTCAAGTCGGCGATCTTGTCGAAGATGGGCAACGGCCGGTCTTGGTCCGCGCACGACCCGAAGGCAATGCGGGTAAGCGGTTTTTCCTCGGCGCAAGTGGCGGCGGATAAAGTGAGGACAATGAGCAGCGAACGCATCATTTCAAAGTCTCTGAAAGGTAAAGTGCGTGCGGAAGCAATGACCGGGGCGTGGGCATCGTCGCTTTTCGCTCCGCGAAAAGACTGGCCTTCGCCCGGGGGTGGCTGGCCTCACGGGCAGGAGGTCAGACTTTTCGCGGAGCGAAAAGCGACGATAACGGCCCCGAACCAAGGCGCCGTTCGCCCCACCGGCAGACCCATCGTCGCTTTTCGCTCCGCGAAAAGTCTGGCCTTCGCCCGGGGGTGACCGGCCTCCCGGGCAGGAAGTCGGACTTTTCGCGGAGCGAAAAGCGACGATGGTCCTCCGCAACCGGCCTACTCCCTGTCGAGTTACTGATCCCCTCTCTCAGCATTTTCCGAGTCGATTCGCACCGCCTCGCGGCAGTGAAACGGCGACGGCGAGAGGGCTGTTTTCGTCACCACGCCGCCCGGAACACTTCTTCGATCTCTTCAACCGTGGGGTAGCGCGGGTTCACGCGCATCAGCCGCTTCGCGGAGAAGGCTTTCTCGGCGAAGGGTTTGAGTTGTTCTTCCGTCACGCCGATCTCGCGGAGCCGTCCCGGAATGCCGATGTCCCGCTTCAAGTCTTCGACGGCCACGACGGCCGAGTCGGCCCCTTCCGCTTCGGTCATCCCCGCGGTGTTCACGCCCAAGAAATGGGCGATTTCGTGGTACGCCGCCATCCGGTGCGGCATGTTGTAGCGCATCACATACGGCAACAGCAAGCCGTTGCCCTGCCCGTGCGAACAATGCACGGCCGCCCCGACCGGGTACTCCATGGCGTGGACGAGGGCCACGCCGGCGTTGCCGAACGCCAGCCCGCCCAGCGTCGCGGCCATCGCCATGCCGTCGCGGGCGGCCAAGTCGGTCGGGTCCGTGACGGCCCGCCGCAAGAATTGTCCCGTGAGGACGATGGCCTTTTCGGCGCACATGTCGGCAAAGAAATTCTTCCCCTGGTACACGGACGTTTCGCCCGGCGGCAGCGGGTACGTCGCGTTGTCCACGGCGGTGTATGCCTCGATGGCGTGCGTGAGCGCGTCGATGCCGCTGTCGGCGGTCACTTTCGGCGGGCAGCTCACGGTCAGCAGCGGGTCAACGACGGCGGCGGCCGGCCGGAGATAGTAGCTCAGGCAACTGACCTTTAATTGGATCTCGGTATTCGTGAAGACGGCCGCTTGGGACACTTCGCTGCCCGTGCCGGCCGTCGTGGGGATGCACACCAGCGGCATGATGGGGCCGGGAACTTTGTTTTCCCCGACGTAATCCAACGGCCCGCCGCCGTGGCCCAGCACGATGGCCGCGAGTTTCGCCGCGTCCATGTTGCTGCCGCCGCCGAGGCCGATGATGCAGTCCGGCCGGAAGGCGCGCGCCGCCGCGATCCCAGTTTGCACCATCGCCAGCGACGGCTCCGGCTCCCCGCCGTCGAACACCTCGGCTTCTCGCCCGGCGGCCTCCAAGACTTGGGCCACGATGCCGACATTCACGAGGATCTTGTCCGTCAGGACGAAGACCCGCTTGGCGTTCAGGCGGTCGAGGATCGGGCCGAGTTCGCGGACGGCGTGGCGGCCGAACAAAAGATTCCCGGCCGAGCGGAAGGTGAACGTGGTGCGCATGAGTTCCCCGGGGGAAAGCGGTCTCGATAGACTATCACGCGGGCGGGTCGTGAACCATCACCGCGGGGGTCCGGGCGTGTCGTCTCCCATTCGCATCGGCGTCGTCACCGTGTCCGACCGGGCCAGCCAGGGCGTGTACGAGGACCGCGGCGGCCCGGCGATTCACGCCTGCCTCACGGAAATCTTGACCGGCCCGTGGGAGGCAGTCACCAAAATTATCCCGGACGAGCAACCGCTGATTGAGGCGACGCTGCGAGAATTGGCCGACACGGAACATTGTTGTTTAATCGTGACCACCGGCGGCACCGGCCCGGCGAAACGGGACGTGACGCCGGAGGCGACCGTGGCCGTCTGCGAAAAAATGCTCGACGGCTTCGGGGAACAAATGCGGGCCGTCTCGCTGAACGTGGTCCCGACGGCAATCCTGTCCCGACAGGTGGCCGGCATCCGCGGGCAATCGCTGATCGTGAACCTGCCCGGCAAGCCGAGCGCCATCCGCGACTGCCTGATGGCGGTGTTCCCGGCGATCCCGTACTGCGTCGATCTGATCGGCGGGCCGTACCTGACGACGGACGAGGCCGTCGTGAAAGCCTTCCGGCCGAAAGGCTCGTGATGGGGTTACAGCGGTGGGCGGGCCGGCAACTGGCCCGGAAAAGGCCGACGGGTTCTTGACTGTTCTTTCCGCCCGTCCGATGCTTATCATGGATGGATTGATCTCGTCCCACCCGTGAAGGAGGGGGAGTCGTGCCCTTCTTCAAGTCGATCGAACACGCCGGGCAGACGGACGTCGGCTCGAAGCGGAGCCACAACCAAGACAATTTCTTCGTGCAGAAGGCCACCGACCAGGAACACTGGCAGGAAGTCGGCCACCTGTTCATCGTGGCCGACGGCATGGGGGGCCACGCGGTCGGCGAGAAGGCCTCCGCGAGGGCCGTCCAAGAAATCCCCCTCACCTACGTGAAACACGTCCGGGACGGCCCGGCCGCCGCGTTGCGCCTGGCGTTCCAGGAGGCCAACGCCGGCATCCACGCCATCGGCACGTCCAACCCGGAGTTCAAGGGTCTGGGCACGACGGCGACCGGCTTGGTGATCCGCGAAGAAGGCGCGTGGGTCGCCCACGTCGGGGACAGCCGGGCCTACCGCGTCCGACAGAACCATGTCCAGCAACTCACCTACGACCACAGCTACGCCTGGGAGATGGCCAAGCGGCTCGGCATTCCGCCCGAGGAACTCGGGGACATCAAGAAAAACGTGATCGTCCGCTCGCTCGGGCCGGACCCCTTAGTGCAGGTCGACATCGAAGGTCCATACCCGTTGGAGGACGGGGATACGTTCGTCTTGTGCAGCGACGGCCTGAGCAACATGGTCCCGCCCGAGGAAATTGGGGCGGTGATCGGCGTGATGCCGTTGGAGGAGGCGGCCAAGTTCCTGATCGATCTCGCCAACCTGCGCGGCGGGCCGGACAACATCACCGTGATCCTCGTCCGCGTCGGCTCGGCCCGGGATTCGCTGGTCGGCAAGGCCGCGCCCGGCGCGTCGTTCTTCAACGGCGCGGGCAAGCTCGTGGCCAATTACAACCGCTTGGTCCCGTGGCCCATCAGTGTGCTGATGCTCGGGCTGTTACTAGCCGTCGGATTCATCGCGTGCATGGTCAGCGGCTTGCAGAGCATCGGCTACCCGCTCTTTGCCGGGTCGATGATGGCGATCATCGGGGGGATGGTTGGCTTGGTGGCCCGGCACCGCCGCGAGCAAGGCAAGCCGGCCGTCCCGGAAGAGGCCCCCACGCGGGCGAGCGTGTACCGGCAATACCCGGTGCGCATCGACGCGGGGGCCGTCTCACGGGCCATGAATTTCGCGAAACAATTGAAGGAACACGCCGAGGCGAAGGGCGCGAAAGTCGATTGGGTCAACTTCAAATCCCAGATGGAAGTGGCCGGCAAGGCCGGCCAAGACGGGGACTACGTCACCGCGTACCGGGGCGCGTGCCGCTGTTTGAGCAAGATTGCCGCCGGGCTGCTCGCCCAACGGCCCAAGGACGAATCCTTCAAACCAAGATGGTAAGTCTCAACGGCCTTGATTGACCCGCCGCAGGATGTGCGGGGCGCCCACCGCCGACCCGCGGTCCGCCCGCAGGATCCCGTCGCCCGGCGGGCGTGTCCCGGTCGAGACGCGGTTGACGGGGAAGGACAGCACGGCCGGCGCGTCCGCGATGTCGCGGTGCCGGCCCCGGCCCAACTCGAACCGCAGCCGGTCCCACAGGGTTCGCAACTCGACGCAGTTTTCCATTTCCACGCGGGCCATCATCAACAATTTCATGGCTTCCTGCGGCAACCCGAGTTGCAGGAACCCGGTCATGGCCGTCCCCAGCACGTCCACGGCTGTCGGGTTGAGCTTGGCGACCCGGCGAAAGGCCCGGCGGGCCAGCCGCCGCTTGCCCATCGCCATCGCGATCCGGCCCAGCAGGGCCGCGAAACGCGGCTCGCGGGGGTCAATTCGCAACGCCCGGCCGGCCGCCTTCAACCCCCGCTTCAATCGCGTCGAACCGTCGGCTTCGATGTTCAGGGCGAACAGTTCGAGCAGGTTCGCGTCGCCGGGCGCCAAGGCGATCGCCTGGCGCAGGTAGGCCCGCGCGAGGCGGTGCCGATTCGCGTGGAACTCGATTTGGCTGAGGGTGCGGAGGATTTCCAACCGGAACGGCCCGTCGGCCGCCGGCATGGATAAGAGCTGCTCCAGTATCACGCGCGCGTCTTGCGGGCGGCCTAAGTCAAGCATGTGTCGGCCTCGTGCCAGTGTCCGGTGCTGAAAAGACAGGATGTCGCTCATGTCGCCGCCTCCTTGCGGGTTCACACGCTTGTTGCCGGACATCATGCCCAGCACTACCCCTTATAACCGGGATCACCGGGCTTGCAAGTGGAAAATTTTGGAAGTCGCACAATCCTTACCCACCTTCGCCATGTTGAACAACCCGCGCCACCCGAACCGCCTTGCTTGCCGGGGTTCCGGTATTGCCGATTTTTCACGCGGCCCGCCCAACTTGTGGCCGATGGGTTCGGTGAGAGACTTGCACCGAACATTTTCGCCGTCCCGGGCGCGCACCGCCCCCGGAACGGCAAAGGACGGATGGAGCCATGCGTACATCGACCGCAATCATCGGCGCCGGCTGCGCGCTGGGAGTGTTCAGCGTGATGGGGTGTCACCACGCGGGCCACCACCGGGGCCGCCCGGTCGTTTCCGACCCCGTGGGCATGATGGTGGTCCAAGACCACCCGAGCGGCAAGACGGGCGTGTACGAAGCATTGGACGGCGAAGCCAAGCCTACCATCAATCCGCCCCCGGCGGGCCGGCCCGCGACGCTTCCCGACAAAGTGACGGCGAAGCCGCTGCCGGCCGAGCAGATCGCCACGCCCGTCATCAAGACCGGCCCGGCGCCGATGATTCCGGCGATCCTGCCCAGTCCGCCGGCCCTCACGGCGACCCCGGTCGTCACCGCGCCGCCGGCGAACGGCGTGACGGGCATCATAGCGCCGGCCGTCAAGCCGGCGCCCATCGCGGCCCCGGTCGTGGAACCGGCCCCACAACAGGTGACGGACTTCACCAAAGGGACGCTCCCCGCGTTCGCGGCCAACCCGAAGGCCGGCCACGCGGCGGACTTCGGCTGGGTGGTCGGCGAGTTGGCGTACTCCCACTCCAAAAAGGAGTGGCGCCTCCGCTACGCCGGTTTGGACGCGGACGACAAGTTCGGCGGCAGCGTCACCCTCACGGGGGTCGGCGATTTTGAAGGCGTCATGGAGAGCGGCAAGCTCGTCCATGTCGAGGGGGAAGTGTTGGACAAGGATTCGAAGGCGGCCCCGCGCTTCCGCGTGACGGCCTTGAAGCCGGTGGCACAGTAACCCTCGGCCATCGTCCCGCGGGTCGGGTTCACAGGTCAGTGAGCCACGACACCGAGTTCTTGCCCGACCGCCTTGAACGCCTCAATCGCCCGGTCGATCTGCGGGACCGTGTGGGCCGCGGACACTTGAAGGCGAATGCGGGCCTGCCCCTGCGGGACGACCGGGTAGCTGAACCCGACCACGTAGATGCCGAGGGCGAGCAACTTGTCGGCCATTGCCGTCGCCAGCGAGGCGTCCCCGAGCATCACTGGCAGAATGGGCGTCGGCCCCGGCTTGAGCGTGAAGCCGGCCCCTTCCAGCCCGGCGCGCATGCGGCGGGTGTTGTCCTTGAGTCGCGTCCGCAAGTCCCCGGAACGGGCGATGATTTCCAAGGCTTTTGAGCCGGCCGCGACCAGCGACGGCGGCACCGAGTTCGAGAACAGGTACGGCCGGGAGCGGTTCTTGAGCCAGTCGATGACTTGC
The DNA here is from genome assembly GCA_043744795.1 of Zavarzinella sp. Classification (GTDB taxonomy): domain Bacteria; phylum Planctomycetota; class Planctomycetia; order Gemmatales; family Gemmataceae; genus Zavarzinella. The sequence continues at coordinate 8,018 of JAYTTY010000234.1, read as the reverse complement.
TTTTTCCCGGTGGTGAAGCCCCCTGCCCCGCCGCCGGCGGTTTTACCCAAAGTGCTGGTAATGATGTCGATGCGGTCCAGCACGCCCAACTCTTCGGCCGCCCCGCGGCCGCCGGCGCCGAGGTGGCCGGTCCCGTGGCAGTCGTCGATGGCCGCCAAGGCGTCGTACTCGTCGGCCAGGTCGCACATCTGCGGGAGTTTCGCCAAGTCGCCGTCCATGCTGAAGACGCTGTCCGTGAAGATCAGCCGGAACCGACAGCCCTTGGCCTCTTCCAGTTTGGCCTTCAGGTCGGCCATGTCGTTGTGCTTGTAGCGGAACCGCTTCGCCTTGCAGAGCCGCACGCCGTCGATGATGCTGGCGTGGTTCAATTCGTCGCTGAGGACCGCGTCTTCCTCGCCGAGCAGCGGCTCGAACAGCCCGCCGTTGGCGTCGAAACACGAGATGTACAGGATCGCGTCTTCCTTGCCGAAGAACTCCGCGATCTGGCGTTCCAGTTGTTGGTGTCGCGTCTGCGTCCCGCAGATGAACCGCACGGACGACAGCCCGAAGCCCCACGTTTCCAACCCCTCGCGGGCCGCCCGCACGACTTCGGGGTGGTTGGCGAGGCCGAGGTAATTGTTGGCGCAGAAGTTGAGGACTTCCCGCCCGTTGACGGTGACCGTCGCCCCCTGCGGCGACTCGATCAGCCGTTCCTTCTTGTAGAGGCCGTTGGCCTTTAGTCTTTCCAGTTCCCCCGTGAGATGGGAGTACAGCGTCTTGCTCATCGGTCGCGCCCCGGTCGGGTGAAACCGTGTTATCCTACGGGGTCGGCGACTGTTACGGCGGCGGGTGACTGTGCCCCGCGCGTCCGTACAATCACGGACAACGGCTCCCCGCGGAATGAGGCTCCCGTGCTTCCGGTGATCTTCGGGCTTCTCTTCGTCGGCATCTTCGCCCTCCTCTGGATCGGCTCGGTGTACTTGCAAGGGTGGCTGTACAGCGACCTCGCCAGCAAGTTGCCGCTGCGGGCCGCCGTCGGGGCGCTTGTCATGGCGGGGTTCTTGTCGGGCTGGTGCGTCATCTACAAGGCCGACCCGGGCCGGTTCGACACGCTGTTGAATTTCAGCCGGGAGAAGACCGAGGGCATGTACACCGAATTCGAGTCGGTGCGCAAAGTCGGCGCCGTCGAAAAGCCGCCGGTGAAATTCGTCCGGTCCTTGAGCGGCAAGGGGGCGACGACGGAGTTCCTGACGACCGACGGGCAAAAGCCGTGGTCGCGGTCGGACTCCGAAGCGATGGTGGTGGCGATTCTCATCAAGGAAAAGGACCAGGCCGAGCCGACGCGGTTCGACGCCCAACTGGCCCCGGACGGCAAATTCCCCGCCACGGCCCTGCGGTACGTCCAACCGAAAACCACTCGGTATGTCGATGAGGTCGCGTTAGGCACCGTGAACCGCATCCGCTCGTGGTCCCTCATCGGAAACTTATTCGCCAACTTTTTTCACGCGGCTCTGTGGTGCGCCGTGTTCTGCCTCGTCATGCGATTCGAGTTCGGCAACGCTTGCGCGATCGGCCTGGCTTTCTGGGCCGTGACGATGCTGGCGGTCCAGCCGGCGTTGTTCGCGTTCGTGACAAAGTGAATGGACGGAGAAGCAGAATAATTTGCCCCAGATCGACAAGGGAAGAGTGTTGAACCACAAAGGACACAAAGAACACGAAGGAAGGGAGGAAATGGTCGCGGCCGTTCTTGCTCGCCCTTTGTGACCTTTGTGTTCTTTGTGGTTCAACACTCTTCTCTTTTCTTGACCCGTGTTCGATGCGTGGGCCGCCGGGGTACAATTAACTTTCACACCGACCCGAAAACCAGACCGAGGGGAGCTACGCCATCGCATCCATGTTCGATCAGTCGCGGGAAGGCATGTCCGGCCGCCAGGAGAAGGCGATTTTGGTCTCCATGTCCACGCCGGACCGGCCGTGGCTCGCGGAAGACAACCCGTTCGACGAGATTCGCGGGCTGGCCGAGACGGCCGGGGCCAAGGTCGTCGGCGAGCTGTTGCAGAAGCGCCGGGACATCGTCGCGGGGACGTACATCGGCACCGGCAAGGTGAAGGAACTGGCCGAACTGGCCGAGGCGACCGGCGCGGACGTGGTGATCTTCGACAACGACCTCAGCCCGGCCCAAGTCCGGAACTTGGAAAAGGCCATCAACGTCAAGGTGCTGGACCGCAGCGAAGTGATCCTGGACATCTTCGCCACCCGCGCCCGCACGCCGGAAGCCCGCCTGCAAGTCGAACTTGCCCAGATGGAATACTCGCTGCCCCGGCTCAAGCAGGCGTGGAGTCACTTATCCCGCTACCAGGGCGGCATCGGCATGCGCGGCCCCGGTGAAACGCAACTCGAAGAAGACCGCCGCATCGTCGGCGGCCGCATCCGCGACTTGAAAGAAAAACTCGTCGTCGTGCAGGCCCGCAAGGAACGCGAAGTAAGGACCCGGGCCGAGGAGCATACGGTCTCACTGGTGGGCTACACCAACGCCGGCAAAAGTCGGCTCATGAACAAGCTCACGGACGCGGACGTGTACGTGGAGAACAAGTTGTTCTCCACGCTGGACACCCGCACCCGACAATGGATGATCCGCGACTTCGGCAAAGTGCTGTTGAGCGACACCGTCGGCTTCATCCGCGAACTGCCCCACCATTTGGTGGCCTCCTTCAAGGCGACGCTGACGGAAGCCCGACAGGCCCGGCTCTTGCTGCACATCGTGGACGCGAGCAACCCGCAGGCCGAAGAGCAAATCAAGGCCGTCAACGGGGTGTTGGAAGAACTGGGCTGCGCGGACAAGCCGACCATTCTGGTGTTGAACAAGATCGACAAGATCGAAGACCGATCAAACCTGCACGTGATGATGGCGCTGCACCCGAAGGCCGTGGCGGTCAGTGGGGCGACCGGCGAGGGCATCGACCAACTGACGGAAGCCGTCGTGATCGCCCTGACCAAAGACTTCGTAGAAGTCGTCGTCACCGCCGACGCCGCCAACGGCAAAGTGCAGTCGTACATGGCCGCCCACGCGGAAGTCTACCGGCAGGAGTACCGGGACCAACAAGTCATCATTCAGGGCCGCATCCCGCGCTACCTGATTCGGCACGTGGAAGCCGACGGCGGCGTCATCCGTCCGCTGGAACACTGAAAGCCTTGAAAGCCCACGGGCGGCCGTCCGTGGGCTTTCTGGCTTACTGCCGCGGCGGCACGCGGCGCCGGAATTCCTCGTCGTAGGCGTTGACGATTTCCTGCACCAACGCATGGCGGACGATGTCCGTGGTGTCCAAGTGGACGATCCCGAGCCGCGGGATGCCCTTGAGCCGCTGGACGGCGTCGATCAACCCACTCTTCGAGGTCGGCGGCAAGTCGATTTGCGTCGTGTCGCCGGTGACAATGATCTTGGACCCCATGCCCATGCGGGTGAGGAACATCTTCATCTGGGCAACCGTCGCGTTCTGGCCTTCGTCCAGAATGATGGCCGCTTGGTTCAGCGTCCGGCCGCGCATGAACGCGAGGGGGACGATCTCCACCACGTCGTTTTCCATGTACTTCTTGACTTGCTCGTTGTCGATCAGGTCGTTCATGGCGTCGAACAGCGGCCGCAGGTACGGGTTGATCTTGGCCACCAAGTCGCCGGGCAGGAAGCCGAGGCGTTCCCCCGCCTCCACGGCCGGCCGGACCAAGACGATCTTCTTCACCAGCCCTTGCCGCAGCATGGTGACGGCCATGCCGACGGCCAAGAATGTCTTCCCGGTCCCGGCCGGGCCGATGCAGAGGACCACGTCGTTGTCGCGCATGGCTTGGACGTAGCGGCCCTGCCCGTCCGTCCGCGGCCGCAGGTATTTGCCGCCGTCGAGCATGGTCAGGTTTTGCGGGGAGACGCGCTCGGACCCGGCCCGGATGACTTCCAGGATCGTTTTCACGTCCTCGGCGGCCATGTGGCCGTTGTTCCGCAGCATGCCCCGCATTTGCTGGATCGCGCGTTCCCCCTGGGCGACGGCCTCGTCGGTCCCGCTGATTTGGATCACGTCCCCGCGGGCGACGACGAGGACGTTCAGGGCGTCCCGGATGAGCTTCAGGTATTGGTCCCGCGGGCCGAACAGCAGAATCGCCTCTTCGCGGCTGTCAACGGTGAGATTTTTGCTGATCGGTTCTGACATTCCGTGATTCCGTCCCGAAGAAGCGGCCGTGAATGGGTGGAAGGACATCGCCCGCGGCGAAAAGTTCTCCCCAAATCTTATCGGTTCGCCGTGGCGGGCAAAATGGGGAATCTCCGGCCCCGGCGTAACTTCCTCACAGGGCGGTGGCGAGTCGGCCCCGTAGAAAATACATTGCCCATGTGTAACCCCGCGCGGCCCGCCCGGGTATTCCCTGTCGTCGCAGGATGAAATTACTCTCAAGGAGCTGACATGCGTTTGCGTTTGGCCCGTTTGTTCGTCGTCGCGGCGTGCGCGCTGCTGCCCGTCGCCGCCCGGCCGGCGGCGGCCGCGGACAAGAAAACGGACGGCCCGAGTCTGTTGATCCGGGTCCAGTCCGTCAACGACCTCATCAAAACCGCCGAATACTTCCTCGCCTTCGCCCCCGAAGACCAGGCGGAGCAGGCGAAGCAGGGCATCGGCCTCATCAAGTCGCTGATCGACGACAAGAAGGGGATCGAAGGCATCGACGTGAAGCGCCCGCTCGGCTTCTACGCCACGATCACCCCGGAAGTGACCAGCAGCCCCGTGGTCGCCCTGATCCCGGTCGCCGACGAGGAAGCCCTCCTCGGCGCCCTGAAGGACCGGGCCATGCTGGACATCAAGAAGAACAAGGACGGCGTGTACGAGACGACGCCGCCGAACTCGCCGATGACGGTCTACTTCCGGTTCGCCAACAAGTACGCCTACGTCACCGCGAATGACCCGGAAAACATCGCCGAAAAGACCTTGGCGAAACCGGACGACGTGCTCGGCGGCAAGGCCACGGACCTCATTTCGATCACTGCCCGCATCGACCGCCTGCCGGAGCAGATGAAGAAGCTGGCCGTCGGCGCCATCGAAAATCAACTGGCCGCCGGCAAAGAGGCCCCGGTCCCCAATGAGACGCCGGCCATGAAGGCGTTCAAGGAAAAGTCGATCGATCAGCTTGCCGCCACGGTCAAGTCGGTCATCACGGACGGTGAGCAAGTCTCCCTCAAGTTCAACGTCGATCAGCAGTCCGGCGAGGCCGCCCTCGAAATCGAGATGGCCGGCCTCAAGGGGAGCAAGCTGGCCAAAGACTTCGCTTCGATTAAGGAAAACAAGAGCGTGGCCGCCGGGGCCGTGCTGTCCTCGGACAGTTGCTTGTCGGTCAACCTGAGCATGTCGCTCGCCTCCGAGTTGAAGAAGCTGTTGCCGCCGGTCATCGACGACGCCATTAAGGAAGCAAAGAAGAAGGCCAAGGCCCCCGGCGAAGTGGAAGAGAAGTTGCAGCCGCTGATCGACGCCCTGCTCCCGACCGCCAAGGCCGGCGAACTGGACGCCGGCCTGTCCGTGCTGGGGCCGAACAAGGACGGCAAGCTGACGGTCCTGTTCGCCGTCAAGGTGGCCGAGGGGAAGAAGATCGAAGCGGCCATCAAGGCCGCCGCCAAGGACGCCCCGCCCGAAGTCGGCAATTTCCTCATGTTGGACGCCGAGAAGTTGGACGGCGGCGCGATGCTGCACGTCCTCAAGATCGGCGACTTCGTGCCGGAAGACGCGCAAAAGTCCTTCGGCAAGAGCGACGTGTACCTGACGTTCCGGGACGACTTGGCCATTGTCGCCTTCGGCGCGGACGGCAAGGCGGCCATCAAGAAGGCCGTCGCCTCCAAGGCGGTCGATGCCGGCGTGTTCAAGATGGAAGTGGCCTTGGCGAAGCTCGTGCCCGCCGTGGCCGAGTCCGCCAAGGAAGCCGCCGCCACGAAGAAGCTCGCCGAGAAGATCTTCGGCGACTCGAAGAAGTCGGACACCATCAAGGTGTCCATCGAAGGGGGCGACACCCTGAAGATCAAGATCGCCGCTCAAGGGAAGGCCCTTAAGTTCTTGGCGGCGATGGGCGACGCCAAGAAGAACAAGGACAACTAACTGACCCGTTGACCCCGTGCCGTTTCCTGACCCCGGCCGTTCCCCGCGAACCGCCGGGGTCGTTTCATTCTCCGAGAACTCATGCAGACATCCGGCTTTCTCGTCGTCAACAAGCCCCAAGGCCTCACCTCCCGCGACGTGGTCAACCGGGCCGCGCGCTGGTTCCCCAACCGCACTCGCTTGGGCCACGGCGGCACGCTCGACCCGCTCGCCACCGGCGTCCTCGTCCTCGCCTACGGGCAGGCCACGCGCCTGCTCGAGTATGTGCAGCGAAGCCCCAAGACGTACACGACCGCGATCATCCTCGGGGCCGACAGCGACACGGACGACGCGGACGGCGTCGTCACGCCGCGCGAGAACGTCACACCTGCCAGTGAAGAACAAATTCGCTCAGTTCTGGCTACGATGATCGGCAACGTAACCCAAACGCCGCCGGCGTTCTCGGCCGCCAAGGTCGCCGGCCAACGGGCTTATGCCCTTGCCCGAAAAGGAGAAGAAGTCGAGTTGGCCCCGCGGATCGTGCGGATCGACAGCATCGTCGTTTTGGAATTCGCGTGGCCGACGCTGCGCCTGCGAATCGACTGCGGCAAGGGAACTTACATCCGCTCCGTCGCCCGCGACTTGGGAAATACGCTCGGGACCGGCGGCTACGTCACGGCTCTGCACCGCGACCGCATCGGCGATTTCACGCTGGACAACGCGGTCACGGTGGATGCGACCAAGGAAGAGGCGCTGGCCGCCGCCCGGCCGATCACCGCTCCGCTGACGGGAATACCGCAGCGAACGGTGAGCGCGGAAGAGGCCCGCCGCATCCGCTTCGGCCAGATTATCAAAATCGGCCATCCCAACGTCGAAGAATTGGCCGTCACCGACCCCCAAGGGGAATTGGTCGCCTTGGGGCAAGTCGTGTCCGGCGGCTTTAAGCCGCTCAAGGTCATTCCGGTCGAGGGGTGAATTCCCGTTGAGTGTTCGCCGGGTTCGGGGTAACGTGCCGGCATGTTCCAGCGCCGCCTCGGACCGCTCGCCCGCCGCCCGGCCCACGCCCGACCGGAAAATCACCGGCCACGATCCCGGCAGCCGTTGGACGACCGGGCGGGTGAATCTTCGACTGATCCGCTCACCCGCGACCCGGCCCTCGCCCGCCTCGAAGCGGCCTTGTTCCTCGCCCAAGAACCCGTCTCCGCGAAGAAACTAGCCACCGTGGCCGGCCTCAAGGACGCCGCCGAAGTCCGGCGGCTCGTCGAACGACTGCGCGAAATGCACGACGCGGACGCCTCGGCCTTCCGCGTCGGCGAAGTCGCGGGCGGGTACCAGTTGTTCACGCGGCCGGCGTTCCGGCCGTGGCTCTTGCGCGCCGGCCGCGCGGGAGCCGAGCCGAAATTGACCCCCGCCCTCACGGAGACGCTGGCCGTCGTCGCCCACCGCCAGCCGATCATGCGGGCCGACGTGGAGGCCATCCGCGGCGTCGGCTGCGGGGAATTGCTGACGCAACTGATGGAGCGGGGGCTGGTAAAAATCGTCGGCCGGCACGAGTCGCTCGGCCGGCCGATCCTGTTCGGGACGACGAAGAAGTTCTTGCAGACGTTCGGCCTGAACGATCTGGAGGATTTGAAAAACTCGAGTGGCGGGAATTAGATCACGTCGAGAGTATTGCCGAGCGGCCTTTGTTGTCAGCTCCAGAAAAACGTCCGGTTGTCGCCATGCCCGAAAGGGTAAAGACTCGACGGTTAACCATTTTGGTTTTCAACTCCAACGGACCGTTCCGGTGTCCATGCCCGGAAGGGCCTGGACACGGGGCCACAAAATTCTTCAAGCCCCGTTGGGCAACGCCGTGAAGGACTTTTTGGGGCAGGAAAACTGCCGGTTGCGGAACTTGGAGGATTTGCGAAAAGAGCCGGATTCCCGCTACACCCCGCTGAA
>JAYTTY010000233.1:0-7638 GCA_043744795.1 Zavarzinella sp. | reverse complement strand
CGACGGCCTCACGGGCCAAGGGGGTATCGAACTCACCCGCCGCAGGTCGCAATCGTCAGAGCCATTTATAGGCTCTGACGTAACATACCAGGGGGAACAAAACCAAAACATCACGCCGGCGGCGTCGTGACCGCCGTCGCGGCCGTCAGGGCGGCCGCCCCGGCCCGCCGCTTGGCCAACCACGCCTTGCCGGCCGCGTAGAAGCCGGGGGCCACGGAGATCAGCACCACCAGGATGATGACCTTCTCGATGTGCTTGGCCGTCTGGAAGTCCGGGCCGAAGACCTTTTTCAGCGGCGGGTCCAGCATCGGCGTGATCGCGTAGCCCAACAGCAACATGCTGGCGATCCACGCGACGCCGCCGACGACGTTGAATGTCAGGAACCGGCGGTACTCCATCTTGCCGACGCCGGCCACGACCGGGGCGAACGTGCGGATGATCGGCATGAACCGGGCGAGGATGATCGTCTTGCCGCCGTGCTTGTCGTAGAAGGCCTGGGCCGCGAGCAGGTGGTCCTTGCGGAAGAAGAAGGACTTCTCCCGACTGAAAATGCGCGGCCCGGACTTGAGGCCGATCCAGTAGCCGACGCTGTCCCCGACAATCGCCGCCACGCTGAGAATGCCGATGAGCAGGGCCAGCGGCCAGTCCGCGTTCCACGCGACGATGCCGACGCTGACCAACAGGGAGTCGCCCGGCAGGAAGAAGCCGATCAGCAGGCCGGTCTCCGTGAAGATCACCAGGGCGATCGCGATGTACGCGGCCACCATGATCTCCGGCTGCTCCAGAACCTTCATCAGCGCGGCCATGTCAAACGAGAGGATGGTCGCGAACACCTGTCGTATCTGCTCGAACAACTCGCCCATGCCCACTCCTCGGGATTTGCCTGACCGGGCTAACCTACCATGAAGGGTGACTGGGTGACAAGGTGACAAGGTGACTTAAACGAGCCGAGCGGCGTAAGCCGCCGGGTGACGGCCCGCGCGCACCACCCGGCGGCTTACGCCGCTCGGCTCATGAAAATCACTGACGACGCATGCCCATGAAACACGCCAAGCCGGGCGAGCCTCCGGAGTCGTGGAGGAGCGCCCGGCTTTGGTGAGTCGTCGCCCCAGTTCCCAGGCCGGGGCGGCGGGAGTCCCAGTCGTGGCGGCCGGCGGCCTTTTCCGAGCAGACCTCTCTTGATTTGTTTGCCACCAATCAAGTTCGATGATGCCGGCCGTGATCGCCAGTCCCGGAGGTCAACGCTTGGAAGATGGGGTTGACCGACGGCGTCCCTCAGAGCAGAGGTTGGCCGAGTGCTGGCAATGGACCCCGCACGCGACCCGACGCCCCATCGCACGAACCAGCCTCCTGAACAGAAACCAGGTTCTCCCCCGTCGCTCCGGCCGGAACCCCTTGCGGGGGACCGACCTTCGCACCCGTGCCGGGGAAGCCATGTCACTATGAACGCGCAACCCGCCCGCGCCGAGCCGCGCGGGACATTTTCACATGGGGAATATGCCCGACCTGGTCAAGTGAGACAAGCTGCGCCGGCGCGCACGCGCCTGCCGCCTGTGACGCGCGGCCGGAGAATCGGCATAACCGGAAACGCCTGCCCGCCTTGTTTTCGGGGCCGAGCGCCGCGAGGAAGGCGAGCCAGAAGCGTTAGCGCTCTGGAGGAGCTTCCCGAGTCAATGCGCCGCGAACCGAGTCTTCGAGGTTCGCTACGGGGAAGCGACTTCCCCCGCGAATTGGGCGACAGGCGTCCGCCCCCGCGTGTCGGGCTTCGAAGACTCGCCCTCAGCGCCTTTACTCCGGAGGTTCCTCCAGTCGCTAATTCTGGCTCGCCTTCCTCGCGGCGCTCGGTCTCAAAGACGTCACTTCCCCGGCCGGTGCCGTTGGCTCATCGACCGGAAGTCGCCCAAGTTGTTGCGCCAAAAGTGCCGCTCGCTCAAATCGACTTCGGCGACGGCCACGGAACCCCACTGATCGGCCTTGGCGACGGGGTTGCCGGCGTGGTCGAACACGGCCGAGACCATCCAATTGCTTTTCGCGTCCGTGTAAGCGCTACTGACGACATAAACGTGGTTCTCGCAGGCGCGGGCGCGGGCGAGCAGCGGGTTGCAGCCGGCGACGGGCCACGCGATCACCTCGGCGCCGCGGTTGGTCAGCTCGCGGGCCACTTCGGGGAAGAAGCCGTCGTAGCACACCATCAGCCCGACCTTGCCGAGCTTCGTGTCGAACACCGGGTACGAGTCGCCGGGGGTGACGCCGGCTTCGACTTCGGCGTGCGGCAGGCACACCTTGCGGTACTTGCCGATGAGCTTGCCGTCCGGCCCGAGCAGCACGGCCACGTTGTACACGGCCTTGCCGTCCCGCTCGTACAGGCCGGCGACAATATGCAGCGCGTGCTTCTTGGCGAGGCCCGCAAAGGAATCGGTCGTCGGGCCGGGGACGGCCTCGGCCGTCTCGTGCGGCGGCTTGCCGACCCGCATGTACGGGATCGTCTCCCCCAGCACGACGAGGTCGGCCTTCTGCTTGGCCGCCTCGGCGACCAGCGGGGCGTACTCTTCATTGTTCTGCTTCGACGATTTCCCCGTGGGGACGTAATGCACGGTGGCCAAGCGCACCTTGCGAGCCGGCGGCGGCTCGGCCTCCTTGAAACTCACGTCGGCCCACTCGACCCGGCCGTTCGGCGCCCATTGCAGGTGCAGTTCCAACACGGCCTGCGTGGCCTTCGAGGGGGCGCGATAAGTCGCCGACACGTCCGTCCAGCCGTTCTTGTCGGTGTCGCCGTCGAGCGGGTGTTCCGGCTCGGCCAACGGCACGGAGCCGAATTCCTTCTCATGCCCGGCCGGCACGTCCGCGAGCACGGGCTTGCCGTTGGAATCTTGCCACACGACGCGGGCGATGGCGCTGCGCCGCGGCGACGCCACGCCGGTCGTCTTCCGCAACGCGTGGAAGTGGCAAAATTTTCCGCCGGCGACCGGCACGGCCTTCCGCCAGTGGCCTTGGTCGGCGACGGAATCGCTTGTCTCGATGACGAGCGTTCCCTTGGCGTCCGCCGAGAATGTTGGCCGAATCTCCGGGCGTTGGGCGGTCGGCTGCCAATCGGCCGGCTCGGCGGCGAGCGGTGAAAAGGGAAGCAACAAGGCGGCGAACGCGAGGAGGCGGGGCATGAGTTGGCTCCGTGACGGGCGGGGTTAGTTTATGGTGCTCGCCAAGCGAAACGCCGTTTAGCCGCGACGCGACGCTTTGGGAGTGGAGCGCGGACTCCCCGCGTAAAATCGCTGGCCGCGCACGGAAGCGCATTTACACGGCCGGCCCGCGCTCCACTCCCAAAGCGTCGCGTCGCGGCTAAACAAGACAGCCAACGCACCTTGCAACTTCCCGCCCTCCGCCCCACAATCCCCCCATCACCCACACGGGACTTCTCTCATGGACACCGCCAAGCGCGCCGCCCAACTCCGGGACCAACTCAACCGGGCCAACCACCTTTACTATGTGGATGCGGCGCCGGAAATCTCCGACCGGGAGTTCGACAAGCTCCTCGACGAGTTGAAGGAGATTGAGAAGAAGAACCCGCGCCTGCTGACGCCGGACAGCCCGACGCAGCGCGTCGGCGGGGCGCCCATCGAGGGGTTCGCCAAGGTCACGCACCGCGTCCCGATGCTGTCCATCGACAACAGCTACAACGCCAACGACCTGCGCAAGTTCGACGCCGACACCCGCAAGGCGCTGGGGGCCAAGGACAAGGTCACGTACACCGTGGAACTCAAGATCGACGGCGTCTCGATGGCCATCACCTACGAGAATGGCGTGATGACGGTCGGCGCCACGCGCGGCAGCGGCGAAGTCGGGGACGACGTGACGCACAACCTGCGGACCATCGGCGAGATTCCCCTGAAGCTGCACGCCGACAAGCCGCCGGCCGTGTTCGAGGTCCGCGGCGAGGTGTACATGACGCGGGCCGAGCTGGTGCGCCTGAACCGCGAGCGGGCGGCCGGCGGCAAGGAGAAGCCCTACGAGAACACGCGCAACCTGACGGCCGGCACGCTGAAACTGCTCGACCCGAAGCTCAGCGCCAAGCGCAAACTGCGGCTGTTCGCCTACTCGGCCGGCGTCGTCGAGGGCCTGGCCATCGGCTCGCAGACGGAACTGTTCGAGTATCTCAAGAAGTTCGGCTTCCCCGTCAACCCGCACACGACGCACTGCGAGACGATGGACGACGTGATCGCCCACTGCGACTCGTGGGCCGAGAAGCGGCACGACTTGCCCTACGACACGGACGGCATGGTCATCAAGGTGAACGACTTCGCCCAGCGGCAGCGGCTCGGGTACACGTCGAAAGTCCCGCGGTGGGCGAAGGCGTACAAGTTCGAGGCCGAGCAGGCGCTCACGAAACTCGGCGGCATCGAACTCTCCGTCGGCAAGTTCGGCGAACTCACCCCCGTCGCCCTGTTCGACCCGCCCGTGCGCCTGGCCGGCACAACGGTGAGCCGGGCGTCCATGCACAACGCCAGCGTGGTGGACCAACTCGACGCCCGCATCGGCGACACCGTGGTCGTGGAGAAGGCCGGCGAAATTATCCCGCAGGTGGTGCAAGTCGTCACCGAGTCGCGCACGGGCAAGGAGAAGAAACTGGCGTGGCCGACGGCGTGCCCCGCGTGCGGCGGCGTCGTGGAGAAGTACGAGTCGGCCAGCAGTTACGGCTACCAGTGCATGGACGTCGGCCGCTGCCCCGCCCAGGCGGCGCAGCGGCTGCTCTCGTTCGCCCGCCGCGAGCGCATGGACATCGAGGGCTTGGGCGACGAGGTGGCCAAGCAACTGGTGGAATCAGAACTCGTCAAGACCGTCGCCGACCTGTACCGGCTGGAGAAAAAGCAACTCCTGACGTTGGAAGGCTTCGCCGACGCGAAGGCCCAGAACCTGCTGAACGGCATCGCCGCCAGCAAAGACCGCGGCCTGGCCCGGCTGTTGGCCGCCCTGAGCATCTACACCGTCGGCGGCAGCCTGTCCGAACTCATCACCGAGCAATTCGCCACGATGGACGCCCTCTTTGCGGCGAGTGTCGATGACCTCGCCGCGGTCAAGGGCATCGGCCCCAAGCGCGCCGAGAGCGTCTACCAATTCCTGCACCGCCCCGAGGGCGAAAAGCTCATCAACGAGTTAAAGGCGTTGGGCCTGAAGATGACCCAAGACCGCCGAGCCGTCCCCGCCGGCGGCACCACCCTCGCCGGCAAGACCCTGGTGGTAACGGGAACGCTGTCGAGCTACGGCCGCAAAGAGATTGAGGATTTGATTAAGAGCCTCGGCGGCAAGTCGTCGGGAAGCGTGTCGAAGAAGACCAACTACCTGGTGTGCGGCGACGACGCCGGCAGCAAGCTGGACAAGGCCAAGGAACTCGGCGTGCCGGTGCTGACGGAGGCGGAGTTTAACACGCTGGTTGGGAAGTGAGCGCAGCCGCAATGATTTAACGAGCCGAGCGACGTGAGTCGCCGGGTGGCCCCCGCCCGCGAACCGCTTCCCACGCTCACGTCGCCGATGACGTGGGGGAGGTTTTTGTGGGCGGGGGCCACCCGGCGACTTACGTCGCTCGGCTCGTTCGGACTTTGATGATTGGTGCGTGTCATTGGTGGGGGGGTCGCGCTCCGCTCCACAGACTCCGCGTCGCGGCTAAACGGGTTTTGTCAATCGCCACACCACTTCCCACACCACCAGCGCGAACAGCCCCACGCTCACCACGGCGTTCACCTGAAAGAACGCTTGATTCACACGGCTCAAGTCGTCCGGCCGCACGATCCAATGCTCGTAGAGCAGCAGCAGGCCCACCGCGACAATCCCGCCTAGGAACACGTTCCCCAATTCCGGCGTCACCCAGTACGTCACCGCCAACAACGCGACCATCAGCAGGTGACACCCGAAGGCGATGCGCAGGCTGTTCTTGATTCCGACCTTCGCCGGGACGCTGTGCAGTTTCGCCTGGCGGTCGAAGTCGGCGTCCTGGCACGCATAGAGGATGTCGAAGCCGGCGACCCAGAAGAAGACCGTCAGGCCGACGCACAACGGGGTGAGCAAATCGTCCACGCCACGGATGGCGACCCACGCGGAAATGGGGGCGAGCATGAGCGAGGCGCCGAGCCAGAAGTGGGCGAGGGCCGTGAACCGCTTGGTGAGCGAGTACGCCCCGATGAACACGAGTACGGGGCCGGACAGGTAAAGCGGCCACCAGTTCGGCGGTTCGCGCAGGGCGAACAGCCCGCACGCGGCAACGAAGGCAACGGAACACGCGACGGTGAACAACACCACCGCGAACACGGAGAGCGTCCCGGCGGGCAAGTGGCGGCCGGCCGTGCGCGGGTTGGCGGCGTCAATCTGGCGGTCGGTCAGGCGGTTGAAGGCCATCGCGGCCGAGCGGGCGAAGATCATGCAGGCGAGGATGCCGACGAGGTCGAGCCAACGGAACGGCTCCCGGCCCCACGCCAAGGTCGCACTCAACAGGGCGAACGGCAGGGCGAACAGCGTGTGGCTGAAGCGGATCATCTCCAGCAGGCGGCGGGCGGTCGCGGGCATGGTCACTCCGCGTCCTTCACGCAGCGGAAGCCGGTGTGGCCGGCGGCGTTTCTCGGCGGGCTGTGGTCCCGGGCGGCCGGCAGGTAACGCCGGCAGTAGCCGTCGTCGCACAAATAGGAGCCGCCCCGGCGCACGCGCTCCAACCCGTCGGGCGGGCCGCGCGGGTCGTTCAGGGGGCTGAGGACGTAGGCGTCTTCGGCGTACCAGTCGGCGCACCACTCCCACACGTTGCCGGACATGTCGTACAGGCCGTAGCCGTTGGGCGGGAAGCTCTTCGCGGGGGCCGTGCCGGCGAAGCCGTCGAGCGCGTCGTTCTTGGTCGGGAACTTCCCCTGGAAGGTGTTGGCGAACCACTTGCCGTCCGTGCCTTGCGGGTCATTCCCCCAACAGTATTCGGCCTGGTCCAACCCGCCGCGGGCGGCGAACTCCCACTCGGCCTCCGTAGGCAGTCGCTTGCCGGCCCACGCCGCGTAGGCGACCGCGTCCGGCCACGCGACGTGGACGACCGGGTGGTCCATGAGCGTGTTGATGTTCGTCCCCGGCCCATCCGGGCGGCGCCAGTCGGCCCCGGCGACAGCCTTCCACCACGGCGGGTGCGGCTTGCCGCCCCAGTCCCGCAGCGGCACGTCGCCCGTCAATTCCTTGAAGCACACGCTGACCGGCCGCGCCCCCGGCGGCACGGGTTCGCCGTGAAAGTCTTCCGGCGTCGGCAGTCGCTCGGCCACGGTGGCGTACCCGGTCGCCTCGACGAACCGCTGGAACTCGGCGTTCGTCACCTCGGTCGCGTCCATGTAGAAACCGGAAACGCGCACCGGGTGCAACGGG
This sequence comes from Zavarzinella sp., assembly GCA_043744795.1. Lineage (GTDB taxonomy): Bacteria > Planctomycetota > Planctomycetia > Gemmatales > Gemmataceae > Zavarzinella. Next base: position 261 of record JAYTTY010000233.1, on the reverse strand, counting down.
GCGTTCTTCTCCGGGTCGGCCGCCGACCCCATCTGGAACTTGCCGCCGGGGACGTGGACCATGCCGGGCGGCGCGGCGACGGGCGCGGGGGCGGCCTTTTGGCAGCCGAGGGGGAGGAGGAGCAGGAGGAACGGGAGTCGAGTCGTCAAAGCGTTCCACCACTGGGAAAGGTTTCGTCTTCGTTGGAGTCCCGGCTTCAGCCGGTCTTCGGCGGAAGAGCGCTTGACACGCCAGACAGGCTTTTGATGGCGGAAGTCCCGA
>JAYTTY010000232.1:0-7654 GCA_043744795.1 Zavarzinella sp. | reverse complement strand
GCCAAGTGTACGAAGACATTCAAATGGCGTACCTGGCCCACGGCGTCGTCCCCGAGGTCATTTTCGTGGTGCTGCGGCCCAAGGGGCGGGTCGTGTCGGACGGCGAATTCGCCCTCGAAAGCCCGAGTCGGGCCGTCCGCTCCGCGGCGTCGTGGCCCGTGATTCGGCCGTACCTGATGGACGCGGAAGACTTGTTCGCCGCCGGGGATGTCGGCCTCATCCCGTGGGCCACCTTGGCGCGGACCACGCAGCCGCCGGACGAGTTCATTCAACGGTGCCGGGACACGATTGTCGCCAACACGCCCGACGCGCGCGCCCGGATCGACTTGCTGGCCGTCACCCAGATTTTGGCCGAGAACGTGTACAATAAAATCCTGCTGGACCGCATTCTGGGGGGGGCGGACACGATGCTGACATCACCGACGCTGAACGAAGCGTTTCAAATTGTGGAAGACCGAGGGCTGGCCAAGGGGCTGGCCAAGGGGAAGGCCGAGGGGGCGGCACAAACCCTCCGGGAGAACATCCTCGAACTGCTGGCGGTTCGCTTTGGCGGCGCCCCGGCCGACATCCCGAACACACTGGCCGCGGTAACCGACGTGCCGCGGCTGAAGCAACTGAACCGCCTCGCCATGACGTGCGCCGACTTGCCGGCGTTCCTCGTCGCCGTGCGGGCCGTCGGCGGTTGACGGGGGGCAAGGCGGACGCCCCCGCTCCCCGGCGCCTCACCCCGGAATTTTCGCGGGGACGGCGACCAAGCCATTCTTCCGCTGCGCCGTGTGGCTCACGTCCATCACCCGCCCCTGCTCGTCCAGCGCCAGGTGGAACCGGTCTTCCCCTTGGATGCGGTGCAGGCTCAGGTGGTAGTCCTCGCTGGTGGCGGCCATGACGTTGAGCGGGTCGGCCTTCTTGGGGACGCGGATGCGGCCCCAAGACCCGTCGCCGAGGTACAGGACGCCGTTGTCGTTCGCCATGCCGTCGATCAGCGGCTTGGTCCGCTTGAACGTGTGGTCGTGGTGCTCCAGGACCACGGGCACGCGGTACTTTTCGAACAGCGGCACCCAGTGCTTGCGCTGCATCTCCCCCGTGCCGGGCTTGGCGTCCAGCGGGTCGGCGACCGCGGCGGCCTTCGGGTTTCGGTACGACGGGTAGGCGGGGACGTGGTTCACCACGAACACGTTGGGGCGGTCGGCCCGGGCCTTCAGCGCCTTTTCCAGCCACGCCGTCTGCTCGCCCGCGATGGGGCTGGTGTGGCCGGTGTCCATCAGGACCAGGCTGAGGTAATCGCCGAAGTCCAGCGCCGCGTACCCGGTGTCGGTGTACAGGCCCTCGAAGAGCGGGTAGAAGAACGTCCCCTTCTCGCGGGCCTTTCCGTACGACCCGTCCACTTCGTGGTTGCCGATGCACGCGAGCATCGGGATCAGGCGGCCGCCGCGGCCGACCATTGTCCGGCTATAGTTGCGGAGGAACGCCAAGCTCACTTCGACGGACCGCCCGTTGTCGTACCCGAGGTCGCCGCCGACGACGGCGAACATCGGGTCTTGCCGGGCCGCCTGGACGTTGTTGGCGACCGCGGCCGCGTTGACGCCGCAGTCCCCGCCGGAGACGAAGTGGACTGTGTCCGTCGCCTTGGCGGGCATGGTGCGGAAGGCGTACACCGGCGAGCGCTTGCCGATTTTGAAGGCGTAGTCCGTCCCCGGCGTCAGGTCCGTCAACTCGGCCCGGAAGACTTTGAAGTCCGTCATCGGGTAGGGGCGGGGGACGGTGTTCTGCACCTGCCACGCGACTTTCGGCGCGGCCGGCTTCCCCTCTTCCCGGGGCCGCGGGGGGAGGACCTTCTCGGCGGTGTAATAGACGTTCGTGTCCGCGGTCTCGCCCGTGACGCCGACCCACTGCACGACCATGGTCGTCGTCGGGTCGGTGTGCCACGTCAAGAACAAGGTGGTCGGCTGGAACGCCGCGTCGTCCCGCACGCCCTTCGCGCCGGGGATTTCTTGGGCCAAGTCTTTCGGCAACGCCGGGTCTTTCTTGGGCTCCTGGCCGAAGAGCGGGTACGAGCCTAACCCGGCCATGGACGAGCCGAGAAACAGCCGGCGGGACGGTGTGGACATGCGGGAACTCCGGGGAAAACGGGCCTGATTCCCCCCGATTATGGGGCCGCGTGCGTGGTTCTCGCGGGGCGGGTTTGAAGGTTGCGTGAATGTGCGCCGCGGGGCGGGCCGCGGCGGCCGGCCGGCGGATTGTGAAGAAATCCGGTCTCATTGCTCCTTCATTTCCCCTTCTCCGAATCCAACGCTCCGGCCCGTAAATGTACGGGAGCAATTTTCACTTTGCGGCCACTGTCGTCCGCAAAAGGAGGTTTGGGACCATGCTGAAGAAGAATCGACGCGGCTGGTATATTGCATTATCCACGCAACACCCATCGAACACTGGGTCGTGGAGCGCCAGACCAAGCCGGGGATGAGACCGATCGCGGCTGGGACCCGTTCGGAGTCCGACGTGACGTGTGGTCCTCCCCGGCGCGGCCCCCCGCGGGGGGCCGGGGTTTTTCTATTTTCCGCCGGAGACTCGTCATGCCCGTTCGGTCGCTCGGTCGAATCGTGTTCGCGTTGGTGTGCGCCGCGGCGCCGCTCGGCTGTTCCGGGTCCTCGGCCTCGGTGAAGGGGCCGAATTTCGGGTCGGAGGACGGCACGAAGATCGCCGGGCTGATCAGCGAGTTTGACGACGCCAAGGCCCGCGCCGCGAAGTTCAAAAAGTGCTTTGCCAGCCCGGCGCCGACAACTTGGAAGGCCTACTCCAACTACATGTATGACGTGGAGGGCGCCCCGAAAGTCACGGGCGACACCGCCACGGCCACCGTCAAAATTCGGCCCGACGGCGTCCCGGGGGAGCCGTTCACGCGCGAGTGGACGTTCGTGAAGGCCGGGGCCGACTGGAAGCTGAAGGACGCCCCGCTGAAATGACGCTCCCGTGGCTGGTGTCCCCGGCGTTCGACCTGGCGTTCGTCGCCGGCGGGGTGTGGGTCTTGGCTCTCGTCCCGGGCCTCGTCACGGCCGACCAAGTCGGCCCGCTGCACTTCTGGCAACTCTACTTCCTGACCACCCCGCACCGCTGGCTCACGCTGCTGCTCGTCGCCGCGGACCCGGACCGCCGCGCGGGCCGCGGCGGCCTGTTCGCGGGGCTGGCCGTCCTCGTCGCGCTGGCGGTCATCGCCGTACGCGTCGGGACCGGGGCGCTGCTGTGCCTGGCCCTCGTCGACTTCCTGTGGAACGGGTGGCATTTCGCGGCCCAGCACGCCGGGATTCTCGCCATTTACGGCAAGCGCGTCGGCGGCGTTGTCGCCTTGGAAAAGTACGGCCTGCGGGCGGTCATCGTGTACGTGATCGTCCGCAGTGCGGGCTGGGCCTTGGGCGGGTCGGCCGAAGACACGCCGTGGGCCGCCGGCGTGGAATGGGCCGACGCGGCCGCGGCCGGCCTGCTCGGCGTCATCTGGCTGTCGGCCCTGCCCCGCGCCACTCGGGCGCACGCGCCGAAGTTGGCGTACCTCGCCAGCGTCTCGGCGGTGTACCTCGGCCTGTTGGCCGGCGTGCACTGGCAGTCGGCCGAGTGGACCCTGCGGTTCGCCCTCGGCTCCACCATCCTGCACGCGACCGAGTACCTCGCCGTGGTCACCACGTACGCCTGGCGGCGGCAACACGTGGGGACGGACGGCCTGTTCCGCGACATGGCCTTCCACTGGCTGCCGGTCCTGGCGGCGTTCGTGCTGCTCGTCGGGTTCTTCGAGAGCAACGCCGCCGAGGCGCTCGGCGACTTCTGGGTCGGCCTAAACCTGTGGGCGTCGTTCCTGCACTACGCCTACGACGGGCTGATCTGGAAACTCCGGCGGCCGGAGACGGCCAAGGCATTGGAGGCCGCCGCGTGACCGCCGTCCGCCTCCTCGGCGCCGCGGCGGCCACGCTCGCGGCCCTGTATTTCACGGGGGCGGCGGCGCGGGCGCCGTTCGCCACCTTCGACACGGCGGCGGTCCACGCGGCCGCCGGCCTGCCGCTCGCGTGGCTGGCCGCCGGCCGACTGAGCCGGTTGGCGGCCGCCGCCCTGCTCGCGGCCGCCGCCCTGCTCGCGGCCGCCGCGGCCGACGGGGCCGCGGCGTCGTTTTGGGCCAGTCACGCCCTCCGCGCGGCCGTCGTGTTGGGGGCCGAGGCCGGCGTCCTGCGGCTCGTCTCCCCGCGCGCCACGGCGGAGCCGACGACGCGGGTCGTGTGGCTGCTGGCCGCCGTCATCGCCGTCGGCGTGCCGGCCCAGGCCGTGAACCGCCAGACGCAGCGCCTGGCCCGCGAGGCCGAGGAACAGGCCGCCGCGTCAAAATTTCGCCGGGCCGAGCGGACGCTGGCCACGCTGCGGGCCTTGGGAAGTCGCCGGGACCCCGTGGACGCCGCGCGACTCGCCGCGGCGCTCACCGAGTTGGAAGCGCAGGCGGACGCCCTGCCGGACGGCCTGCCGCGGGCGCGCGTCCTCGCCCAACTGGACCGCCTCGACGAGGCCGCCCGGTGCGCGGACGACACGGCGGACGGCCGCCTCCTGCGGGCCGCGGTCTGGCAGGAGGGCCGGCGGTTCGACGCCAGCGACGCCGAGTACCGGGCCGTGTTGGAACACGAGGCCGCGGAAATGGGCGAGCCGACGCCGGCCCGCTGGGTCGCCGGCGGCTTCGTCCACGGGTCGGCCATGCTGGTGCCCAGCCCGCGCCTGCTCCACGCCCGCCATCTGCAGGCGACCGCCAATGCCGTCCGGGCCATGGACGGGCTGATCTTCAACGCCCGGCAGCGGCCCGACGCGGCCGGGGCGGCGGCCCTCGCCGGTGAGGGCCTGTCCCGGTTCCCCTTCCACGCCGCCCACTGGCACATGCAACTCGGCCTCGCCCACGAACTCGGCGACCGCCCCCGGGCGGCGCGCCGGGCGTTCGAGACGGCTGTCCGCCTTGACCCCAAACTCGCGGCGCGGCTCACGCCGGCCTTGGACCGCCTGAATCGCGGCCCCGGGTGCTCACTGGCCGCGCCGGCCAAGCCGTGACGGAATCTGTTACACTTTGCCCCTCCCGCTCGTCATCCCGGCGGCTTATCATAGCCGTCACACCGTCGAACCTTTTTGTGGGGGATCGGTCATGCGTGCCGTTGGCCTGTCCGTGTTGCTCTTGGCCGTTGCCATGATGGCGTCTTTTCGGGATCTCGCGGCCCAACCCGTTGTCGAGGTCAAAGTCGAGGTCAAGGCGCCGGACAAACCCCCGGAGGCCAAGAAGGATGAGCCGAAGGACGAGGCCTTCGACCAGCGCAAGGCCGACCTCGACACCATCAAGTCCGGCGGGTACGCGGACGACGTGAAGTCCCTCACGGACTTCTTCCGCAACCACACCGTTAAAGAAACCGACAAGGCGAAGGTGCTGGCCCTCATCAAGAAACTCGGGGACGACACCTTCGAGAGCCGGGAAGAGGCGTCGGCCGAGATCGCCAAGGCCGGGGTCGGGGCCATCGCCCTGATCCGCTCCGCCCTCAAGGACGCCGACCCGGAGATCGTCCGCCGGTGCGAGCTGACGCTGGTGAAGTTGGAGAAGGTGCCCACGCGGTCGCTGGCCCTGGCCGCCGCCCGGCTGCTGACCAAGTACAAGGACGACTCGATCACCGAAGCCCTGATGAACTACCTGCCCATCTCGGACGACGAGGCCGTCGGCGACGAGATCCGCACCACGTTCTCACGGCTCGCCATCCGGGACGGCAAGCGCGACGCCGTCCTCGACGCGGCCCTCGAAAACCGCGACCCGCTGAAGCGCGCCGCCGCCGCCGAGGCGTTCACCCGCGTGACCGACAAGGACAGCCGGGCCAAGATGAAGGAGTTCCTCAAGAAGGAGCAAGACCCGGACATCAAGTTGGTGATCGCCCTCTCCCTGGTCAACGACGCCCGCGACAAGGACTTGATCCCCGAAGTGATCCGGCTGATGCCCGACGTGACCGCGGACAAGGCGTGGCGCACCGAGGAGCTGATGTGGCGGCTCGCCGGCGAGGACGGCCCGCCCGTCTCAATGGGGGCCGACAAGCCGAGCCGGGAGAAGGCCCGCGACGAGTGGAAGAAGTGGTACGAGGCCAACGAAAAGAAGATCGACATGGCCAAGCTGGACTCGGAGTCGAGTTACGGCCTGACCATCGTGTGCGAGGTGCCCCTGCGCGGCGGCCTCGGCCGGGTCGTCGCCCTGACGGGGGACAACAAGGAGCGGTGGAGCATCAAGGGGCTGAACTACCCGATGGACGCCACCCCCCTGCCCGGCAAGAAGGTGTTGATCGCCGAACACAACCGCAACCAAATCCTCGAGCGCGAGATCGACGGCAAAGAAATCTGGCGGGAGAACATCAACCAGCCGGTGAACGTCGGCCGCCTGCCCAACGGCGTCACGTGGGGCGTCGGCCGCAACCAGATCATCGAGTGGGAGCGCGGCGACACGGCCCCGCACAAGCAGGCGTTCACCTTCGTCCGCAACGAGTACGACATCGTCGCCGGCGCCCGCCTCAAGACGGGCGACTACGTCCTGCTCACGCAGAACTCCCAACTCCTGAAGGTCGAGCGCAAGACGGGGACGGTCACCAAAGTCCACGGCGTCGGCGGCAACGGCGTGAACTACTACTCCACCGTGGACGTGCTGCCGAGCGGCAAAATCCTGACCACGCTGATGAACAGCATCACCGAGTTCGACCTCGAGACCGGCAAAGCCGGCTGGACCGCCCCGTACCAGTTCGCCACGTCGGCCGTCCGCCTGCGCAACGGCAACACCATCGTCGGCAACCAGAACACCGGGATCATCAAAGAGCTGGACAAGGACGGCAAGGCCACGAAGTGGGAGTACAAGGGCAGCGACCCGGCGTACCGGCCCTTCCGGGCGTTCAAGCGGTAAGCGACCCCGTTTCGCCGCGGCGAGGAGGCTTTGCGCAGCGGAGCGCGGCCTGACGCCATCCTCTCGCTGGCCGCAAAGGCAACCTAACCCCCCGGCCCCCTTCCCGAGGACGGGAAGGGGGAGCAAGTGAGTTGACGCGGTTCCGCAGCAGGGCCAGTCAACATTGGGGTTAAGACGTTGACCCGCTTGTTCCCCCTTCCCGTCCTCGGGAAGGGGGCCGGGGGGTTAGGTTGGCGGCAATCCCATTCTGGGCATCAGCCCGCGGCGCAAAGCCTCCGAGTCGCGGCTTCACGGCCGACGGATGGGGGCGAAGTCACTTTTCCCCGCGTTTCCCCTTGCGTCCGCGGCCCATCAATGCTGTAGTGGGGCACTTCTCAACACCGGAAGGAGTCCACGTGTCCCGATTACTGACGGTCTGTTTGCTGATGGCGTTGGCCGGCCCGGCCTTTGCATCTGATCTGCAAAGTGACGTGGGCACCTTTACTCGCGTCGGCCCGCCCGCGCCGACGAATAGTCCGTTGGCAACCATCTGGGGCGTGATGGTTTTCATCGCCCCGGATGACAAAGCCGTCTCGATGATCTGCAAAGCCGACTACGACCGATTGCATCCAGAAAAAGTTTGGGGACTTAGGAACCAGCCGTCCACGCTGACCTACGAACAACTCACAGCCGCCATCGGCCCGTAACCGGTTCCCGGGGTTCGCAAAGCCTCACCCACGGGCT
>JAYTTY010000231.1:0-70602 GCA_043744795.1 Zavarzinella sp. | reverse complement strand
CCCGTACCGCTGGACCTACAACGGACGCCCGTTGGCCGCGTGAATCTGGGCAATCGAATACCACAATGGCAGCGGGATTCGGTCGGGCACATCTAGCGAAGCCACAACGCTCGAGGAATAGCCGGTAATCCGCAGGGAGTTCAACGCCAGTACAAGAAGTGATGGCTTCAACTTCCGCGGCGGGGACAAAGCCGTCGTAGATGTCTGCGTCCGGAATTTGCGTCAGTGCGGCGAATAATGTTTCCATGTCCATGGTCGGTGACTCCAACGAAAAACGCCCGACCGTGAATGATTCAGGGGCGGGCGTCGAATGATCAAACCAAGAGTAACTCAACTCACGCGAACAGTTCGTCCACCGGCTTGCCGTTGTCCACCAGCTTCATCGGCCGCTGCAGCGGGGTCATCACTTCCTTGTTCGGGTTGATGCCGAGCGCGTGGCAGATCGAGGCGTGCAGGTGGCTGACTTTCACGGGGCGGTCCTTCGGCTGCATGCCGTCGGCGTCGGAGGAGCCGATCACCTGGCCCCCCTTCACGCCGCCGCCGGCGAAGAGGCAACTGAACACGCCGGGGTGGTGGTCCCGGCCCATCGTCATGTTGATCTTCGGCGTGCGGCCGAACTCGCTCAGCATCACGATCATGGTCTTCTTGAGCATGCCGCTCTGGGCCAAGTCTTCGATCAGGGCGGCCAAGGCCGGGTCCATCGCCTCGCCGTGGTCCCGCATGGCCGGGAAGGCGTTCGAGTGGACGTCGAACCCGCCGCGGTTGACCTGCACGAAGCGGACGCCCTTTTCCACCAGGCGGCGGGCCAGCAGGGCCGACCGGCCGAACTCGCTGTCCCCGTAACGTTCGAGGACTTCCGGCTTCTCCTTGCGGACTTCGAAGGCGTCGAGGGCCGGGCTGCGCATCAGCTTCACCGCGTCGGCCAGAGCGGTTTGCGCCCCGGTGTTCTCGTCGGCCGGGACGGCCCCGGCCTGGCGCTCATTCATCTTCTTGAGGATGTCAAGCCGCTTGTTGCCGCGGACGTCACCGATGGCGCTCGGGAAGGCCAGGTACGGGTCTTTTTCGCCGGGGCGGCCGACGAAGTAGGCTTCGCACTTCTGGCCGAGGTAACCGGCCTTGGGGGCCAGGCCGCCGATGGTGACGTAGGCCGGCAGGTCGCCGAGCGTCTTGCGCTCGCTGACCACCACGGAGCCGACGCCGGGGTGTTGCAGGTTGGCGCTCTGGGCGTAGCTGGTTTGCAGTTGGTAGGTGGCCCGGCCGTGGTCGCCGTTCTGGCCGGCGATGGAGCGGATCAGGGCGACGTGCTTCATCTGCTTGGCCAGTTCCGGGAAGATCTCCGAAATCTGGACGCCGGCGACGGAAGTTTTGATCGGCTCGAAGTCGCCCGCCACGTCGCGGCCCGGCTTGGGGTCGAACGTGTCGATGTGGCTCATCCCGCCGCCGTTCCAGAACAGGATGACGTGTTCGGCGGCGGCCGCGTGGTCCTCCCCGCCGCGGGCGACCAAGGTGCGGACGTTCATGCCGAGGAACAGCCCGGCGGCGGCCCCGGCGAATGTCCGGCGGCTCAGCCGGTAGTCTTGGCAGGCCAGCGAATTCAGGTTCATGAGTCAGTGTCCAATGCGGTTTGGTGTCAGGGTATCAGATGTTTCGCAGTGGGGGGAGTCGCCGAGACCCCCCCGGCCCCCCCTTGCCAAGGGGGGAGGAATACGGACGGTCAGTTAATAAACCGGAACTCGTTGCTGTTGAACAAGGCCCAGCGCAGGTCGGCGACGCCGTCCAGCGGGGTCTTGGCGTCGGCGATGATCGCCTTGGCCTCGATCAGTTCTTCGGGGCTGGCTTCGCGGGTCATGGCCTCGCGGTACACGAGTTTGACCGCGGCGTCGAGGTCGGCCTTCGGGCCGGCGACGAGCGAATAAATTGGCTCAAGCGGGCCGACGCGGGCGGCCTCGTTGGTCAGCTTGCCGTTGAGCATCATCAGGGCCTGTCGCATCGACGGGCTGTGGTCCCGCCGCTCGTCCAGCGCGCCGCGGTCGGTCTGCCCGAACACGCGGAGGAAGTGGCCGACGGGGGCCGGGGAGGCCATCCGCATCGAACTCGTGAACTGCGGGTTGTCGTCCACCACGGTTTTGACTTCCTTGGTGGTGTACCGCATTCGCGTGCCCGGCTTCATCATCCCGCCCTTCATCATCATCTCGGCTTCGATTTCCTCGGCCGACTTGGCGGTCATCTTGTCGATGTCCAAGCCGTCCTTGTTCTTGAGGGCCTTCTTGAAGTCCACCTCGATGCCACGCTCCAGGTCGAAGCCGCCGGTCGGGGCCATCTTCTGCATGGCGGCCATCGCCTCCGGCTTTTCCTTGCCCGGCTTGGCCAAGTCTTCCTTGATGCCGGCCGGGACTTGGACGTAAGACGTGACGGTCATCACGTTCTCGCCCGGCCGGTGCTTCGGCGTGAACAGGTGGCCGGCCTGCACGATGCTGTCGAACAGCGTCTCGCTGGCCATCCGGCGGGCCGGCGTGGCGAGGAAGGCCGTTTCGGATTCAAGTCGCTGCGGGGCCGGGACGCTGCCGGCCATGTGGCCGCGCTGGTAGACGCCCGTGCTGACGACCGACTTGACCAACATGCGGAAGTCGTAGCCGCTGGCCACGAACTCGTCGGCGAGGAAGTCCAGCGTCTTCGGGTGGCTGGGGAGGTTGTCGTTGCGGAAGTCGTCCACCGGGTTCACGAAGCCGCGGCCGATCAACTCGGCCCACACGCGGTTGACCATCGCGCGGGCGAAGAAGCGGTTGCGCGGGTCGGTGACGTGTTCGGCCAGTTCCTTGCGGAGCAGGCTGGCCCGGTACAGGTCGCCTTGCAGGTCGATCTTGCGAATCGTGCTCTTGGCCTCGGCCGTCACGTCGAGCGGGTCGCCGGTCTTCTCGGTCGCGGTGGCGTCGAGCAGGTCGTCCACGCTCTCGCCCTTTTTGGCGGCCTTGGCCTTCGCCTCGGCGGCTTGGCGCTCCCGCAGGGCCTTGAAGCGGGCGAGGTGCTTGCTCGGCCCGTCCGCCTCGTCCAGCTTGAACGGGAAGGCCGCCTTCACGGCCTTGCGGGGCTGGCCCTTGGCCTTGTCTTCCGGCGGCCACATGATCATCGTCTCGGTGCGCTCGTTGAGGAACACGCCGAGGATTTGCATCTTGACGCGGTGTTCGACGCGCTGCGTTTTGCCGAAGAAGGCGGCGAGGTCGTAGAACTCCTCGCGGGTCCACACGTCGAACGGGTGGTTGTGGCACTGGGCGCACGAGATGCGGACGCCCATGAACACCTGCGACACCACGCCGGTCATCGCGTACGGGTCGGCCTCGTCGCCGAGGATGAACGACGTCTCCGGCTGGCTGCCGGCCCGGCCGGACGCGGCCAGGAGGCGGCGGGCCATCACGTCGTACGGCATGTTGCTGCGGACGGCCTCGTGGACGAACGCCTGGAAGGCGGCCCCGCCGTCCGTGTTGTAGCGGACGCGGAGGAGGTCGCCGAAGAAGATGGCCCAGCGGTCCGCGAACTGCTCGCGGCCCATGTACTCTTCGATGATCTTGCCGCGGCGCTCGCCGGCCGGCCAAGCCATGTATTTCTGGATTTCGGCGTCCGTTGGGATGCGGCCGGTCAGGTCGATGGAGACGCGGCGCAGGAAGGGCAGGTCGTCGATCACGGGGGCCGCCGCGGCCTTCGTGGACCCGTTTTCCGCGGCGATCAGATTGTCCGCCGCCTTGGCGATGGCGGCGGGGTCCGGCCCCGGCGGGTCGGCCCACGCGGGCGACGCCGCGAGGGCGACCGCCGCCAGTGCCAGAATCGCTGAGAACACGCTGTACTTCACTTCGTTCCCTCCTTCGACAAGAGATCCCGAGAGACTAATTTCCGAACTGGCCGGCCGGGCTACGGCACTTCTTCTTCGAGCACGTGGTAGACTTCGCACCCGGTCTGGCTCACCGCCTCCATGATCGGCTCGAACGTGGCGGCGAGTGTGTCCTTGTGAATCTTGAGCAGCACGACGCGCGGCTCGGCCGGGTCGTTCCCGAGTTCGGCGGTTAGCCGTTCCGCCAACTCTCGGACGCTGACCTCTTGCGCGTTCAAATAGACCTTGTTGGCATTGTCCACCATGACGACCAGCCGCGTCTTGGCGACTTCTTTAACCTCGGCGGACTTGGCGGGTACCCACTGGAATTTTGCGTCTTCCTGCGTTTTGGCCAAAATCAGAAAGAACAACACCAAATTGAAGGCGATGTCCGCCATCGACACATACGGGGGCGTGACTTCGAGTTTTCTGCGCTTGATCTTCACGTCCCCCCCCTTCCTGAGTCGGTCAGCGGACCCGCTCTTCTTTTTCTTCTTCCAATTGCAAGGTGATGACCCCGCCCGCCTTTTCGATCATGCCCGTGACAATGATCCAGCGCGAATACGGGGTGTCCTTGTCACTTTTGACGACGACGATCCGCTCGTCCGGTTTTTCCTTGCCGGTGAGCAGGTCTTTCACTTTCGCTGCAAAGGCGGTGTCCGGAAGCACGGACCCGTTTACCGATACGGTCGTCCGCGTGAGAACCACCTCCACGTTTTCAGACTTTTTCTCGGTCGCCTTGTCTTGGCTGGCCGCCGGCACTTGTTGCGGCCGACCCTTCTCGTCTTTCACATCAGAGGCCAGCACCACGAAGAAAATCAACAGGTTAAAAGCTAGGTCCGTGAGCATGTTCAGAACGCCCACCGATTGGCTGGCCGATACTTTTTTTCCGCCTCCGCCAATCGCCGGTCCGCCCGCCATCAGGAGCCTCCTGCCGTCGCCGGCCGAGATGCCGAACGACTTTCGGCGGCCGTGTCCTGACGGGCCATGCGGACCGTCAACGCTTCCACCAGTTGGGAGGCCGTCTCCTCGGCCTCCAAAACATACCTGTTCACGACCGTGCTGAAGTAATTGTAAAAAATATAGGCCGGAATACCGACCAAAAGGCCCCAAACCGTGACGATCAGTTTGAGTTTGATCCCGGCGGCGGCTTTGGTGACAATTGTTTCGCCCGGCAGTAGTGGGAAGGTTAAGGCTTCGAACAAAACCACCATGCCGACGACCGTCCCGACGGAACCGACCATCGGGGCGACGTTGGCAATCGTGGCCAACACGGGCAAGTTCTGCTCCAAGGCGGCCGTGATGTGGACGCCGTAGTCGTCCATCGCCTTGACGACCTGTTCTTCAATGCGACTCGGGTCGTAATTTAGCCGCCGAAGTACCTCGTAGCGTTGCAGACCCACCGCAAGAATAGCCGGCACCGGACCGCGGGATTGAGCGCACAAAGAGATGGCCTCTTCCACACGGTCCTCGTGCAGCATTTGCAGCACTTTGGCCCGCAGCGCCTGCCCGTCCGTGGCAATCATCCGCAAGCTGCGAAATCGCTCGATGACGACGCCGGCCCCAAGAATGGCCATGAACAGAATGGGCCACATGAAGTAGCCACCGTCCCGCATGTACCCCAAGGCGCCCGAGTGCCAGAAGTCAGGGTCGGCCGGGGCGGCGGTCGCGGCCTGTGCAAACAACGTCAACATGAGAAAGTCCGGAAGGCAACGGGCGGGGTCAACACACAACGACTCAAGCGGGACTTATTCTTTCGCGTCCACGTTCGAAGCCTCCTCGAACTGCCGGAGCATTTCCGGCAGGGCGAGGCGGCCGCGGGCGTACTTGGCGACTTCGCTGGCGGGGTAGTCCCACCGGCACTTGTTGTAGCTCTGGAAGGCCTTCTTCATGTTCCCGGCCGTCCGGTAGCTTTCCCCGGACCAGAACATGGCGTCCGGGCACAGGGCGTCTTCCCGGAACGTGAGGACGAACTTGTCGAACGTCTCGGCGGCCTTCGCGTACTGCTTGTCCTTGTAGTAGCACTGGCCGACGCGGAACGCCATTTTGGGCGCCCACTTGTGGCCCTCGAATTTCTCCAGGAACTTCTCGCCCACTTGGGCCACGACCTTGTAGTTCTCCAACTTATAGAAGTGCTCGCTGATGCGGACCATCACGTTCGCGATCAGTGGGTGCTTCGGGTACGTCGCCGCCAGGGTGACGTAGGCTTCCAAGGCTTGGTTGAACTCGCCGGCCTCCTCGTAGCACTGGGCCAGTTTGAACTGGGCGTCCGGGGCCAAGGTGTGGTCCGGGAACTGTTTCACGATCGTCTGGTAGGCTTGCGTGGCCTCCTTGTACTGCTTCAACTCTTGGGCGAATTGGCCGAGCAGGTACGACACGCGCGGCGTGTACTTGGGGTTCGGGTAGTCCTCGATCACTTCCCGCAGGACGCGCTTGCCGTTCTCCAAGTCGGCGGTCGCCTCGGCCTCGCGGTTCAGGGCCTTGTGGCTCTTGAACAGCTCGAAGTGGCTCTCGGCGATGTGGAACTGCGTCTCCACGGCCAACGCCTCGTCCCCGAACAACTTGCTGAACGCCTGCACCTTGCCGTCAGTCCCGATGACCACGGCAACGGGGACGATGAGTTCCAGCTTCCCTTCGGAGGAACTGGCCTGCTCGTCGATGTAGGTCACTTCGATGGTGTCGCCGAAGTAGCACTCGATTTCCGGCGCGTCCGGCTTCAAGTTGCCGGCGGTCGGCTTCTCTTCGGGCTTGAGCACGACGGAGCCGGTGAAGACGCCGCTGTGGGCGAGCGTTTCGATCAGTTCCACGACCTCGTTCTCGCCGCGCTTGGTTCGGACGCGGACCTTGGCCTTGTCGCGGTCGCCGGTGCGGTCCAAGTCCGCGTCCACGACCTTGATGAACAGTCGCTCGCCGACGTGGACGGCGGTCACGTCCTTCTGGTACTCGGAGTCGGTGACGTTCAGCGTGCCGTCGGTCAGCAGCCGGCCGGTGGCCGTCAGGGTCTTCGCCCCGCCGGGCCGCAGGGCGTCCTGGTACGACACTTCGACCATGTCGGACCCGTTCAGGTTGAGGACGCGGGTGACGATGGCCTTGTCCTTGTTGGCCTTGCCTTCCTCTTCCATGTCTTCCTTCGGCATCTTCGGGCCGCCGATCAGGTCGCGCGGCATGGAGGCCGTCAGCGGCACGGTGGCCAGGCTCTCCTTGCCGCCGAGCATCATCACGATTTGCCCGGTGAACCGGCCTTCTTGCAGGGCGGAGCCGGCGCGGTCCGGCGTGTCCGACCCGAGGCGGCGGTCGTCGAGGACGCACTCGACTTCGACTTCGGCCCCGGCGGTCGTCTTCAATTTCACGGTCACTTTGCTGCGGCTGTCCTTGGCGGCGTCGCGGTCGATCACCTCGACAGTGAACGGGGCTTCGAACGCCACGCCGGCCACGGGCGCCGGGTCGGCCGCCCCGACGACGGCCGGCTTGTAGCGAATTTGGGCCGGCTCGTCGGCCGGCGCGCCGGCGACCCTGGCTAGCCGCGTCTCGATGACGCGGACGCGGCCGGGCGTCGGCTCGTTCACGTACACCACGGTCTCGCGGACGGCCGCGTGGCCCGGCACGGTGTTTTGCTCGTCGGTGTACCGCAGGAATACGCGGTCCCCGGCTTTGACGACAATCTTGCCCTCGGCCGCGGCGGCGGCCGTGTCCACTTCCTTCGTGAACACGCCGGTGTTCTCGTCCGTCTCGTCGGCCTCCAAGTGAATCGGCGGGCCGTCGTTCACGGAGATTTGGACCTTGATCTTGTCCTTGCCGGCGGTGGTGTCTTGGTCGAAGTCGGTGACTTCGATCACGATGCGCTCGCCGGGGTCGATCCGCAGCAGTTCCTTGCGGTAGGTGATGATCTGCCCGTTCGGCGCCCGCACCAAGTCGTGGCTGATCGGCGTGATGGTCGCGTTGTGGTACGTCGCCGTGAGTTTGGCGTTCAGCAGCCGCGAGGCGTCGCTGAGGTTCACGTCGTCGATGTAGGTGGCCGTCACCACGTCCCCGCCGCCGATTTCCAAAATCTCGTTGGTCGCCAGCGAGAGCAGGTCGGCGTCGGTCGGGATGTGCAGCACGTTCTTTTCCGTGTCGCGGATTTCGACGTGGTTGATCGCCACCGCCTCGCCGCGGTATTCTTGGATCACCAGCCGCGTGTGCCGCAGGGCGATGGGGGCGAACTTGAAGTCCCACGACAGGCCTTCCTTATCGACCGTGCCTTCGCCGAGGGGCCGCGGGGCGGCGGCCGTCTTCGCTTCAGGGCGGGCCACGTCGAAGTCGGTTTCGCGGAACGGGACCGGCTCGACTTCCGCGGAGGACGCCTCGCCGGCGGACCAGCGCGCTTCGAGCGTGGGCGTGTTCGGCCCGGCGGCCGTGAAGATCGTCACGTCGTGCGTGCCGGCGTCGAGGTAGACGTCCGTGTTGGCGACGCCCTTGCCGACCGGCCGTTCGAGGCGGCCGTCCACGAGCAGGGCGGTCACTTCGCCCGTGACGGCGATGCGGGCGGCCCCGGCCTTCGCCTGCACGAGCTTGCCGTGCCACACAATGGCCGTCGGCCGCTTGGCCTTGTCGTCGGGCTGGCGCGCCCAGAACAGGTCGGCCGCCTTGCCCTCGGCGGAGGGCTTGGTGTTCTTCGTCAGCGCGACCACTTGGTCCCAAGTGGTGTAGCCGGTGGCGTCGGTACCCTCGAAGATGCGGGCGGTCATCGCCCCGTACTCGCCGGCCAACGGGGTGAGCTTGGCGTCCGGGTGCGTGGCGGCCAAGCGGAACCACAGGCGGCCGTCGTCGCTGCCCTCCAAGGTCATGCGAATCGGGGCGTTCTGTTTGGCGTCCGGCGTCCAGACCGTCACGCGGTCCGTCCGCTTCAGGTTCTTCATGTCCACGGACAGCACCTTCGGGGTCGCCCCGTCCGGCTCGCTCAGCCACGCGGTCTTGCGGTCCTTGTCGATGGCCATCAGCGGGCTGTGGTCGATGGCCGAATTGGTGGCCAGCGCCCCGACGGGGAGTTCGCCGGTCTTGGCGGTGCCCTCGAAGACGCCGGTGTGCGGCCCGGTCTCCGTCAGCACGGCGGAAACCTGGTCGCCGCCGGACGACGTGAGCTTCACGGCGATCTTGTCCGGCTGATTCGTCCAGTCGCGGTCCGCGTCCTTGACGCGGATGTAGATGACGTTGCCCGGCTTGATCTGGTCCTTCGGCCGGACGAGGCCCTTTCGCTCCTTTTCGGCGTCGCCGTCGGCTTCGCGCTGGAGGGCCTTGGTGAAGCCCTCTTCGTCGTCGTCCACGATCTTGCCGGAGGAGATGTCGAGTTTGCCGTCGGCCGAGATCTTAATCTCGGTGTCCGGCAGCGGGGCGTCCTTGAACTCTTTCTTGAACTCCGGCGGGTAGTCCACGCGGATCAGGTCTTTGCCGGTCAGTTGCAGGACGCGGTCGTTCTTCGTCGCCGTCCCGAGGCGGGTTTCCAAGTCGGCCCGGAAGAGGCCCTTGCCCCCGCCGCCGGAGATGAGGTAAATGGTCTCCGTGTCGCCGCCCGGCTCCGTGGTCACGAGGACCGGGATGCGGCTGTGGCCGCGGCTCACGCCGAGGTCGCTGTCCTGCACCACGATGGAGAGCGGCTCGCCCGGCGTGTGGAACCGCTTGCTGGCCCGGCCCAGGCGGCCGACGGTGCGCAAGAGTTCCAGTTGATCGACGTAGCGCTGTTCGGCCCCATACACTTCGGACAGGTTGAACAGGGCCTGGTTGGCGAGTTCGACGTTGGGCACGCGTTCCAGCACGGCCTTGAAGATGTTGCGGGCCTCGTCGCGGTCGCCGCGGCGGCTGGCCAGCACGCCGCGCAGGAACTCGGCCCGGATCACCACGTCGCGGTCCCGGCTACCGGCGAGGCGCTCGAACGCCTGCTCGGCCAAGTCGTAGACCTTCTGCTCCATGTGCGTCTCGCCGATGCCGAAGTCGGCCTCGACGGCTTGGGCCGTCTTGGGGTAGCGGTTGATGAGCGTGGTGAACTCGGCGCGGGCCAAGTCGTACCGCTTGCCGCGGAAGTAGTTGCGGGCCAGCAGCAATTGGATGCGGGCCTTGTCGGCCTCGTCAATTTCCTTCACTTCGGCGTTCTTAATCATCCACGCCCGCAGGATGTCCTCGACGCGGTTGTGGTTCTCGTCCCCGCCGGCCGCGATGTGGTTTTCGCAGACGAAGACGATCAGATCGACCGGGGCCTCGGTGCGGTTGGCGTCGAACAATTTCTGGTTGGCGAGGTACGTTTCAAACGCCAACTTCTGGTCGCCGAGCCGCAATTGCAGGGCGGCGGCCAGGAGCGGGGCGATGGGACTCTTCTCGTCGATGACCGCCCCGCCGGCCGCCCCGAGGCGGCTGTAGGCTTGGGCCAACAGGTCGCGGCCGCCCTTGCGGCGCGGCTCGTCCAAACCCGGCAAGTTGCCGAGCATCCCGCTGATGAGCGTCGCCCCGCCGAGGTAGTCCTTACGGCCGACGGCGGCCTGGGCGTAGGGGAACAGCATGTCGAAATCGGTGGCGTCCCCGGCCCCGAGTTGGGACGCGGCGGCGAGGGCCACCAAGCGGGCCATCGGCTTCAGCTTGGCGGCTTCCTCCGGCAGTTCCAAGAGGGCCGCTTGGGCGACCATCGACGCCCGCGTCACCCGCAGGTCGCGGACGAACGCGAACACTTTTTGCTTGTCGGCCAACGTCGCCTTCGCGTCGGCCCGGTAGGCGGACACCCAAGTGACGAGCGTGGTGTAGTCGTTGTCCAGCCCCGCGGCGGCGAACGGCCGGACGCGAATCTTCTCGGCGATGGGCGCCAACAAGCGAATCGCGCCGTCCACGTCCGCCGGCGGCGGGACCGGCAGGACGGCCGGGGCGGGCAACTTGGGGTCCACGGGCGGGGCCTTGGGGACGACCATGTAATCCGCGCGGGCGACGGCGAAGCTGAATTGCCAACCGGTGTCTTTGGCGACGAGCGTGTCCAAGAGCTTGATCTTCTCCGCTTCCGTCGGCATCAGAGCGAGCAGGCGGCCGCCGCACTGGAGCAGCTCTTGAGAGTCCGGGTTGCCGGTCAGGGCTTTTTCCCAACACTCCTTCGCCTCGGCCTTCAGCGCGAGGAGAGTCAGCGAATCCCCCATGCCGGAAGCCGACGTGTTGTCGTACCCGAACTTGTCGAACATCTTCTTCGTCCACGCCCACGTCTGCTGGCCGGCGGCGGCGTCCTTGAAGTGGACGGCGGCTTGAAACAGGCGGCGCGACAAGTCGGGCTGGGCCGACGGCGGGTCGAGTTTCAACACCGCGGCGGCGGCCTCACGGAAAAACTCCGGCTTCACGTAATCCGTGGCGGCCACCAAGAACGCGGCGGCGGCGTCGAACGACTTCGGCAGGCGGGCGGCCCACGCCTTGGCGACGTCGATGGACTTGAGCCGTTGATTGTCCGGGGAAAAGTTCCGCATGTAGTACTGCTGGTGGTAGAACAGGCTGGCGGCCACGTCGTCCGGGTAGGCGGCGGCGGCCAGCAACTTGCCGCGGGCGTCGGCCGCCTGCGGGGACCACGTGTTGGCGTTGTGGGCCGCGTAGTAGGCCGTCCACAGGGCGTTGGCCGGCTCCTGGTCCGACTTCGTCACTTCGGCCTTGGCCACTTTCGCCCGGGGCGCCAGCAGCTTGTCGGCGGCCTTCGCTTGCGCCCACGCCGCGAGCGTGGCCTGATAGCCGGGAATCCACGGGAACTGGCGGCGGGCCGCGACGGCCCGGGCCACGTCGGCGGCGAACTCGGCGTCGTCGGCCGCCGCGTCGAGCAGCCAGTTCAGCGCCCCGCCGGCGTACTCGGGGGCCGGGGCCGCGAACGCGACTTCGCGGGCGACGGCCTTGGCCGCGGGGATGTTCGCGGCCCGGTCGCGCAGGAGTTCCAGGGCCAACGAGTAGCGCAGCGCGGCGGCGTTGGCCGGCGCGCTCTTGCTGATCGCGTCCCGCAGAACCGCCTCGGCCCTGGCCAAGCGGGCGGCCTTCACGGCCTTGTCGGCCTCGGCGCCGAACAGTTGCACGTACAGCGACGACACGCTGTGCGAGCGGGAGTCGAAGGGCAACACTTCCGCGTAGATTTGCTCGGCCCGGGCGACGTCCTTCGCGTTGGCGTAGACGATCCCCAAGCGGATGCGGGCGGCGAAGCGGTCGGCCCGGTCGGGGTACTTGGCGACGTACTCGTTGACCGTCGGCTCGATCTCGGCCGGCTTCGGGTTGGTCTGGTAGATTTCCTCGATCAGCCGCATGTGAAGGTCAGGCCGGGCCGGCATGTTGGCGACGGCGAGGGCCTTCCGCAGGCTGTCCACGGCGTTCGTCCGCTGGCCGAGCCGGCTGTAGTTCTCGGCCATGCGGCCGTGCAACAGTTGCAGATAGTACGGCGCGGCCGGCGGGCTTTTGGCGAGGAGTTTGGCGGCCACCAAGTTGGCCTTGGCCCACGCGCTCAGCCGCTCGTGGGCGTCCACGGCGCTCCACCCGCTCATTAGCGCGGGGCCGCCGGCGGGCAACTTGTCCAACAGGTCTTCCCCGAGGGCGGCGGCCTTCGCCAGCGTCTCGGGGTTGTTGATCGCAATGTACCAGTACAGGGCGTCCCGCCCGGCTTGAGGGCCGTCAGCCGTCGCGCCGAGCCGCTTCCAATGGCCTTCCCACACGGCGGCGGCATTGAGGGCGTCGTTCGACTTGCGCAGCATCGGGGCCAGCCAGCGCTCGATGTCGGCGCAGGCCGGGTCGGCGGGGTGGCGGGCGATGAACTGGCGGCCGGTGGCAATCTGCTCCTTCGTGCGACCCGTCGTCTGGAGGGCGTCGATCAGCTTCAGCATCACCTCTTTGTGCCGCGGGTTGGCCGTGTGCAGGCCGACGAACGTCTGGGCGACGCGGACCAAGCCGAACGGGCGGCCGTTGTCGTGGTACAAGTCGATCAACTTCAGCATCAACGCGGCCGCGTCTTTGCTGCTGCTGCTCGTCTTCGCCAAGTCGGCCTCGATGGCCGCCGCCTGTTTGCTGACGACGTCAAGGTCCTGGCTCGGCTCGGTCGGCTCGGCCTTCTTGTCCTTGCCGGCCGGCGCGGGGACTTGGGCCAGCACGATGCCGAAGAGGGAGAGCAGGGCGGCCGATATGAAAAGTTTGCGCATGAGCATGGATGTACCGAGGGAACCGGAATGTCGTTCGTGGGGCCAATCGTGTCGCGGTCAGTTGCCCGCCTTGCGGAGGGCTTCGGAAATTTTCTTCGCGTCGGGGGCGAGCGGGCTTTCGGGGAAGTCGGCGATCATCTGGTCGAACTGCTTGCGGGCCTCGGCCTTCTTGTCCAAGCGGTAGAGGCAGCGGCCGTAGTTGAACAGGATTACGTCCAGGAACTTGGCGTCCGGCTGGGCGCGGAGGACGGTCTCGAACACGTCGATGGCCCGGGCGTAGTCTTTCTGCACATAGTAGTAGTTGGCCATCTTGGACACCGCCTCGCCGACGCGGCCGCTGTCCGGGAACTTGTCGAAGACCTTCTTGTACTCTTGGAAGGACTGGTCGTACAACTGAGCGCCGGAAGCCCCCTCGGCGGCCTTGGCCATGTCCTCGTAACACTCGGCGATGCCGAACTGGGCCTCGCCGCGGAGCGGGCTTTTCTCCAGCCGCAAGACGCTGTTGTAGATGCCGATGGCCCGCTGGTGCTTCTGCTGTTTGCGGGCCACGTCCGCAAGTTGCAGCAGGGCGGCGTCCACGAATTCGCTGTTGGGGAACTCGCGCTGGAGCCGTTGGCTCATGGCGGCGGCCAAGTCGAGGTTGTCCATCTCGAAGTAAATCTTCCAGAGTTGCACGTAGGTTTCTTCCAGCGTGCGACCGCCGAGCTTCTGGGCCTCGGCGCTGATCTCTTCGCACAGGGCCATCGCCTGCTGGTACTTGTTATCCGCGTGCTGTTTGAGGCCGAACTCCTTGTAGCGGTTGCCGATGTTCGTCAGGGCGCTGGCGGTCTTGAGTTGCGTGCGGACCCGCAGGTCCTGGTCGGAAATTTGCGTCTGGGACACGCGCACGCTGCCGAGACTTCCTTCCACCGTCCGGGCCTTGAAGATGACCGTGCGCGGCTCGCCGGTGGCGTTCTTGACATCGACGTACGTCAGCACGATCAAGTCGTTCGGCTGGGCTTGGAGAATCTGATCATTCTCGATGACCTTCTCGGCCTTCTCCAACGGGACCACAGCCCGGAACACGCCCGAGTGAATCGTGCCATCGTCCACGACCGGCTTCGGGGCTTCCACGGGCTTCGGCGGCGCTTCCACCTTCGGGTCGGCCTTCGGCTCCGCGGTCTTGGGTTCAGGGGCTTTGGGATCAGCCGTCTTCGGATCAACAGTCTTTGGGTCGGTCGATTTCGGGTCCGCCGGCTCTTTCTTCTCTTCCTTCACCGGGTCAATCACCACGGGCGCCGGGGTCTCGTATACTTGGCGGGCGATCTTCGCCTCGGTGAGGATCACGTCAACGCGGTCGAGTTTCTTGAACTTGTCCAACTTGTTCGGATCGGCCTTCGCCGTGGGCGCCATCGGGTTGGCGGCCCCTTCGGCGGTGATTTCTTCGAGGGTCTTTTCTCGGTAGACTTCGACGACGGCCTTCAACACGTCGGCCCCGTCGGTCAGGTCGAAGTCGGCATCCGTCACTTGGAGGTTGATGCCGCGCCCGAGGACGACGCCTTGGAGCGTCTCGGCGTAAGCCCCGTCCATGATGGCCGCGGAGGCGGTGCCCACCACGTCAATTTCCTTGAGGACGGTGACTTCCTTGTTGCCGGCGGCGGTGTGGATGTCGCGGTAGGTAATTTTAATCTTGTCTCCGCCGCGAATTTCCAGCCGGTTGTTCTTCGGCTGCGGCTTGCCCAAGGCGGTCGGGATCGACCCGATCACGACGCGGACGTTGCGGCCGATGGGGAAGCACTCGACGGTTTCCACGTCGCCGCTGGCGGACTCGACGCGGATGCCGACGGTCTTGCCGGGTTCCAGCGCGGCCAAGTCGGCGTCGTCCACGCGGACGAAGAGGCGCTTGCCGGCTTCCAGGAGTTCGGCGTTGACGGTCTTGGTCGCGGCCGTCGGGTCGGGCGGGGGCAGGGCGGTGCCGACGCGCTCCAGCGCGGAGATGGCGCGGCTGTAGTGCCCTTGTTGGAAGTGGCCGAGGCCGATGTAGTAGTACGCTTGGTTGACTTGCGGGCTGACCGGGAACTTCTCGATCACGTCCCGCATGAACTTGAAGCACTTGCCGTAGTTGCGGCTCTCAAAATAGCAGACGCCGATCTTGAGGGTCGCTTCGGCCTTCTGCTCTTCGTTGGTGTTCTCTTCCACCGTGGCCGATTCAAAGTAAGTGCGCGCCCGGTCGAAGGCCCGTTCTTTGGTCAGCAGGTGATTCCCGAGTTTCAGGTGGGCGTCGAACCGCACGCGGCTTCGGGGGTAGCGCTCGATCACCGACTGCCAGACCTCGACGGCCTTGGCGGCTTCGCCGGCCTCCAATCGCGCGTCCCCGGCCTCGATCAGCTTTCGGGCCGTGCGGTCCTCGATGATGGACCCGCGTTCGCCGTCTTTGCCGTCCTTCCCCTTTTTGTCCTTCGCCGCCTCTTGCGCGTGGGCCAACCGGGACTGGTCCCCGGAGAGGGCCACGACGGCGGCGAGGCCGGCGAGGAGCATGAAACAAGAGAAGCGAAGAAATCGGATGGAGGCGGTGTGTGTCATGAAGGAATCGGCAAATTCGGAAAGAGAACGGAGGGCGTCCGTCGGCCAGCGGGGCGGGAACTTTATCGCGCGGTCCGCGTCATAGGCGGGACGGACCTCCCACTTCAGACGCGCATGCCGCCGGAAAAGTTCCGCGTGGGGGGTAGTATGACAGTCCGCCCGCGCGAAAGCAACAACGAAAGCCCGGATTCTGCGGGCAAGATTCGCTTTCGCCCCGGCCATATTTCGTGGCGAGGACCGTATTTGGGGAAGAGTTTTGTTGCCAGTGGTCATTCGAGTGCGATAGAATCGTGACAAGGTCGTCCCGCCCGCCGACCGCCCGCCTGCAACACCTTTAACGCCGATGGTCCCCATGACTCCGAACCTTCTGAACGGCGAACCCCCCGCGGGGCCATCGGCCGGAACCGCGTCGTCCATTGACGTCGCCGACGCCTTGCGCGTGATGCGGTCCCGCAGCCCCGAAGAGTCCTTGGGCGTGAAGACGCACCGCGGGTTGCTCAAGTCGTCTGTTCAGGCCGGGATCATCACGGCCGTCCTCTTCACTGCCCTGACTGCCGGGCCGTATGCGTGGGGGAAAGTCTTCCCGCCCGCGCCGAAGGGGCAAAAGCCGGTTACGGCCGAGACGACGACGCCGAAAGACACGCAGGCCACGTCTCCTTCAACCACCACGTCCCCGGAAACGGTGGCGAAGAAGTCTCCCGACGTGCCGACGGTGCCCGGCAAGACGCCCGGCAAGAAGGACATCACGGATGTCCTCGGCGAAAGCGGCACGAAGAAGGGTTCGCCGGCCGACCCGTTCGGCAAGGGAGCCGACGACCTGTTGAAGGACTTGAAGTAATTCCGCCCCGCCGTTGCCCGTTTCCGCGACCAGAGCCGCTCCCGTGCCACTGATTGACCAGACCACTCGTCGGGCCGCGATCGCCAGCGCGTCGCTGGTCGCTTTCGTGTGCCTCCTCACGGCGGTGTTACGCGTCGCGGGCCTCGTCAGTTGGGAGTTCCTGCGATACCCGGTCGTCGCCAGTGCGTTGCGCGTTGCCGATGTCGTGGAAACGGTCGGGTGGGTCGTCCTGTTCCCGGTCGGCTTGGTGTGGGCCATCTGGTTCGTCGAGCGGGCAGCCCTCCGCATTGAAAACGCTCGGATGCAATCAAGTTTTGATCAGACGGCCGACTACGAGGAATACGGCACGGCGGGCTGGAATCCCTTCGACCCGACGGCAGCCTATTATCAGTCGGCGAAATGGTGGCTGGTGGCGGGCTTGTTGGGCGGCTTGTTGATCGTTGAGTCCGTGGCGGTCTGGCTGGCCGTCGAGCCGTTCGTCACTGGCTCAACCAACACGCCAGACGCATTTTGGATCGCCGCTTGGGCGTTGGCCGGCGTGCCGTTCGGCGTTTTGCTGTTCCTGCTGACAGTGCAGGAGAAACTGCGGCAGTCGTTGGCCCTGTTGCTCACCTATGCCGGCCTGTTCACCCTGTTCTACATCCTCGCCCACTACCAGTTTGGAGCGAAACGGAGCGACGGGTACGACTTGCCGTCGGGCGGCGGCAGCGACAACATCCAGGCGAGCGCCGTCAAAGTGCAGAAGGTAATCCGCAAGAAGTTCGTCATCAACCCGTACAGCTCGATCATCTTCTCGGCCCCGCCGCCCATCGAAAAAGTGGACGTGACGCTCACCGAGGAGACGCAGAACCGCTACGTCGTCGGCCAGGGCGGTGACGGCAACACCGGCGACGGCGACGGCGACGGGGCCGGCTTCGGGTCCGGCACCGGCAAGGGGAAGGCGGCCTTCGTCCGCCTCAAGCACGGCGACAAGGGCTGGGACCGCAACTTCGGCATCGGCGGCGACCGCAACATGTTGAGCGAGTACCACGCCCGCACCAAGCAAAAGGTGGCCGACGAGACCGAGTACTTGGACGCCGGCCTGTTGGCCAACATGCCGCCCCTCAAGAACCCGCCGCTTCTGTACATCTCCGGGTCCGGGTCATTGCCCCTCAGCGCGACCGATAAGAAGAACCTGCGCGAATACATCACCCAGCGGCACGGCATGATCCTCGGGGACAACCACGGCGGCAATGGCTTCCACCAGCACTTCATCGCCATGATGAACGAGATCACGGGTGTCGCCCCGGTCGCCATCCCGCGGGACGACTTGATCCACCAGCGGCCGTACGCGCTGCCGATGCTGCCCATCGTCGTCGCCCACGGGCCGCCGACGCCGCTCGGGTGGAAGATCGACGGCCGGTGGGCGGTGTACTACCACCCCGGCGCGCTGAGCGACGCGTGGCGGGACGACCACGCGGGGATCAAGAAGGACGTGTACGAGTCGTGCTACCAACTCGGCGTCAACGTCATGTTTTACTCGATGAGAGAAAAGAACAAATGGCTCCAATCGCAAAAGCCCTAAGGGCCGCCTTCATATTGCTGGCTTTTGCCGCCCCCGCCTTCGCCGGCCCGCTCGACGAGATGAGCGTCGAGCGGTGGGCGAAGCTCAAGGAGGCCGAGCGGTATCAGCTCAACGTGGCCGAGAAGTTCTACCGCGAGAGCCAGTTCAAAGTCGCGGCCGACGAGTACGAGAAGTTCCTGAAGCTGTACGACCGCAGCGAGGGGGCGCCGTTTGCCCAACTCAAGTGGTCGCACTGCCAAGTCGCCCTGCGGAAGCAGAACACGGCCATCAAGGACGGCTACCAGTCCGTCCTCGACTACTACCCGGAGTCCCCGGAGGCCCCGGTCGCGGCCCTGCTGATCGGCCGGACTCACCGGGACACCGGGGACTTGAAGCAGGCCAAGAAGGGGTATTTGAAGGCCGTCTCGGCGTACCCCAAGCACTTCGCCGCCGTGATGGCCCGCCTCGACCTGGTGGACATCGCCGTCAAGGAAATGGACCTCCCGACGCAGACCGGCTTACTGAGCGACTTGACGTACAACGTCGAGCGCAAGGGGCCGACGGTTGAGCCGTGTCAAGCGGCGTCCGGGCAGTTGGCCCGGATGGCCTTCCGGGCCGGCAACTTCGAGGAGGGCGTGCGGGCCTTGGCGACGACGTTCAAGGACGACGCCTCACTAATCACTTACGTCTTAAACGACGGCTGGGGTCGGCTTCTCACGACCGTCCACGAATTGACGGCCGACCCGAAGGACGCGGCGACCATGAAGCTCGGCGAAAAGCTCGCCGACGCCGCGTGCGCGTGGCTGAAAGTGAAGGCGGCCGCCGGCCTGGCCGACGAGAAGACGAAGCCGAGGGCGCAGGAGACGTGGTATTCCGTCGCCGAAGTCCGCCGTTACGCCCGCCAGCCGGACAAGCAGAAGGCAGCCCTCGACGAGATGGTTGCCAATCTCGGCGTGAATGACGCCCTGCTCGGCCGCATCGCCCAGTGGTGCCGGGACAACAAGAAGATGGACGAGGCCCGCCTCACCTACGGCAAGTTCAAGAACGTGGCCGAGGGTCAGGCGCTGATCGCCGCGAGTTACTACGAAGAGAAGCAATACGACAAGGCCATCGAGATTTACCGCAAGCTGGCCGTCGGGGACGTGAAGACCTCCGCGAAGTGGCTCGCCGCCGTGGCTTACGCCTATCGGCAGGCCGGCAAGCCCGACCAGGCCATCGCCGTCTACCAGGAACTGCTGACGGGCGACGCGGCCAACGCGGCCGAATATCACTTCCAGGTGGCCGAGACGCTGTATTACGCCGGCCGGTACAAGGAGTGCATCACGGCCTACCGCGGCACGGAGCGGTTCCCGCACAACTACCAGCACATGGCCGCCGCCAACCGGCAACTCAAGCAGTACGACGAGGCCATCGCCCTGTACACGCAGATCATCGCCGCGTCCCCGCCGAACGCCTCGGCAGCCCTGTACCAGATCGCCGCCACGCACGAGCAGGCCGGCCGCAAGGAAGACGCCATCAAGGCCTTCAAGCAGGTGTGCGACCGCTACCCCAAGAGTTCCGAGGGGAGCCAGGCGCATAACCACCTCAACGAGGTGTACAAGATTTCGGTGACGCTGGGCGGGGCGAAGGACTAAATACGCATCGTCGGCCCGGTCTTGTTGGCCGCGACGCGGAGGATTTGCGCAGCGGAGCGCGGCCCCGGCCGTAACCGATGTTTTGGGCGAGCGTCGAGGCGTCAGCCCGACGTGTCGTGTATTCAAGAAGACACGTCGGGCTGACGCCTCGACGCTCGCCTGTCCGTGGGGCGTGGCGCGACGGTTTCATTGGGATACGGGACGCGCTCCTCTGCGCAAAGCCTCCGCGTCGCGGCTAACAAAACAACGTGACGGAAGTTCAATGTGGAATGGGACCGATTTCATCGCTTGGTTGATGACACGGTGAAGCGACTCAAGACCGCCGATGGCGATCTCGACCGCATTGATGACGCCGTCCAACGGTACGTCGAGCGAGGCGACAGGCTTGGCATGTCACCAATGATTCTTTGGGATTACTTCGCCATCAGTTCGCCAGGCATTCCCGATCAAGCCGGGTATTGTGGCATTGAATGCGAAAAGATCGAAGCGCTGTTCGAGCGGTTGATGAGCAACCGATTTCAGTAATGCAAAAAGCCCAGGGACGGCAGTCCCTGGGCTTTCTTTTTTTACTTCACTTCCAGCCCAATGCTCTCGCTGTGGCTGTTGAACTCCGGGGCGTACATGCACTGGATGCTCGCCAGCCCGGTCGGGTACTTGCCCTTGTGCTGCACTTGGACCGCGTACTCGAACACGTAGACCCCCTTCGGCAGGTAGTCGATGAAGAAGTGGGAGGCCGTGTCCTTCGTGGACTCGTAGTACCCCAAGCCGTCCTGGTAGCGGTAGCGGGAGATCACGTTGGTCGGCTCCGTGCCGCTGCCGCGGTGGTCTTTCAGGTGGACGTATTCCATGTCCCGGTCCGTGCGAAGGACCACGCGGACGACGACTTCATCTCCCACGGCCAGTGGCCCTGTCACGGGTTCGAGGACCGGCCCCTTCTTGGTGTAGGTCCGCTTGAACAACTTCTTTTCGAGTTTCAGCGGGGTGCCGTCGTGCGGCGTCACCTTGCTGATGTCTTCCAGGTACTGCCAGTGGACGCTGCCCCAGCTCACGCCGGCGTCCGTCTTCTTCACGGTGATCTTGCCGAAGTCCGACTTGACCTCGCCGCGGATGAACTTCTGCTCGTAGAAGCCGGTCCCGGCCTCCACGTTCTCCGGCTTGATCTTCTCGGCCCCGAGCGTCACTTCCACCAAAGCGTCCGACTTGAGCAAGTTGTCCCCGCGGAGGAGCAGGGCGTACACGGCGTCGGCGGTCGCCTTCGTCGTCTTCCAGTCCTGCGTCTGCTTTTGCTTCAACAGCCACACCTTGCAGTCCTCGACGGCGGCCGCGTCGTTGGCCACTTCGTCGAACGCCTCGACCATCAGGGCCTGCGTCTCGATGGGGGCGCGGTACCACCAGTAGGAGAGTTCCGTGTCCCGCCAGAACATGCCCATTTCCTCGTTGGCGACGGACCGCTCCTTGAGCGACGCCAGAATGCCGGCGGGGGTCTCCTTGTCCCCGAACCGCTTGAGGCCGATGGCGAGGTGGGCCTGCGACTGGCGGTTGGCCAGTTGCAGCCAATACTTCTTGGCCTGGCCGAGCCAGTAGGCGTTCGCCGCCTGGTGCTCCTTGGCCACCGGCTTGTCTTGCAGGAAGAAACTGCGGCCGTACAGGTACAGGGCGACCGTGGACGACAGATGGTTGTCGTCCGGGTTCTTGGAGTGGGCCAGGATGTTCCGGTACATGGTGTCCACCCACGCGTCGAGCCGGGTCAGCGACTTGATTGCCGGGGCCTGATCGATTTTCACGCCCAAGTGCCGCAGGCGGCCGTAGCCGGTCGTGATGTACAAGGTCATGTACTCGTTCGCCGGCCCGCCGGGGAACCACGGCCACATGCCGTCGGCCGTCTGCATGTCGGCCAGTTTCCGCGTCATGCGGGCGGTTTCTTCGGTGAGGCGATTGTCGTCGAACAGGATGCCGACGTTGCGGCGCGCCTCGGCCTCCTTGTTCGCCTGTTGCAGCCACGGCGTTTCTTCCAGCATCACCGCCTTCAGGTCTTGGTTCTTCTGCAGCGGGCTGTCCAAGGCCGGCGTGTTCTTCCACTGGTCGAAAATGCGGCGGATCTTCGGGTCGCCGCCCGCGATGTGCCGGGCGAGGCTGTTGGCGTACAGGCGGTTAAACACCTGCTCGCTGCACTCGTGCGGCGACTCCATCAGGTAGGGCAGGGCCATCACCGCGTACCACGCCGGCTGGGACACCATCTGCACCGTGAGACTTTGGGTCTTGATCGTCTCGGACTTGCCGGACGCGGCGAGCTTGGCGAAGTCGAACGTCTTCGTCTGGTTCCCGCGGATCGGCAGCGGCAGCGACTCGGTTACAAGAATGCGGCGGGACAACACGGGCAGCACGCCCTCTTCGCCGTCCGACAGGCGTTCCGTCGCCCCGACCGCCTTGTAGGTGATCGGGCCTTGCCCGTCGGGCACCGTCAGCTTCCAGAAGAAACTGCGCGACTCGCCGGCCGCGATTTCAAAGGGCTGGTCGAGGGCCTCGTTGCCCATCGCCTTGTCGATGTTGGCGGTCGTGCGCAGGTCGGCCAGCGTCAGTCGGACCGTCCCGGTCTGCTTGGTCGCCGACTGGTTGCTGACTTTCACGCTGAACTCCAACAAGTCCCCTTCCCGCAGGAAGCGCGGCGGGTTCGGCTGGACCATCAGGTCTTTGGCCGTCACCACGTCGTCTTGCAGGTAGCCGCTCTTGAGGTCCGTGCCGTGGGCGAAGCCCATGAACTTCCACTTCGTGAGGGCCTCCGGCATCGTGAATTCCAGGCGGACGGTCCCGGTCGCGTCGGTCATCAGGTGCGGGTAGAAGAAGGCCGTCTCGTTCAGGTTCTTGCGGGCGGCGACTTTGCTGAGGTCCGGCCCGCTCGCTTCGCCCGGCCCGCCGGCCTGCTTGTCCGCCCCGTCGGCCTTGCGGTCCGAAGAGGCCTTCAGTTGATCCATCCGCAACGCGCCCCCTTCGGACTTGGACTCTTCTTGAAGTTCTCTCCGCCCCGCACTCATGGGGGACATCGGCATCGCGCCGTTGCGCATATTGCCCGGATACCCATAGCCCCACAGATTCACGGTGATGTCGGCCGGGAAGGCGCGATAGCGCCAATCAACCGGCTGATACCCGCCGTTCCAGACGCCGCGGAATTGGTACAGTTGTTTGGCGCCGTTCTCGAACTGGCTTTGCAACTGGGAATAATCCCGGCGGAACACGTTAAACTTATTCAGCCAGTGGTGCGGCAAGTAGGCGTCCAGTGAGGCGTCGTACAGGGCGGCCACCATCTCGGCCGCCGTCTTGGTCGCCTTCGGCCCGGTGATGACGGCCGTGAACGTCTCCTTCTTGGCCGGCTCCAACTTGGAGACGAACCGCTCCCATTTCACGGTCAAGTCCTTGTTGCTCCACGGCACATCTACGTGGCGGTTCTCCAAGTACCCGCGGTTCTCGCGGACGAACGTGACGCGCACGGTGAACCCGCCGCGCATCGCCTCCGTGACCGTCTGCTTCACGCCGACTTGCGTCTTCGTCGCGTCCGTCCAGAAGGCTTGCAGGACTTTCCCCATGTGTTCGACTTCGATGTACGCCCGGCCGCGGTCGTACCCCGTGCCCCAGACGGCCGAGAACTCTTCGCCCGGTTCCAGCACCCACTTCGGGGCCGCGAACAGGTGCGGAATCTTGAGGGCGAGCTTGGCGTCGTCCGGGTTCAGCACGCGAATTTGCAGTTGGGCCGACACCGGCTTGCCGAAGCGGTCTTGCGTGTCGAGAACGGCCCGGTACAGGCCGGGTTCCAGTTTGAAACTCAAGTCCGTCTTGCCGTCCTTCTGCGTGGCGAAGTCGGCGCTGGCGACGACATCTCCCAACGCCCACGTCTTGGGGTCGTTCGGGTCCGGCTTCGGCAGGGTGACGCCCTTTCCGCGGCGGGGTTGCACGTAGCCGGAGAGAATGTCCGGTCGCTGCACCGCGTCCGAGCTTTTCAGATGATGGACCTTCACGGTCCCCTTCGCCGCTTGGCCTTCACCGTCGAGCGTCTGGGTCGAGACGGTCACTTTGACCGGCTTGCCGACGGTCTGCCATTCGTCAGCCGTCATGTTCGCTTGCAGGGCCGTGTACGACACGGCCACGGACTTGCTGCCGGAGCGCGTCTCCCCGGTCGTGTCGGTCACGTCCGCGTGGACGGTGTAGTGGAAGGTCGGCTCGTCCTTTTCCGGAATCGTCGGGTCCGGCTTGGCGACGAAGGTGACGGTGAAACTGCCGTCCGCTTCCGTGGTGGCGGTGCCGTGGCTGATTTCCTGGGCGGCCCCGCGGTTCGGCGGCAGTCGATACCAGCAGTATTCGTAGAACCACACCGGCCAGCGCACTTCGCGGGTGACGCGGTAGCGGACCTTGGCGCCGTTGATCGCCGCCCCGGTGTAACCGACGGCCTTGCCGGTGATCTTCACTTCCCCGTTGAGCTTCGGAGCCTCTTTGGGGGCCTCGACGGTGACGAGGAACTTCGGCCGCTTGTACTCCTCGACGTTGAAGTGAGCGTACCCGCCGCCGTCCCCGGCCACGATGATGTGCATCTGCCCGGTCAGGCGGTCCCGCGGGGCGGTGAAACTGCCGCTGAACGAGCCGAAGTCGTTGGACGTGACTTCCTGCTTGGCGACTTCCTTGCCGTTGTGGTCGTTGAAGACCACCGTGGCCTTGCGGCCGGGGAGCACCTTGTACTGGTCCCCCCTCGTATCCGCGTAAATGCAGATGCCCTTGTACTGCACCGTTTGGCCGGGTCGGTACAAAGCGCGGTCGGTGAAGAGGATCGTCTGGGCGTGCGGCTTGTACTGGTCCGGGTGCTGGTAGACGTTGAATTCGTTCTGGGCCGCGAGGGCTTGGCCCTCGTGTTCGGCGAGGATGAAATAGGCGCGGTTGACCGGGAAGCCGGACAGGTTGAAGAAGCCGTTCGCGTCCGTCTTGGCGGCGGCGGCGGGTTGGGTGCTGCCGTCGTTGTTGCGCACCCATGTCCGGATGCCCGCGGCCGGGATCGGCTCGCCGGTCTTGGCGTTCAGCACGAACCCTTCCAACCGGCCTTGGCCCCACGCATTGCGGATCACGAGCGCCAAGTCGCTCACCCACACGTCCGCGGTCGAGATGACGTTGTTGGCGTCCCCGAAGGCGGCGTCCGGGCTGGCGACGATGAAGTAAAAGCCGGCCTTGAGGCCCTTCGGGGCCGGCACGTCTTCCGTCCGAGACTGGTAGTCGGCGGTCGCCGGCAGGTCGGCAGACCACGCCAAATCGGGCTGCTTCGTCACGAACTCCTTGCGGTCGGCTTCCGTCAGGAATTCCGGCCGCCACCGCTCGCGCGTCAAGCGGGCGGCCCAGTCCGCCTTGATGGCCCGGAAGTGAACTTTGGAAATGTTGCGGTACTGCACCCGCAGAATGGGCAGCGGGTCGGTCCACACCCGTTCGGTAGTGACTAGGACTTCCTTGGCTTCGATGCTGATGATCAGATTGTGACACAATTTGCCGCCGGCGCTGTTCGGGAAGGCGTTCTTCCCTTGCAAGGCAATCTTGCGGGCTTCGGCAAAGTCCCCCTCCGCGTGCAGCACGGTGGCCCAGCGGTGCCGGGCCGTGGCCGACAGTTCGTGCGTCGCCCACTCCTCGGCGAATTTCTTGAGGGCCGTCTTGTAACGAACATTCTTCTCTTCGCCGTTGGCGGCCGAATTGGCGAATTGCAGTCGGGCTAGGTCCGCGTCCAAAAAGGCCGACTTGTCCTTGTCTTCTTGGTGGAAGGCCAACAGGTTTTGGAAGAGTTTGACGGCTTTGAGTTTGAGCGAATCGGTATCCGTCGTCTGCGGGGTCCACTTGAGGAAGTCGGCGACGGCCGAGAACACCGGGCTGTCGGCCGTGATCTCGAAGTTGTCCTCGGCCTTGGACGCGGCCTGCTCCCCGGCCGTGTAGAACGAGAGGGCGTCGAAGGCGACGAAGTCGAACAGCGTGGGCCGGTACGTGTCCGGGACGGTCCCCTTTTCGAGCAGGGCGTCGTAGGCCGCGATGGGGATGGCCTTCAGGTCCTTCTCGGCCGCGAGCGCTTTGGTGAATTGCTTGTCGATCTCCGTGAACAGGCGGAGCAAATCCCATGTGGTGAAGTCTTCGCCGGGGGCGGCGGCCGTCGCGGTGCGGTTCATGAACCGCCAACGGTTCTGCTGGAAGTAGTGCCAGTACCAGTGGGCCAGCACGGCGTCCATCACCGGAGCCATCTCCTTGGGGGCCTTGGCGATCTCGGCCTTCATGCGGGTGATGCGCTCTTCCGGCTTGTTCCCTTGGATGTTGCCTTCCAGGGCGATCTTCTTGCTGATGGCCTTAATGGCCTCCGGGTAAGCCTTGTCTTGGAGGGCCGACGCGATGATCGGCTCCAGTTCCTTGATGGCCGACTGCGGCAACCCCTTGGAGACGGCCACGTCCACCTTCTTCCACTGGTCGGGGCGGTTCACGGGGGCGTCCGCGGCCCACGTCACCATGATTCCAAGGGCCACGACGGCGATGGCCGCCCCAAACAAGCGATAACGTGCGGACGGGGACATGGGGGAACTCGTCAGGAGAGTGTGGGAACCGACGCTATGATCTTATTAGACGACGATCATGCCCGCACGGATTGCGGGGCCGGGCCGACCGGATGAAAATGAAGAATATGGGAGGTCGCGTCACTCGGCCTTGGAGACGACCGCGTCCAAGATTTTTTGCTCCCGGGCCTGCAACAGCCGGCCCTGCCACGTCAGCAACCTGCCGTACACAAACACCATCAGCGCCGCCGTCAAGATGTTCAGGGCCAGCGCCAACGGCACGCCGGCGGGGAGGTATTCCATTTCGACCAACGCCGCTTCCAGGCCGTAGGGCATGATCGCCGGCAAGTACAGGATCGGGGAGATCATCGTCGCGGCCATGTGCATGAAGATGGGCAGCACCTTCGGGTTTTGCGCCTTCGCGGACCCCGCGGCGACGGCGAGCGGCGCATACATGGACAGCAAATTGGCGACGACGCACATGGACAGGAACATGGTCGTGAACTGGAAAAAGCAACTGAGGAAATGGTCGATCCGCATCGGCAGGAAGCATTGAAGAGCCACCACGACGACGACGGCGATCCCGCCGGCGAGCGGGGCCGCCGCGAGGTTCTTACCCAACAATATTTCACGCCGGGGGACCGGCCCCAGCACGAAGGCACGGAAGCCGCTGCGGTCGTAGCCGAACTGGTTGCCGACCAACTGTTGCAGCGTGAAGAGCATCGCCGCCATGGTGCCGAAGGCGATCAACGGCCGGAACGGCCCGGGGATTTGCGGGGCCTGAGCGAGGAAGATGCCGCCGAAGACGACCGCCATGATGACCGGGGCCAGCATGGCCATCTTGGCTTCCGGCGCGCGGGTCAGGCTGCGGAATCCCGCCAACGCGATGACGGCGGCCTGCTCCGGCACGCGCGGGAGGCGTTTCTCCAGGAGCCACAATGCGCGGGGCGGTGACTTTGGGCCTGTCGGGGCCATCGCCACTCTTGATGTCGCCTTGTCGCCGGCCGTGAAGTGGCCGGTGTAGAGGCGAAGCGTCGTGCGGTACGCCCGCCACATGCTGGCGAGGCCAATCGCCGATAGCCCGAGCGTGCCCAGGAACATCGGCAACGGGTTGCCGTTCCCCAGCCCACGAGCGCCGATCGCCAGCCAGCCCGGGGGAAAGCGACATTGGCGCTTTCGGCGATTTCCTCAGCCTGACGGCCCGTTCGACCACTGTCCGTCTCGCGGTTTCGTTTATCCGCATCAAGAAGCTCGGCGGAGCGCCGCGTGTACTCGTCGGGTGTGATTTGCTTGTTCTGCAACTCGACGCCCAAGGCCGTCACTTTTCCAGCATGTTCGGTAGCCGCCCGGGCGTCGTGCGACCCCCACGGCCTGACGATGTTGACCAAGTTCGGCAGTTGGGCAATCAGGATAAACCCCAAGGTGAGCATGGTGATAATCGTTCGCCGCCGTCGCGGGTTGCTCATCAAGCTCGCCAGCCAGCCCTGGAACAAGTAGGTGACGGCCGTGACGCCGAAAATAAAGGCGAGGACGAGGGGGATCAGAAGCAGCATCGTCGGCCCGCGGCCGGCAATCAAGCCGAGGGTGAGGCCCGCGGCCATCGGGGCGAACAAGGCCATTGTCACCCCGGCGAGCGACCCGAAATAATTGATCAGGAACGCGCCCTTGAGGGACACGGGCAGGTGCAAAAACTTGTCCAGTGAAAGCGTGTCGGCCCGCTGCATCTCCGAGATCAGGCCGATCATCCAGCAGAACAGAAAGCCCACGATGTAGCCGTCCCACACGTACATCAGCACGGCCGGGGACGCATCGCCCAACGCAAAGTAACCGGCGGCGGTCGAGCCGATGAACAAGCCGACCACGGCCACGGCCAAGCTGACCGCGAGGAACCCGATGATGATGGCGTTCCCAATGCCGCCCCGCTTCATTAGGTTGACGCGGATGCGCCACCGCAGCCAGACGAACGCCTGGAAGTGCCGGATGTTCACGCGACGCCGCCTTCCAGCCAACTGATCTTGGGCGCGGCCGCGGCGTCGGCCCCGGCGACTTGCAGGAAGCGGTCTTCCAGCGAGGCCCCCTGCCGCAGGTCGGCCATCGACCCTTGCTCGACCAGATCCCCGCGGACGATAATGCCGACGTGCGTGCAGAGCTTTTCCACCAGTTCCAGAATGTGCGTGGTGAGGAACACCGTGGACCCGCGGGCGACGAAGCCGGCCAGCAAGTCCCGGATCACCCGCGACGTGACGGCGTCCACCCCCTCGAACGGCTCGTCCAGAAACAGCAAGTCCGGGTTCGGCAACAAGGCGCACGCGAGGGCCAGTTTCTTCTTCATCCCGTGCGAGAATTCCATCGCGAGTTTCTTGTCCACGTCGTCGAGGCCGAGGAGGCCGAGCAACTCGGCCGAGCGCGAGCGGATGACTTCCTTCTCCAACAGGTGCATCCGGCCGACGAAGGTGAGGTGTTCGCGGGCGGTCAGGTTGTCGAACAGCGCCAAGTTTTCCGGGATGACGCCCATGTGCCGCTTGGCTTCGAGGGCTTCATCGGGGACGGCGACGTTTTTGCCGAGGACGATCATCTCCCCGCCCGACGGGGCGAGCAGCCCCGTCAGCATTTTAATAGTGGTGGACTTCCCGGCCCCGTTCGGCCCGAGGAAGCCGTAAAACGTGCCCCGCTCGATCTTAAGGTCGATCCCGTTGACGGCCGTGAAGTCGCCGAAGCGGCGGGACAACTGCCGGGTTTCAATCGCAAGGGTCATGGGCCGTCGGGGCAGGGGATGCGGTGGTGTTAGCCTATCACATCCTCACGGCATCGTGATCTCAATCACCTGCACGTCGCCGGGGTGGACTGTCACGCGGATTTCGGTGTGGCCCCCCGTTTCGACGGCCAAGTTCGTCAACGCGGACACTTCACGCACATTCTTGGCGGCCGTTCGCGTCTTGACGACTACGCCCACGGATTGGCGCCGGTCCACGCGGGCGACGCCGTTCTGCGTCTTGTCCACGCCGCGGTTGTTCATGAGCATGACCAAGTAGCCGCCCTTGGTCTTGTTCACCTGATACATCAGTTCCCCGTTCAGTGGGGCGCCGTTGGGCAGCCGGACATCCACTGGCAACAGCTTTTGTGTCAGGCCGTTCATCAGGTAGGGAAGGACCGGGTGGGCGCGCTCGTCGAGGCCGAGGCCGTGTGGGACGAGGACGGTAATCACAGCCCCGTCGCCAACGTTGTTGCGCGTGACGAGTGGAACCTTTGGCGCCGCCCACGCCAAGACCTCGGCGGTCGTAACGAGGCCGCGTTCCACTCGGTAGGGGGTCGTCGGCTTGATCTCGCCGCCAACGGCGCTCCATTCGGCGACGGTATCTTGAGTGTTGGATGTGGCGAAGCCGAGGAAAGCGTCCGGCAACTTCAAGGTTTTGCCTTGGTGAGCGGCGGCGATGTTCACGACCAATGTGCCGCCGGCTTTCACGTAGGCTTCCAGTTCGGCGGCCGTCGGCCCGCCCAATTCCACATCCCCGGCGGCCCACACGACCGGGTAATTCCGCAGAGCCTTGAGCCGGTCGGGGCGGTCCACAAGCACATCAAAAATGTTGCCGTACCGGCCGCTCGGCATGCTTTGCACGTCCGGGGCCGCCGGCAATCCTTCGACGACGCCGGTCGGGTGCCAAGCGACGTTGAAGAGTTCCCTCAGTTCGCGGTCGGCCACGTTTTCAGGGAAGTAGTGCAGCATCTTGCACTCGTTGTTCACCCGGTCGTAGCCGTTGCCGTAACTCAGGAGGAAAGCGACCGGCGTGACGGGTTCGCCGCGGTCCGGGACGCGGTCAATGAACGCCAGAAAGTCTTCCGTCGCCCGGCCGTAGGGGGAGAGCTGCACCGGGTGCTTGCCGGGGCCGGGCAGCATCCACTGGTTGTTGAGGCCCTGCTCCCAGAAGATCGCGGACGCCCCGCTCAGGTGATTCAGGTAGTACATCTTGCGGTACCAGCCGATGCTGACGCCGTCCGTCACGGCGTACTTGCTGTGGAACCAACTCGGCGCCCCGCGCGGGACGACCGGGTTCTGCGTGAAGTAGTTGCAGGCGTCCCCGAAGTTGCCGCTGGCGTAGTTGATCCACGCCCCGCCGTACTGCCGGGCCGCCCCGCGCTCGAAGGCAATCCGCATGGGCGTGTGGACGTTCGTGGCGTCCAGTTCGTACCCCGTCACTTTCGCCCCGGTGTGCTGGTTCAAGTGGGCGAGGGCGATGCTATTTACCGACATGCACGAGATGCCCTTGGCCCAGTGGCTTTCCGGCACGGGGCATTTGTAAATCTTCGACCAGGCCTCGGCCTGCTTGGCGACGAGGTGCTTGCCGAGCAGGTCAACATGGTCACGGCGATTGTTGCTCAACGGCTTGTCCGGCATGCCGACGCCGCCGGTGCCAAGGGCCTCACCGTGGACGTAGCCGAGGAATTGGCCGGCCAGCGGGCCGGTGAGGGCGGCGTAGGTGGCGGGGCCGGTCTTGTCCGTGTAGTTGCCGCTGGCGTAATTCGTCATGATGTAGAACGGCGACTTGGTCTTCTCCAGCCAAGCACGCAGCGTTGTTCCGGGGGAGAGGTCCGGGGAATTGCCGAGGTAAAAGCCGGGGACCAAGTGCGGGGAAGAAATGATCGGCAAGTCCTTGCGACCGGCGAACTCCTTCTGAAACTTGTCGCGGATGTCGCTCGGCGTCGAGAGGTTGAAGAAGACGTCGTACTTGCTCATGTCGGCGGTCTTGAGCGTCTCCCATTTCTTCGCGTCGTAGTCCACGGCCGTCCACATGGCGAAGTCGCGGCCGCCCAAGGCCGGGTGCGTAAAGTTTGGGGCCGGCAGCCCTTTGCCGCGCCACGCCGCCCCGTCTTTCGGTTGAACCGCGAACGAGTCCAAATAAGCGAACGGCGGCTTTTCACGGCCGTTCGGCACATAAGTGAGATCGGTGGTCAACAGCACCGCATCGACTTGCCGCCACGCTTCGCCGGCTTTGATAATGTCCAGCGTGAGAATGGCCTCGCCTTCCGGCAGGTCGCACTCGAACGACTGCCAGCCGAACGAGAAGCCCCAGTACAACTGGTATTCGTCGTTTTCCGGCACGGCCGGGGTCACGCCGAACTCGTGGCTGATGAGAGCCTTGCCCTTGGGTGAAAGCGTGAGGGTGAACGGCTCCGTCTTCTTGCGGTGATCGACGTACCTGACCCACGCCCGATATTTTCCCGCCTTGGGAATGACGATTCCCCGCCCGCACGTCGCCTTCGTCTCCGCGGCGGGGACGCCCATTGAGTTCCATTCGCTCTCGCCCCCCTGCGTCCACTCCGGGCTGATGCCCGGCCCGGCGATGCCCCACGTTCCGGTCGGCTTCGCCTCGCCGGTCCAGTAGCCGAAACTCCCCTTCACCCCGTCAAACCATTCCGGCTCGTACCACAGGTGGATCGGCTTTTCGGCGGCGAAGAGCGGGACGGCGAGAAAGAGCAGGGCGGGGAGGGAGACGAACCGCATCGGACTACTCCGGGAAAGATCGTCCCGTCGTTGTACGTGGGCTGTCGAACTTTTCAGAACTCTCTGTGCCAATTCCGTTTCAGCCGTTGCGGAGCATCGTCGCTTTTCGCTCCGCGAAAAGTCTTGATCTTCAACCAAGAGGGGTGCTCGCACTGGGTTAAAAGCCAAATCTTTTCGCGGAGCGAAAAGCGACGATGCCCCGCGATGAACAAGGTTTCGGACACGCGCTTCCGCAACTTCGGCTGTTGCGTCCCGCTCTCGGGTCGGGTATGGTGAAGTTCCCGCCACCGTTGGGAAGCCTCTCCCATGCTCTCCTTCCACGACCCGTCCCGCCTCGGCCGCCGTGATTTCCTCCGCGTCGGGGCGCTGTCCCTCGGCGGCGTGGCCCTGCCGGGCTTGGACTTCCTGCGCGCATCCCCCGAGACGGGCCAGTCCGAAAAGAGCGTGATCTTCCTGTTCCTACACGGCGGGCCGTCGCAGTTCGAGACGTTCGACCCGCACCCGGACGCGCCGGCCGACATCCGCTGCGCCAACGGGCACATCCCGACAGCCCTGCCGGGCGTCCGCTTCGCGGCCTCCTTCCCGCGATTGGCGAAGCTCGCGGACAAGCTGGCCATCGTCCGCTCGTATGTGCCGGGCGACGCCAACCACGACATCAAGCCCGTCGTCTGCAAGGAGACGGCCGGGGCCAACCTCGGGGCCGCGTTCGCCCGGATGGCCGGCGGCACGCACCCCGCCACCGGGATGCCGCGGAACATCGCCCTCTTCCCGCGGGCCGTGGACCCGACCGCCCGGCCGGAGCAGACGGGCTTCGGCAATTTCACAAGTCCCGGCCCGTTCGGGGTCGTGTCGGCGCCGTTCGTCCCCGGCGGCACGGGGCAGTTTCAAAAGGACATGAAGCTGGCCCTGCCGATAAATCGCTTCGACGACCGGCGCAGCCTGCTGACGCAACTCGACTTGGCGAAAAGCTCGTTGGACGACGCCCAGCGCGCCGGCCACGACACCGGCCGGGAGAAAGCCTACAGCGTTCTGCTCAACGGCGTCGCCGACGCCTTCGACCTGTCGCGGGAAGACGCCAAGACCGTCGGCCGGTACGACACGGCCCCGCTGGTGAACCCGGAGGCCATCAACAAAAAGTGGAAGAACCACCTGATGTACCGCGACAATTCGCAGACTCTCGGCAAGCTATTGTTGCTCGCCCGGCGGCTGTGCGAGCGCGGGGCCGGCTTCGTGACGGTCACGACGAACTTCGTGTGGGACATGCACGCGGACGAGAACAACGCCCCCGTGACCGAGGGCATGGGCTACATGGCCCCGCCGCTCGACCACGCCCTCTCGGCGTTCATCGAAGACTTGGAGGCGCGCGGCCTCTCGGACAAGATTCTTTTGGTCTGCTGCGGCGAGATGGGCCGGACACCGAAGATCAACAAGAACGGCGGCCGGGACCACTGGGGGAACCTCGGCCCGCTACTGCTCGCCGGCGGCGGCCTGAACATGGGCCAGGTGATCGGCCAGTCAGCACGCAACGGCGGCGAGCCGAACTCGGACCCGGTGCGCATCAAGAACCTCGTCGGCACCGTGATGAACACCCTGTTCGACGTGGGTAAACTGCGCGTCGTCCGCGGGTTGCCGAGAGAGATTCAACAGATGGCCGAGGCGGAGCCGATTCCGAATTTGTTCGGGCGCGCTTGATGGGGTGAAAGCCCATGCACGGCCGTGCATGGGCTTTGCGGTTTACTTACTTCGACCCGTTGCCCTTCCAATCCTTCGACTGAAACGGTGAGGCCGGCAACCCCTCTTTGTTCGAGAGATTCGGGTTGGCGATGTTGCTCCAGCCGAATCGTACGTTCATCGGCTTGCTGACATCTTTCGCGGAAACCACGGCCGTCTCGCCGTCGATGACCGCTTCGGCGGCGACGTATTTGTCGTCTTCACCGGCGATTTCGAATGCTGAAAGCGGCTTGCCGTCCCGCGACGTTAACCCGCCGCCGACGTTGGTGAACTCGACCTTGATCTTGTCCCCCTCGGCCTTCATCCCCTTGTAAATCGGCCCGGAGAAGACCACATCTTTCTTACCGTAGGTCTTCGCCAAGGCCCACAGGGCGAGGCGGTTGCCGACGTCCAACTTGTTCTGCGGGTGGATGTCGCCGACGTTGTCCACCAAGTCGGTCGTCACGGCCATGCCGGTGTTCGGGATTTGCAGGGCGGCCGTCTGGGCCTCCCACAGCGGGGGCAGTGAGCCGGCGCCGTAGCCGGAGAACGGGGCGATTTGCACGAAGTAGAAGGGCATGTCTTTGCCCCACGTCTGCCGCCAGCCGGTGATGAGGGCTTCCATGTCGTCGCGGTACTTCATGCCGCTGCCGACGTTGGCTTCCCCCTGGTACCACGTCACGCCCTTGATGGCGAACGGTTGCAGCGGGGCGATCATGCCGTTGTGCATGGCGCCGGACCCCTTGGCCGTCACGGTCCACGGCTGGATGGGCGACCCGCCCCACGAACTGTTGATGAGGCCCACCGGCACGTCGAGTTCGTTCTGCAACTTGACGCCAAAGAAGTATAGCACCGCCGAGAAGCCGTTGGCCGATTCCGGGGCGCACACCGCCCACGCCGCCTTCACGTCCTTGGCCGGCTCTTTGACTTGCACCTTGGGGACGTTGAGCAACCGAATGTTCGGGTGCTTGGCGGCGGCGACCGCCTCTTTGCCCTTGGTGGAAGCCGCCAGCGGCCACTCCATGTTCGACTGCCCGGAGCCGATCCACACGTCGCCGACGAGAATATCCGTCAATTCGACCGTGTTCTTCCCCTTGACCGTCAGCGTCTGCGCCGTGGCGTTCGCTTTCACGGCCTCAAGGGTCACTTTCCAGTTCCCCTTCTCGTCGGCCGTCGCCGTCTTGGTCTGCCCGGCAAACGTGACCGTCACCTCCTCCCCATTCTCGGCCCAGCCCCAGACCGGCAACGGCTGATCCCGCTGCAAGACCATGTGACTGCCGAGCACGGCCGGGAGTTTGACCTCCGCGAAGGCCGGCGCGCCGAGCGCGGCCAATGTGAAAACCATCAGCAAGCGATTCATGAAGAGACTTTCCAAAAGAGAGTAGAGGCGGGAATGAGCAGGGGCATCGCCCCGAGTTCGAGAAAGGGAAGTTGCCTCGCTCATCACGGTGCGTTCATCGTTATACGCAAAAGCAAGTCTGTAGAAGAGTGGATCGTAGCCCTAAGTGAACTGTTATGATCAGCGTCGTTTGGGCTTCTTCACTGTGAACGAGGCTTCATAAGACCCGAAGTATTTTTCAGCCCATTGAAGTAATTGGAAAGGCTCCAAGCGACCGCCGCTCTCATGTTCGTAAAGGAAGCCCCGCTCCGGACCGGCGTACCCGGCGTAGTCCCCATTGCCAAAGCTGTACGTGAGAAAACTCTGATCGAGTTGACAGCCGCCCGCATCGTTGGGTTGCCAGCGACGGGCAGCCACGGTTTCCACTTCTTCTGCTGATTCCCAGCCACCTACAAGTTCGTGACCGTCAATGGTCCCGCTCACATCTTGGTAGACTTGTGACAGACCGGGGGGCGGGTCGCCTGGCAGCGAACCCGACCCCAGCCTCACCTGCACATGACGCTCTGCCTCACTCAGGTAGAAAACAAAGTATGCCTTGTACTTTGGGTCGTCACTGGCGTACAGGTGCAGCATCTCCAAACTTGCTTTGCCAAGCAGTCGGAAGAAATTCCGCATTGGCTTGTAAACGCACTTGCCGGCCCTCTTCGTGAAATAATCCGTTCCGCCTCGATATGCTTCCAATTCTTCCGGAGTCAGCATCGCGCGTATGTCGGCCGGCAACAGAGCAAACGGCGTGTTTTTGTACCATACTTCAATGGATCGAAACACCATCTGCACGACCTCTGGCAGGGAAACTGGGCGAATGGCTAAATAATTGGCCAGAGATCGCGATGTATGTACTTCGGCTAATAATTCACTTTTTCAAATACCCCTGCGCCAGCAACCATTCCGCGCACCGCGTCGGCCACTGGACATAGGGCTTGTCGCCGGTCTTCATGCCGAAGCCGTGGCCGCCGGACGCGAAGACGTGGAGTTCGGCGGAGACGTTGACGGCCCGGAGGGCCTTTGTCATTTCCACGGTGCTGTCGAAAGAGCCTTTGTCGTCGGCGGCGACGACGAGGAAGCTGGGCGGGAAGTCCTTTGTGACTGGGAGTTCCGCCTTCAGCTTCTTGGCGGAGTCGAGCAGGCCGCCGGGGTAGATCATCACGGCGAAGTCGGGGCGGCAACTGGTCTTGTCCGCGTCGTCCACGGTTTCATAAGCCCGCTTGTCCGTGTTGGAACTGGCCCAGGCGGTCAGGTGGCCGCCGGCCGAGAAGCCGAGCATGCCGATGCGGGCGGGGTCGATCTTCAATTCTTTCGCCTTGCTGCGCACGAGGCCGACGGCCCGCTGGGCGTCTTGCAGCGCGCCGATGGGACTCGCGTCCTTCGGCTGGTCGGGGCGGCGCGGGACGCGGTACTTCAGCACCACGGCCGTCACGCCGATCTTGTTCAGCCAGTCGGCGACCATCGTGCCTTCGTGTTCCCACGCGAGGATCGTGTACCCGCCGCCGGGGGCGACGATGACGCACGCCCCGGTGTCGATGTCGGCCGCCGGTT
This sequence comes from Zavarzinella sp., assembly GCA_043744795.1. GTDB lineage: Bacteria > Planctomycetota > Planctomycetia > Gemmatales > Gemmataceae > Zavarzinella. The sequence goes on along the minus strand of JAYTTY010000231.1, from coordinate 34,303 downwards.
TCGTGATCGTGATCGTCGGCTTGGAGACGTTGCCCAGCCGTTTGACGGGCTGCTTCTCGTTCGGCTTCGGCTCTTCAAATTTCTCGTCGGGGATGTTCCCCTTCTCGCCGGGGGCCACGCCGGGCCACAAGTCGAGGACGAGCGGGACGCGATCGGCGGCTGTCGCCAGTGGGGCGGCCGCCAACAGGAGAAGGCCGCAAAGCAGGTGTCGCATGGAGAGCCTTTCGGGGGAGAAGTCACCGAAAGCCCATGCACGGCCGTGCATGGGCTTTAATGTTCAATTACGTCAACACGTCCGGGATGACATCCCCCCAGGGGACGAGCGCGAAGGGGCGGTCGAGGCCGTCGCGCAGTTCCAAGTCTTTGGGGATGCCAAGCGTTTGGTAGATGGTGGCCACGATGTCGGCCGGCGATACCGGGTTGCTGGACGGCCGGCCGCCGATCTTGTCGCTGGCCCCGAAGACGTGGCCGCGCTTGACGCCGCCGCCGGCCAGCATCAGGCTGTAGCAGAAGTTCCAGTGGTCCCGCCCGGCGCCGGGGTTCACTTTGGGGCTGCGGCCGAATTCGCCCATCACCACCACCAGCGTCCGCTCCAACATGCCGCGGGCCGACAGGTCGGTCAGGAGGGATGACACTGCCGCGTCGAGTTGCGGGAGCAGTTTGGTTTTGAGGCTGACGAAGTTGTTGCCGTGCGTGTCCCATGTCGCGTTGGCGTCCGGCGCCCATGAGACGCAGGCGAGTCGGGTGCCTGCTTCGATCAGACGGCGGGCCAGCAGGGTGCTTTGCCCGTAAATGTTGCGGCCGTAGGAATCCCGCGTGCGGTCGGACTCCTGATCGATGCGGAAGGCTTGCTGCGTCGTCGGCGAAGTCAACAAGTCGAAGGCATTGTGCTGAAAGCCGTTCATGTCACGGGCGATGCGGTCGCCCGCATCTCGGCGAAGTGTCCCGAGCAGGTCGCGGCGTGAACGCAGGCGGTCCGACGGGATGTCGGCGGGCGGGGCGAGTTCTTCGATCTCGAAGCCCGGGATGTTGGCGTCGCGGAGGACGAACAGCGGGTCGTGCGTCCGCCCGAGCCAGCCGCCGAAGAACCCCGGCTGCGGCGGGCCGCCGGCCCCTTCCTTCGTGATGAACGGCATGGAGACGTAAGGGATCACCGGCTTGGTCGGCGGGTACACTTTGCCGAAGACGGACCCGATGGCCGGGTAGTCGGTCGGCTTCGTCCCCCCGCCGTTCTCGCCGCGGTCGTGCCCCGTCAGCGCGGCGTACACGGCCGCCGCGTGGGAGTTGTTGACGCCGTGGTGTGCCGAGCGGATGATCGTCGTCTCGTGGGCCAACGTCGCCATTCGCGGCAAGTGTTCGCCGAATTGTAGGCCGGGGACTGACGTGGCGATGGGCTTGAACTCCCCGCGAATCTCGGCCGGGGCGTTCGGCTTCATGTCCCACATGTCGAGGTGACTCGGCCCGCCGTCGAGGAAGATCACGATGCAGGCGTCCGCCTTGCGCGGCACAACGGTTTTTTTGTCGGCCTTCAGCAATTGAGGGAGCGACAAGTTGAGACACCCGATGCCGCCGAGTTGCATCATGCGGCGGCGGGATGGGAAATGGTGCGAAAACATTGGCGGGGAGCCTGGGGCCGGTGGGTGATGAGATTATCCGCCGAAGCGACGACGCCCGCCAGTGTAAAATCAGTGCCCGCGCCGAATATCGGACGGCGGATAACGCACCTCAATCTGAAACACTTTCTTAATCCGGCAGACAATTTCCCAAGTGTCGGGGTTGATCCGCTCCGGGACTTCCACGCGGTGGATGTCCACCGTGACGTGGAAGCCGCGCTCCCACAGCACGTCGATCACCATGCGCAGGGCGAGCGGGTCGTTCAGCAGTTCTTCCTCACTGTTGATCTGGGCGTGCCCCGACATCGCGTGTGCGCGCACGATGGGGAGGATCTTCGCCTCAATCAACTTCACGACGCCGCGGAACAGGCTTTCATTCTCCTCCGCGTACTGCTCCAGCCGGCGAATCAAATCTTGGCGGGCGTGGACGCCGAGCTGCGTGGCCAGCGGAATGTTCTGAATGAAGTCGAACACCTCGGGGCTGAGTTCCAGCGTGCTCTGGTACGCGAACTCGCGCAGGATGTTGCGCTGCACCTCGGCCAAGTCCCCCTCGGCGTCGATGTAATGGAAGTGGAAGATTTGCCGCAGCGACTGGAGCGCGTCGAAATTCGTCTCCTTGAACCCCTGGTAGCGCTTACGGCACAACTCCGGGTCGAGGTCCGTCACCCGCTCTTCCTGCAACGCGCCGACGCCCGACTCGCGGACTTGGCGGTTGTGTTCCCGGATTTGCCCGCCGCGGTACAACTGTCGCTGCACGCTCACTTCCTCCGTGACGAACAGCAGCGCGATGCGGAACAGCGGCTTGCGGTGGCTCCTCGCGGTCGGACTGGTCTGGAACTCGGAGTGCAGGTCCAGCATCGCGTGGTAGAAGAGCTTGAGGAACTCCACCTGCACCTTGGTGCGGGGGAAGCCGTCTACGATGACGCCGTCCTGGTACTTCGGGTCGAGCAGTTCTTCAAGAAGCAGCCCGATCACTTCCCGGTCCCCGACCATCTGCCCGGCGTTTTTGATCGCCACGGCCTGCGGCGTGGTCAGCAGCCCACTGATGACGACGGGCGGGGCGGTGATGTCCCGGGCCTGCGCGATGAAGGGCGTGTTGGTCCCCTTGCCGGCCCCCGGCGCCCCGCCGAGCCAAATGAACTCGCGCGGGAAACGCAAGGCGTCCCGGCCATGCTGCGCCTCCAAGTCGGCCCACACGGCCGAAAAGATCAGTTGGGCGTCCTTGATCTCCAAGTCCGCGCCGGCCGTGGCCGGCTTTCCGGTGGGGGGTGGTTTGGGTTGGCTCACGGGGACTCCGGCGTTGGGTGGGAACGGGAATCGGTCAAGGTCAATCGGGAAAGCGGACCGCCGTCACCCACCACGGCATCGTGCCGACGGGCGTGGTGGCGACTCGCGTGAGGGCCCCGGTCTTTTCGTCGAGGCGGAACGTGGCGAGTTTCCCGGACGTTTCGCCGGCCGCGTACAGGAAGTTCCCGGCCGGCTCGATGTCGAACGACCGGGGGTTCTTCTCCGTGGTCGCGTGCCCGGCCGCCGTCAGCAGGGTGTCTTCGCCGACGCGGAACACCGCCAGCGAGTCGTCCCCGCGGTTGGCGACGTACAGGAATTTGTTGGACGGGTGCAGGCGAATCTCCGCGCAGGATTTCGGGCCGGCGTAGACCTTCGGCATCGTCGAGATTGTTTGCGAAGGGGACAGCGTCCCGGTCTTGGCGTCAAGCTGATACACGGTCACGCTCGCATTTTGCTCGTTGTCCACGTAGGCCGTCGTGCCGTTGGGGTGGAACACCAAATGCCGCGGGCCCGAGTTGGCGCCAGTAGGAAGTTTCGGCATTTTGTTGGGTGTGAGTGTGCCGCTCTTCGCGTCGAACCCGAACTGGAAGATCACGTTTGAGCCGGTGTGGCAAACCAAGGCGAATTTGTTGGTGGCGTCCAGATTGACCGAGTGGGCCTTGTCGGCAGTAGGAAGGCTTTGCACCGGCTTCTCGCTCAAACGGCCGTCCTTGTCGATGGCATTCACCGACACCTTAGCGGCGACGTAGTACGCACACAGCAAGTATTTGCCCGTGGCGTCCGTCGAGATGTGGGCCGGGTCGGCGCCGGCTTCCACGGTGTTGATGGCCGTCAATTTACCCGTGGCGGCGTCGATGCGGAAGGAGGACAACTTCCCCTCGGCCCGGATGGACGCGAACAGAAACTTCTTGGCCGGATCGGTGATGAGGGCGGCCGGCTCGCCGTCACAGGCGGCGTCCGCGACGTGGGTCAGTTTTCCGTCGGCGCCGTCCATTTGGTAGACGGCGATCTTCTTCTGGTCGGCCAAGGCCACATATACGAAGGTCTTGGCCCAACTCGTGCCGGCCGCCAAAAGAACCAACGCAACCGCGAGACACAGGCGCATCATCGGCCCCCGGCTTTTTCAGACAGACTCGATGGGGGCCATGATACGCGCCCGGGTTGTGGAAATCACGCGCGGCTCTCTTCTACTTGCCCGACACGGGATCGCGACCCGTCACGGCGGCCCGCAACTCGGCCATTTCCTTGAGCAGAGACCGCATCATCTCTCGCAACTCCCGAATGGCCGGGTCGTCGGCTTCCACAACGCTGATGCACCCGTCGGACTCCAAGGTGGCCGACTTCACCTTGGCCCGGTCTTCGATCCCGTGTTCGCGCAATTGCGAGGCCAATTCCTAGTCCGTGATGCCCTGTCGGCTCATGTTCGACGGCAACACCTCGCCATCGTGCATCAATGCAACGGGCGGCGGCTCCAGAAGTCTTTCAAACCACTTCCAGCGCCCGCCCAAGCGGTCGAACAAGTAACTCCAGAAGAGGAGGGCGGCGACCGAGACCAACCCGTTCGGAATCGACTTGGCCTGCGCCCCCAGAGCTTGAGAAACGCATTCGGACACCAAGACGGCCAGCATGACGTCGGGCAGTCCCATCGACTCCGTTTGCCGGGTGAGGACCACACGAAACAGGATCAAAATGCCGAAGTAGACCAGCGTCGCCCGGACGAATGATTCGACAAGCGACATGTCGGGGACGAGCATGCCGCCCCATTCGGGAAGTTCAAACGCAGTCATCATGAGTCTCGCACGAGGAAGGATCGACGCCGGATTGCAACGGGCGTACCACCGGATAAGTGAAAGCGCCTTTCGGCGCCACTTTTGCGTAAAGATCGAGTGGCATTTTCACCACCCATCGACCAACTAATGGGAGTTCCATCATGTCGAAAAAAAACCACGCCCCAGGCCCGGTCCCGCCGGCCAACCAATCCCACTCTGGCCCGAACGCCGGCGAAAACAAGCCGGCGGGCGACGAGACGGAAGACCAAGTCGGCGCCGGGTTCAATGAACAAGACCCAAAACGCCGCCTCGGGAATTTCACCGGCGCGGGAGAAGCGCCCTTCATTCAGCCCGGCGGCCGCAACGACGCGAATCACGGCTAACCATGTCGGGCGGCGGAACGCCCACCGCCCCGATAACTTCTCCCAATCACGCCTCCTCACCGCCGGAGGCCATGACAATGCCCGCTAAGAATCCGACGCTGCACAGGGCCGCCCCCGATCAGTCGGCCGTCGCCGTCTTATTGGTGGACGTCATCAACGACTTTGATTTTCCCGAAGCGGACCAACTGCTCACGACGGCTCTGCCGGCGGCCGGACGGATCGCCGAACTGCGTCTGCGGGCGGAGGCCGCTCGGGTTCCCGTCATCTACGTGAATGACAATTTTGGCCGGTGGCGATCCGACTTCAACACCACCGTCGATCATGCGTTGAAGGGCAAGGGCAGGGTGATCGCCGAATTGTTGCGCCCCTCCCCGGACGATTACTTCGTCCTGAAGCCGAAGCATTCTGGCTTCTTTTCAACCACCCTCAACACACTCCTGGAATATCTCGGCGTCCACACCGTCGTCATCGCCGGGTTCGCGGGTAACATTTGTGTCCTATTCACGGCCGCCGACGCCCACATGCGTGACATGCACTTGGTCGTCCCGGCCGACGCGATGGCGTCAAACACCGCGGAAGAACAGGAAAGCGCGTTGCAATTGCTGTCCAAGGTGTTCAAGGCCGACACCCGCCCGGTCGCGGAATTGTCATTTGAACAACTGGTCTGAAATTGACGAAATCACGGGCAAAAGCGGCCCTTCCCCCAGGAGGGTTCATGACGGTGCAACTACCAACATGGCCGACCGGGCGGCCAGGACGACGGTGGCCCCGCGATGGCCAAGTTCCACGGCGGTCGCCCGGCCGATTCCCGAAGAGGCTCCGGTGAGGACCACAACTTGATCTTTGATGGGGCGAGGCATGGAATTTGCCTCCGGTGAGATTGACGCACGGCATCACCGACAGATTCGCAAACGCCATACCAGCCTCATCTAACTCCGCACTAAGGGGGCGACCGTAAATCCACCTTGGTAATTCGATACAGGTACTCAATGAGAAAGTGGGTTGTCAGCGCCCCGAAGGTGTGCCAAAGCCAATGCGTTCCCATCGGCAGCAGCGGCGGGCGCCAAGTGTCGGCGAGGCGGCATAGCCAGGCAAGACCGAAACACACGAGGGCCGAGACGACCCACCCCGCACCCTGAAAGTGCGTGCGAAGAATGACCGCCACGACGGGGGCGAGGATCAACACCGCCAATCCCGCGTAAGACAGGTTGATGGCCCAATGCCTGGGCAGGGTAACGTGGCCGAGGGCTTGGAGAAGCCCGAGGACGGCCAACATTCCGAGCAAGTAGCGAATTTTCGGCCCCAAGCGCAGCCAAAGGTATAGGCTGACCATCAGCCCGAGCAAGTAAATGGGCACGACGTCCATCAGGAAGAAGCCGATCCAATTACGGAGGCCGTGGTACAGGGTTCCCCCGACGCCTCCGACAAACAACAGGGGCAGGGCCATCGTGAGGAACGGGTATTGGCGGTAACGGCCCCTTAACCGCCAGACCCACACGGCTACGATGAGGACGAAGAAGAAGCCCGTCACCGTGTTCCACGGCTCGGCGACCCAGCCAGTGAACGGTTCAAGACGGCGGACTTCCTCCGGCGTCTCGACATAAAACGGCCCGTGATCGACGCCGATCACGGGGGCAGCCGTCTCGGGGTCGGGTAAATCAGGCATCGGTTTCTCAGGGCGGGACGGCCGAGGGCCGTGTCACCATATGAATTCTCTCGGCGGGGAACCGGCTTTCCCGATTCACTCCTTGACACCCTGAAACGGCGTTCCTAAGAAGCGGTTACGAACGGGAACCCCGGCCGCTGACCGGCGCTTGGGCGCGGGAATTCTGAGTGACCCGCCGCCCCGAAATGGTGACGGCGGCCCGACGGGTTTACGAAGGAGTTTCGCCGCGGAACTCCCGACAGGCACGGAAAATTCACGGACTCTGTTTTTGGCAGGAGGATGGTATCCATGAACGGCCGCACGAAATTGTTGCTGGCGGGGCTTGCCGAAGCCGGAGTCTGCCCGGCCCCGGCCGGCCGCAGCCGTCCGCTCGATTGTCCCGCCCCCCGACTCGCCCGCGACGAGGACGAGGACGCGGTGGAAGAGGGTGACGACGCGGACGACGACGACGACGATGACGATGACGAAGAAGACGACGATTTGGACGACGACGACGACCTGGACGACGACGACGACCTGGACGACGACGAGTTCGACGACGACGATTTTGACGACGACGAGTTCGACGACGACGATGACGAACTGGACGACGACGAATTCGGGGACGATGACGACGATGACGATGACGACGATGACGATGACGCGGCGGAGGAAGAGGAAGAAGAGGACGAGATTTGATCCGGCGATAGAATGACGGGCGCCCCGGCGGCGGCGCGTCCCGCCCATGCCGTGTTTTTCCTCGTGTTTCGGAATACCCACCCATGCCGGAAGCCCGGCCCGATTTGTCCGTCGCCCCGTGGGCGACTTCCCCGGTGGCCCGCTGGGTCGGGCGCCACTGGGCGCGGTGGAATTACGCCCGCCGCGTCGAGCCGGTCTGGCTCGAAGAAAATGACCTCACGGTCCCCGTCCGCGATTTGCCGCCGGCCCTCGACGGCCTCACCGTCGCGCACCTGACGGACTTCCACGCGGGGCCACAACTGCCGCCGGAATACCTCCGCGAAGTGGTCGATCGCACCAACGCCCGGCGGCCCGACCTCGTCGCCCTGACGGGCGACTACGTCCATTCGGGGTACGAGTCGGTCGCCGCCGCCGCCGCCGCCCTCGGCCGCTTGACCGCCCCGCTGGGCGTGTTCGCGGTCTTGGGCAATCACGATTTCTCGGTGCGCAACGCCCTCGGCTTTCGCCGGCACCGCGGCCTGCACCAAGCGGTGGCGGAGGCGTTGACCGCCCGCGGCATTCGCGTGCTGCGAAACGAGGGGGTTTTGCTCGGCCGCGGGCCGGCGGTCATCGGGGTGGCGGGGATCGACGACCTCTGGTCCCGCGAGTGCGAACCCGCCAAGGCCTTGCGCGAGTTGCCGCCGGACGTGCCGCGGGTGGTGCTGGCCCACAACCCGCGGACGGCCGAACTCTTCGCCGGCCTGCGCGGCGACCTGATGTTGAGCGGGCACACGCACGGCGGCCAAGTGAATTGGCCGGGCGTGGGGCGGGTCTTCTTGGGGCGCAAGGCCCGGCGGATGGCGGCGGGCTTGCACCAACACGAATTGGTCCCGGTCTACGTCAACAAGGGCGTCGGCTTCGGCTGGCGGTTCCGCTTCGGCGTCCGCCCGGAAATCGCCTTTGTTCGCCTGACCCGGGCGGGGTCATAAGCCCAGCACGCTCTTGTACGTTTCCTCGTTAAATCCCACCATCATCGTGCCCCCCACGAAGGCCGTCGGGGCACGCAGGTTGCCCGTCGGCCCGATCAACACGGCCAAAAGGTCTTCGTCGGCCGGTGTCTCATTCTGCAAGTCGAACGAAACCACCTTTTTCCCCCGCATGGCGATGACACGCTTGGCGGTTTTCGCCAGTACCAGCGCGGCCGGCGGCCCGATCCGCTCCTTGGACGCTTCTTTCATCTCCGTGATCGTCACGCTACCGACGGCCGCCAAGTAGCCGTGGGCCTTTTGACACGTCGTGCATGATTTTCGGTTGTACATCCAGTCGATTTTCTTGGCCATTGCGGCGCCCCCTCAGTTTTAGCCCGCGGCGGGAATCATCACACCAAACATAGCGGATGACGCCAGCGCCGCGTCGGAACGTTCGTCCCGGCCGTGATTTGTGTGCCATCCTTGAAGTGTTGGAAACGGGAAATGTCGCTTAAAACGTGTCCCCGGACTCGTCCTGTGCCCGTGCAGGTCGAGTCTCGAAACCTGACCTTTCCGGCAATTTGCTAATTTGGGTACAATCTCAACATTGACGGGCACGACTCGGCCACACGGAGCCGACACCCCCTCGTGGGGTTGTCGGGTAGTCAACACATGCAGGTTCAATCGTTCCAGCCATCGACCGGCCTGTTGCCGTCGGGGGCCGCCGTCAGTCCGTTCGGCGCCGACCCGCGGATCACGGTGCCCGCCGGCCCCGGGCCGCTCCCCCCGAGTCTGTTCGCCATTCTCCTCCAAGAGATTGGCAAGCGCAAGACCTTGCTCGTGGTGTGGTTGATCGTCACGGCCGCCGTCGGCGCGGCGTTGATTTTCAAGTACGCGAAGCCGCTGTACCGGGCCGAAGGCAAGCTCGCGTACATCCCCAACTACCGCGGCGGGATGCGGCCGCTGTACAACCCGCCCAACATCCAGACGATGACGCAGATCGTCAAGACGATGGACGCCCCCGAGCGCGTCCGCGAACGGCTGATGCCCGACGTTACAAAGGAAGAGTTCGCCAAGAACCTGCACGTCGACGTCTCCAAAATGTCCGAGTTCTTGGACGTCTCGTTCGACTGGACCGACCCGGAGGCGGCCGCGCAGATCGCCAACGCCATCATGGCCGAGTCGATCGGTTCCTTCGAAAAGTACCGGCAGACGTCGATCAAGGAAAAGGCGGCCGAGGTGAAGCTCGACTACACCCGGGCAATGGCCGACCTCCAGCGGGCCAAGGACGACTACCAGAAGGCCCACAGCCTCAAGGGCGTCGTCGATTTGAAGTCGGAGATCGAAACCGCCCGCTCCGCCGTCATGGAAGAGGAGCGGAACCTCCAACTCGCCCGCCGGACGCAGTCCACGCTCAAGACGGAAATCGCCTTCCTGAAGAACCGGCGGGACAACCCCGCGCCGGCCACGGACCGCGACATCGACGAGTCATTCACGCCAATCTTGACAACCCTGATGAACGAACTCGCGCAGAAAACGCAGACGGTTCAAATCTACACGGCGGCGAAATTCCGCCTCCGGCAACTGGAACAAGAAGAAGAGCGGACGCGGGTGTTGACCCAGCGCGGTGTGTATTCGATGAGCGAGTATCAGAAAATCGTCTATGAGTTGGAGTCGACGCGGGCCATTGTCAAGCAGAATGACGAGGCGGATGTCCTGAGGGCCGCCATGCAGACTCAGTTTGACAAGCTCAAGAAGGGCTTGCTCGAAGGCAAGCCCCTCCGACTTGGAAACAACATGGAGTTGGACAAGGCCGAGAAGGACTTGAACACGATGCCCACGACGATCAACGCGATCGAGGACGACATCAAGGAAAAGCGCGTCGCCCTTAATAAACTGTTGGCCCTTCAGCGCGTTTTGGGGCCGGAAGAGGAAGAAATCGGCCTCGTGCGCGCCCGCGTCACGGAACTCTCCGCGCAAATGACGGACGCCGAACACCGCGGCAAGGATCCGAACGCGGACGACCTGAAAGTCCACACGCCGGCGACGACCGGGGGCGGCCCGTACGCGACGAACGTCCCGAAGATGGCCGCCGCGGTCCTGGGCGTCTCCGCCATGATCTTCCTCGGCTACATCGCGTTGTTCGCCATGCCCCGGCTCATGGCCGGCCAACCGACCGCAAGCGTCGCCGCCCCCGCGCTGCCGCGGGCCGTGTTGGCCGTGGTTCCCGTCGCCACCCCGGCGCCGGCCGCGGCGAGTCTCGCGGGAAACCGGCCGGCGAGCATTCCCGTCAGCCATCCTCCGGCGGCGCCAGCCGTCGCGGAGAAGCCTGTCATCCAACTGACGCCCCGGCCCGCCGACGCGGACATCATGATCCCGTTGGACTCGTCGACTCAAATCAGTCTGGCCGCCGCGACCGTGACGCCGCCCCCCAAGGCCGGCTTGAAGTTCAACGATTTGTCACCGGCCGCCGCCAACACGGTCACGCTGCCCCCGCCGCCGGCCGCCATTCCCGTCGCCCCTCCGCCGCAAACGCCGGCCGCCCGAACGGCATTCCCGGCCGAGCCGGCGCCCGTGCCCATGAGCCAAGCCGTGTTGGCCTTGGCCGAGCGCATCACGCAAGAAGGCGTGGACCGCGGCAGCATCGTCCTGTTCGCCCCGACGCAGGAGCAACTGCAAGTCACGTCGCTCATGGGCGACCTCGGCAAACACCTGTGCCAGGAGGGCAGTCGCGTGCTGGTATTCGACGGCCGGGCGACGGCCGAGACGCCCGCGTGGGCCGGCCCCAACGGCCCGGCCGTGTCCGCCCGCGTGGAAGGGTTCTTGGACGGCCGGTCGGAGGCGACGCACTGCTTCATCCCGACGGCCCTGAAGAATGTGGAATACTCCCGGGCCGACCTGTCGAACCGGGTCAGCGGCGTGATGTCCGCCCACCGCTTCCGGCAGCTCGTCGAAGAAATGCGGGAGCGGTATTCACTGGTGCTGATGGTCGCCCCGCCGATGGCCCTCGACGGGAACGACCCCTTGCTGGCAACACTGGCCGAGGGCTTGGTCATCGTCACCGAAAGCTCGGCCCCGCCGAATCAGATCAAGGCCTACATCGACCACTTGGCCGAACAAATCCCGGCCCCGGTGTACGGCGCCCTGTCTGTCCCCAAGGCCTGAGCAGGGGATAGTGGTTAGGGGCGTGGGGTAAGGGAAACGCGAATCGGCCCGCCTCTCCCGGTCGCGTATTCTGATTTTTCTAATCCCACACCCCTATTCCCTCACCCCTGTTATGCGGACCTTTCGCTCCCTCCGGCACCGCAACTACCGCTTGTATTTCATCGGGCAACTCGTCTCGCTGATCGGGTCGTGGACGCAGATGACCACGCTGATGTGGCTCGCCCACAAGCGGACGGACACGGCCCAGTGGCCCGCGTTCTTGGTGGCCATGCAAATCGGCCCCACGTTTCTGTTCGGGGCGTTCGGCGGGGCGCTGGCCGACCGCGTGCCGAAGCGCCGGCTGATCGGCGTCACGCAGTCGGGTTTCCTCCTCGCGGCCCTCGCGCTGATGGGGCTGTACTACGCGGACGCCCTCTCGCTCTGGGCGATGCTGGGCATCATGTTCTTCCACGGGTGCGTGCAGGCCATCGACTTGCCGGCCCGGCTTGCCTTCGTCCCCGGCTTGGTCCCGCGGGAAAACCTCGTCAACGCGGTCGCCCTGAACTCGCTGCTGTTCAACACGGCCCGCGCCGTTGGCCCGGCCATCGCGGGGTTTCTCCTCCAAGTCGCCGGGCCGGGGCTGTGCTTCTGCGTCAACGCGGTCAGCTATTTGGCCGTGCTGCTGGCCTTGGCGTGGATGACCTTGCCGCCGGAAGAACCTGTCCCCGCCGCCCGCACGCCGGGGGGCGGCTTCGGCGTGCTGGCGCGAGATCGCCGACTGTTGGCGCTGGTGTTGGTCGCCGGTCTCGCGGCCGTCGGCGGATGGCCGCTGTTGGCCCTGTTGCCGTCGTTCGCGTCCCAAGTGCTCGGCCGGGCCGAGGACGGCTACAGCATGATGTTGAGCGCCGTGGGGGGCGGGGCGTTGTTGGCGGCCCTGACGGCGGCGACCTTCGGCTCCGAAGTCCGGCGGCGGCGACTGCTCTTCGGCGGGCTGGGCCTGGTGGCGCTGGCGTTGGCCGGCATGGCCGCGGCGACGGAACAGTGGATGGCGCTCGGCGCGTGCGCCGTCTTCGGGTACGGGATGATTTTGTTTTTCGCCACGGGGCAGTCGGCCGTCCAACTGAGCGTGCCGAATCACGACCGCGGGAAAGTGATGGGGGTGTGGGCCATGATGTTGAGCGCGGGCGTGCCGATGGGCAACCTCGTCTTCGGCCCCGCGGCGGACGCCTTCGGTCTGACGCGAGTGTTACTTGTGCAAGCGGCCACCGTGACGGTGGCCGCCGCGATCATTCTGATTTGGAAGGTGCGGTAACGCGGCCCGCGCCGCTTAATCCGCGCTCATGCCGGCCGCGGCGGTCCGCATGGCTTCCAGGAAGGCGTGGCCGATGGGGGCGAGGTCCAAGTCGTCATTGCCGGCCTTTGTCCGCGAGATCGCCTGCCATTTCATCATGGGGGAGAGTTTGGAGGGCAGCGGCCGGACGACCAATTTATGGCTGTCCGGCAGGGCCGAGCGGGGCAGGAGGCCGACGCCTTGGCCGTCCTTGACGTATTCCAGCAGCGTCGCCGCCGGGCCGACTTCGGCGATGATGTTGAGTCGGTCGCCCAAGCCGGCCTCCCGGCAGCGGCGGTCGAATTCGATCCGCAGCGGCTGGCCTTGCGGCGGCACGAGCAACGGGAGCCGGGCGACGGCCTTCGGCGTCGGCTTTTCCTCGCCGTCCCCGAACAAGCTGTCCGTCTTGGCGACCAAGACCAGCGGGTCTTCCCACAGGGTCTCGATGTGCAGCGGCCGGTGGGCGATGTCCCAAATTTCCCCCTCGGCCATGCGGACGGCGGCCAAGTCGAGCGACCCGTTGGCGACGCCCTCGACGCGCTCCCGCGCCGGGCGCTGGGAGACGCGGACCGACTCGGCCGGGTGTTCCTTGCGGAAGGCGGCCAGCGCCTTCCGGACGAAATTGCCCGCCAAGGTCGCCCCGCACCCGAGGACGACGGCCGGCCGCTCCTCGTCGATGTTCTCGGCGAGCAACTTGTAGCGGTGGACCAGTTCCTCGGCGGCCGGCAGCACGCGCCGGCCCTCCTCGGTGATGATCCACGTCTTGCCGACGCGCTCGATCCACGGCTTGCGGAGAATGCGCCCCGCGTGCTGCAGGAAGGCGAGCCGCTTGCTCATGGACGGCTGGTTAATGCGCAGGATCTCGGCGGCCAACGTCGCATCGCCTTCCGTGCGGATGATGGTGACGAAGGTGCTCAACAGTTCGGGGGACAGACTTGCAGGCCGTGGCATAGCGGTTTCGTTCCGGGCGACAGGGTGTTTAACTACGGGCGAACGGCGTTTGGGCGGGCTGGAGCGCCCCATCCAACGTGGGACATATTTTCAGTCGCGGTGTCTCAGGGGAGGGGGCGGCGGGGATGCGTTCCCTAGAACAATTCACTGCCTGAAACAGATTTATGCCGACTGGTGAAAATTCTCCATTCAATTAACTTAGCATAGTGCGGCGTTCCGAGACCAACAAAAACTTTGTTCCGGGCCGTAAACTTCTTTTCCCCGCCCCGCCGACTGGACGCACCCGACATGGCCGCCCCGCTGCTCGACCCCGATTTTTTGGCCCGGCTCCAACGGCTGGAGATCGTGTCCCGGAAGATTTTCCTCGGGAAAACCAAGGGGGAACGCCTCAGCCGGCGCAAGGGCCAGAGCGTGGAGTTCGCCGATTTCCGGGCGTACACGGTGGGCGACGACTTGCGATTTTTGGACTGGAACCTCTTCGCCCGACTGGACCGCTTGTTCCTGCGCCTGTTTCTCGAAGAAGAAGATTTGCACGTTTATCTGCTCGTCGATAACAGTCTGTCCATGGGCTTCGGCTCGCCGACCAAATTGCATTACGCGAAGCAAGTGGCCGCCGCCCTGGGCTTCGTCGGGCTGTGCAACATGGACCGGGTGGCGGTCGAAAGCTTCAACGACCGGCCGACCGGGCCGCCGCCGCTGCGCGGGCGGCGCACGTTCTGGCGGCTGACGAGTTTCTTGGACGGCCTCGAGCCGGCGGGGGCCGGCGACTTGACCGCCGCCCTGAAAACGTTCAGCATGAAGGCGAGCGGCAAAGGAGTGGTGGTGGTCTTGAGCGACTTCTTGGACAAGGGCGGCTACGAGGCCGGCTTGCGCTACCTTATGGCCCGCAACATGGACGTGTACGCCATCCACATTTTGTCCGGCGAAGAAGTGGACCCGCCGATGACGGGAGACTTGAAACTGACCGACGCGGAAGACGGCGACTTGGCCGAAGTGACGATCAGCGCCCCGTTGCTCAAGCGGTACAAGGCCACCTTGGCCGCCTTCCGCGGCGGCTTGCAGGACTTTTGCACCCGGCGGGGGATCAGTTACTTGTTCACCACCACGCAAGTCCCGTTCGACCGCTTGGTGTTGGGCTATCTCCGGCAACGCGGGCTGGTGCGGTAACGAGTGGTCACATGCACTTGGGGAGTTGCCCAGTGGGACCGGTTGCCCGGTGGGACCGGCGTCCCGGTGGGACCGGCGTCCCGGTGGGACCGGCGTCCCGCCGGTCGGTTGGACAGCAGACCGGCGGGACGCCGGTCCCACCTTACCCGACTATTGAGCTGCAATAGACCCCTTGGCAGGCTGCTCATCCTCTTTTCAAAATTCGCAAGCCCATCCGACCATTGACGATTACGGGCGGTCGCCTACATTGGTTTTTTCCATTTTGAACCCCATGGGCACTTGAGCCGATGGACGACGTGATTCGCAAGGCGGAAGCCCTCGTCGAGGCCTTGAGCTACATTCGCCGATTCCGCGACCGCCTCACGGTGGTGAAGCTCGGCGGCAGCGCCATGGAAGACCCGGCCGCCCTGCGGGCCACGCTGCAGTCCGTCGTCTTCCTCGAAACGGTCGGGCTGCGGCCGGTCCTAGTCCACGGCGGCGGCAAGCCCATCGACCGGGCGATGGCCGCGAGCGGCCTCGTCCCCCTCAAAATTCAAGGCCGCCGGTACACGGACGACGCCACGCTTGGCATCGTCGTCTCCGTCCTCACGGGGGACGTGAACGCCGGCATCGTCCGGCAAATCCGCGACTTGGGCGGGCGGGCGGTGGGACTGCACACCGGGACGCTGCAAGCCTTGCACGGTGAGCGGCTGACGCTCCCGAACCCGGGCGGCGCGCCGGTGGACCTCGGCCGCGTCGGGCAAGTGACGCGCGTGGACGCCGGCCTGATCGGCGACTTCGCCAACGCGGGGGTGGTGCCGGTGATTCCCTCGCTGGCCTACGACGCGGACGGCGGGTGGCTGAACGTGAACGCGGACACGGCGGCCTGTGCCGTCGCGGCCGAATTGAAGGCGGCCAAATTTGTCATGCTGACCGACACGCCGGGCATTCTGCGGGACCCGAAGGATCCCGCGACGTTGATCGAACACCTCGACTCGGCGGAGTGTCGTCAGTTGGTCGAGGACGGCGTGATCGACGGCGGAATGATCCCCAAAGTCGAGGCCTGCTTCGAGGCGCTGCGGGCGGGGGTCGGCAAAATTCACGTGATCGACGGCCGCCGGCCGTACTCCCTGTTGTTGGAGATTTTCACGGACAAGGGCGTCGGCACGGAAATCGTCCTCTAACGGCGTGAACCGGCGGCGGGAAAAGCCGCCCTGTTTCGCATTTTGTCGCCCGTTTCGAGAATTGAGCGCTCATGACATCGACCGACGTCGTCGCCAAGTTCCAACAGTATGTGATCGGCAATTACACGCGCTACCCGGTGTGCTTGACCCGCGGCGAAGGCTCCCGCGTGTGGGACGTTGAGGGGAACCGGTACTTGGACTTTTTCCCCGGTTGGGGCTGCGGCTTGTTGGGGCACTGCCCGCCGCGCGTCGTGAAGGCCGTCCAAGAGCAAGTCGCCCGGCTGATCCACGTGCCGAACACGTGGTACACGGAGGCCCAAGGGCTGCTCGGCGAGGCGCTCAGCACGCGAACGACGTTCGACGGGCGGGCGTTCTTCTGCAACAGCGGGACCGAGGCCAACGAGGCGGCCATTAAGTTGGCCCGGTTGAACGGCCGCGCGACGGCGGCGAACGGCGGTGACCGGTACAAGATCATCACCATGCACAACGGTTTCCACGGCCGGACGATGGGGGCGCTGAGCGCGACGGCCCAGCCGAAATACCACGCGGGCGTCGGCCCGATGCTGCCGGGCTTCACCTACGTCCCCTTCGGGGACTTGGACGCCGCCTCCCGTGCCGTCGATGCCGAGACGGTCGCCGTCATGGTCGAGCCGATCCAAGGGGAGGGGGGCGTGAACGTCCCGCCGCCCGGCTACTTGGAGGGGCTGCGGGAACTGTGCGACCGCTACAAGTTGCTGCTCGTCCTCGACGAAGTGCAAACCGGGATGGGGCGGACGGGGAAGTGGTACGCCCACCAACACTGGAACGTCAAGCCGGACATCGTGACGCTGGCAAAGGCCGCGGCCGGCGGCGTCGCCTTGGGGGGTCTGCTCGCCAAGCCCGCGGTGGCCGAGAAACTAAAGCCCGGCACCCACGCCGCCACATTCGGCGGGAACCCCATCGCCTGCGCGGCGGCGCTGGCGACCATCGAAACGATTGAGCAGGACGGCCTCCTCAAACGGGCCACGCACGTCGGCGAGAAGTTCGCGGCCCGCTTCGCCGCCCTGAAAGACCGCAGCCCGCTGGTCCGCGACATCCGCGTCAAAGGCGCGATGATCGGCGTGGAACTGGCCGCGGACGGCGCCCCGGTCGTCGCCGAGTGTCTCAAGCGAAAACTGCTCATCAACGCCACGCACCAGACCGTGATCCGCCTGCTGCCGGCCCTGAACATCTCGGACGCCGAGATCGATGAAGGCTGCGACATCATTGACGACGTCGTCTTGGCCATGACGTGACTCTGACCTTGGTTTGGCATCCCGAACGCGATTGAAGTCATCCCTATGCGGCATTTTCTCACGGTCATCGACAACCCCGCGGAAGTCCTCCGCCACTTGCTCACGGAAGCCCACCGGCTCAAGGCCGAGACGGCGGCCGGCACGTTCACGCCGACGCTCAAGAACAAAGTGGTCGGCTTGGTGTTCGAGAAGCCGTCCCTTCGCACCCGCGTCAGCTTCGAGGCCGGAGTGGCCCAACTTGGCGGGACGAGCCTGTTCCAAGCCGGCGGGGAAGTGGGCTTGGGCGTCCGCGAGACGCTGGCCGATTTCGCCCGCACCATGTCGCAGTACGTGAACGCCATCGTCCTGCGGGTGTTCAAACAGGAAACTGTGGTCGGCGTCGCCGCGGCGGCGTCCGTGCCAGTTGTGAATGGGCTGTCCGACACGTCCCACCCCTGTCAGGCGATGGCGGACCTGCTCACGGTCGAGGAGTGCTTCGGCGACTTGAAAGGCCGGACGGTCACGTTCATCGGGGACGGCAACAACGTCGCCCGGTCCCTGGCCGTGGCGTGCGGCAAACTCGGCATGAAGTTCGTACTATCGTGCCCGCCCGGGTACGGGTTCCCCGCCGACTTCGCGGAGAAGTACCGGGCCCGCGTCGGCGGGTCATTTCCCCAAGAAGTGCGTGACCCGGCCGAGGCCGTCAAGCGGGCCGACGTAATTTATACGGATGTGTGGACCAGCATGGGCCAAGAGGCGGAACGCGAGCGCCGCCTGCGCGAATTCGCCGCGTACCAAGTCAACGCGGCCCTTGTGGCCAAGGCCCCGGGCCATATGAAAGTGTTGCACTGCCTTCCGGCGCACCGTGGGGAAGAGATCACGCATGACGTGATGGAAAGCCCCGCGTCCGTCGTGTTTCAACAAGCCGGGAATCGGATGCACGCTCAAAAGGCCATTTTGGAATGGCTGCTCGCCAAAAACTGATTGTTCACCCGTGCTTGTGTCAGACGGACGCGGATTTGTTGATCCGCAAGATACGATCCGTTTTGCACACACGCAAACGGTTTCACGGCCGAATGCCCATTTTTAGCCAAATCGGTCGCGCGCAATGGCAGGGAAGTTGGCAGACCTTCACAATTGGACACGAATGCGGGAATCAACAAGAGAATAGGCTCTAATCGAGACGATTTTAGGCAACCGTTTCGGACAACTCCGGCGTGCTGTCGGCCGACGGGTCGGGGCGGTCCAACACTTCCCGCACCTTCTTTGACAGGCTCGACAAGGTAAACGGCTTCTGCAAGAAGTCGCACTTCTGCTGACTGACGCCGTTGCGGACGACGGCGTCGTCCATGTAGCCGGACATGTAGATCACCCGCATCTCGGGGCGGTCTTCGGCCAAACGGGTTCGTAACGTGCTGCCGCTCATCCCCGGCATGACCACGTCGCTCAAGAGCAGGTCGATGGCCCCGTCGTAATCCGCGGCCACCCGCAGGGCGTCACTGCCACACACCGCTTGCAGGACGTGGTAGCCGCGGGCGAGCAGCGACTGAACGGTCAGGGCGCGGACGCCGTCTTCATCTTCGACGACCAGCACCGTTTCCTCGCCGCCCCGGCCGTCATCCGACGACGGCGCGGAGGACGGCCGGACGGCTTCCTGACACACGGGGAAGTAGAGCCGGAACGTCGTGCCGCCGCCGGGCTTGCTCGACACTTGGATAAATCCGCCGCTCGCCTCCATGATGCCGTACACCATCGCGAGGCCGAGGCCCGTCCCTTGGCCGACGGGCTTGGTGGTGAAGAACGGCTCGAAGAGGCGGTCCAGCGTGGCCTTGTCCATGCCGTGCCCCGTGTCCCGCACACTCACCCGCACATACGTCCCGGCCCGGGCGTTGGGCGCGGAGCGGACGAGGTCGCCGTCCACCCGCATTTCGCGGGTTTCGACCGTCACTTCGCCGCCGTGGGGCATGGCGTCGCGGGCGTTGACGACGAGGTTCATTAACACCTGCTCCACCTGCCCGGCATCGACGCGGACCCGCCCGAGGCTGGCCGCCGTCAAGGTTGTCAGCCGGACATTTTCGCCGATGAGCCGCTGGAGCATGGCGACTAACTTTTCCACGAGGTCGTTCATGCACACGACGCGCGGCTGCAACACGGCCTTGCGGCTGAACGCGAGCAGTTGCCCGGTCAAGTCCGCCGCCCGGGCGCCGGCTTTGTGAATCTCGTCCACCAAGGCGACCCCGCCCTCACGCACCCCGTCGGTGGCGTGGAGCAGTTCGCAGCACCCGTTAATCACCGTCAGCAAGTTATTGAAGTCGTGGGCCACCCCGCCGGCCAAGTGGCCGACGGCGTCCATCTTCTGAGCGTGCCGGAGTTGTTCTTCCAGTTTCTTCTGCGCGCTGATGTCGGTCATCACGGCGACGAAGTGGGTCAGGCGGCCGCCGTCGGTGATCGGGGCGACGCTGAGGGCGTTCCAGAACGCGGCCCCGTCTTTCCGGTAACTGAGCGTCTCGACGAAACACGGCTTGGCCGCCTTTAGCGCGTCCCGGACGGTCGCCATCGTCTGCGGGTTCGTGTCCTTCCCGTGCAGGAAGTCCGCCCCGCGGCCGATCACTTCGTGCTTGGCGTACGCGGTCAGCGTCGCGAATCGATCATTGGCATAAATGATCGGGTTGCCCGCCCGGTTCGGGTCTGTGATAATCACCCCTTGGAGCAGCGCGTCGAAGGCCCGGACTTGCAGGTTCGTCTCCTCCTCCAGCACCCGGCTTTCGCACAACTCCCGGCTGAGTTCCGCGTTCACCTTGGCGAATTCGGTGAGCCGCTTGGCGTTCGCCTCGAAGGCCGACCGCTCGGCGGCCAGCCGCTCGCGCTTCGTGAACGCGATGAGTTGGTAAGCCAGCACGCAGGCGAGAATGAGGACGATCAGAAAATTTGGGAATGGCACCGGCCCCCAGCCGTTGGCCGCCATGAGGACGATCGCCACGGCGGTGATGATGAACATCGGACGGATGGCCGGGGAGGTCGTCAGCGAGTGCATCACGGGGTTCCGCTCCAAGGGGCGTCGCGCGCCTCCGGGTTCCAAAGAGACGGTTGATTCCGCCAGCCTGTGGAAAAGTATGCGTCTTAATCGACACTTCACACTCGCGTGAAGGCGACGGATGAATTGAAAAGTTCAGCGGCGGTGAAAAATATATGCCCACAGTTCAGGGCGTAACCTTCGGCAACTGACCGCGTCAGCGCTTCGATGATTGTCTCCCTTACTCGAGTTTTCTTGGACATGCCGAATTCCAGTGACGCCCCGCCGACCGCCCAACAGACGGCTGCCCTCAGCGCCGGCGGGTCGGTCGTCCTCTCATCCGGGGCGGGATGCGGGAAAACGTTTGTCCTCACTCGGCGCTTTCTGGGGTATTTGGCCGATCATTCCGTCGGCGAGATCGTGGCCATCACGTTCACCGACCGGGCCGCCCGGGAGATGCGGCAGCGAATCCGGGCGGCCGTCCGCGAAAAGCTCACCCAAGACCCGGACGGCGGGTGGGACGCCCACCTGCGGGACTTGGAATCGGCCACCATCACGACCATTCACTCCTTTTGCGGAAATCTCGCCCGTCAACACGCGATCGCGTTGGGCATCGACCCCCGATTCGAGATCTTGGAGGAAATGCTCAGCGTCAACCTCATGGACGACGCCATCCGCACGGCTATGCAGCGCCTGCTGACGGCCGAGGGCGCCGCGGGAGACGCCTGCCGACGATTGACGGTCCTGTACGGCTGGACGGACGTGTTGCGATCCGTCGGCGAATTGGTCGCCAAACGGGACATGGCGGCGTGGGAAAAATGGGTTCAATTGCCGGCCGCCGAGATCGCCGCGGGGTGGATCACTGTTCACGCCAAAATCACGGCTGCGGCCGCCGAGCAGTTTTTCACGTCGCACCCGGCCGCTCGAAACGTGCTGACACTTTTGCAGTCGCACGCGTCCACGAATCTGAACGTTCGAGACCGCTTGGCCGTCCTCGCGGAGAAAATCGCGGTCGCCGCGACGGGAACCGTCTCGGCCGATGACTTGGACCTCATTCGAGAGTCGGCCAAGATTCACAATGAACGGGCGAAGGCGTGGGAAAGCAAAGAGGTGTACGACCTCATGCTCGGCGCCTTGAAAACCTTTCGGGACGCCATGGTCGCCGCGCTGGGCGAAATCGCGGCGCCCAACGAGACGGCGGTGGTCGAAATCGCCGAAGTCGCGGTGGCGTTCGCGCGCGTGGCGCTGCGCGTCGGCGCGGAGTTCCAAGTGGCGAAACGGCGGGTCGGCGTGATGGACTTCGAAGACTTGCTGGCCTTCGCACACCGTTTGCTGACCGAACACCCCGCCGTCCTTCGCCACGTCCGGCAGCGTTACAAGCGTCTGCTGTTGGACGAAATGCAGGACACGGACCCGGTGCAGATGGCCGTCGTCCGGCTGCTGACCGACGACCCGCTGACGGACAGCCGCCTCTTCGCCGTGGGGGACGTGAAGCAGTCCATCTACCGATTCCGCGGGGCCGACGTGTCGCTGTTCGGAAATCTTCAACACAGCGTTCCGGCGGCGAACCGACTGCCGCTCACCACGAATTTCCGGTCGCAGCCGCCGGTGCTGACGTTCGTGAATGCGTTGTTCTCTCCGGTGTTCGTCGGGTATGAGCCATTGGTCACGCTGGGCAAGCCGTTGCACCGCGAGCCGTGTGTCGAATTCTGGTGGAGCGTTCACGGCGAAAAAGGGGTGAAGGCCGACGACCTTCGGGCCTTGGAAGCCAAGACGATCGCCAAGCGATTGCGAAGTCTTTTGGACGACCGCCGGCCGCTGGTGGCGGGCAAAGACGGCACGCTGAGGCCGATGGCGTTGGGCGACGTGGTGCTGCTCTTTCGGGCGATGTCCAACGTGCCGATTTACGAGGCGGCTTTGAGGGCCGAGGGGTTGGATTATTACATCGTCGGCGGCCGGGCCTTTTTCGCCCAGCAAGAGGTGTACGACGTTCTGAATTTGTTGAAAGCGCTTGAGAACCCGGACGACTCAGTGAGTCTTCTCGGCGTTCTGCGGTCCCCGTTCGGCGGGTTGAGCGATGAAACCGTGTTGGCCCTCGGCCAACACGCGAACGGGCTTTGGGAGGGCTTACGGGCCGAAGAGTTGCGAAGAGAGCTCCCGCCCGACCAACGCCGCCGGGCGGCGCGCGTGGCCGAATGGCTCGTCACTTGGCGGGCGTTGAAAGACCGCGTGCCGATGACGACTCTCCTCAGCCGTGTGTTCGCCGACACGGGATTCGACTCCGGCCTGCAATTGGAAACACTCGGCGAGCGAAAGCTCGCCAATCTCTGGAAACTGACGGACATGGCCCGCCGCTTCGACCGCACGGGGTTGTTCCACATGGCCGACTTCATCAAGCAACTTTCGGCGATGGTTTCCCGCGAGTTGCGGGAAGAGCAGGCCGCCACGCAGCCGGAAAACGCGGACGTGGTCCGGCTGATGAGCGTCCACCAGTCGAAGGGGTTGGAATTCCCCGTCGTGGTGTTGCCGGACGTGACCGGGAGGAGAAATCCGGGCTTCCGCGGCCGCGTGCGCTGGGACCGCGATCTGGGTTTCGTGGTCAAAGCGCCGGACGAAACGCCGCCCTTGTTCGGCGACTTCGCCCACAACTTGGCGGTCGCGAAGGAGGCCGCCGCCGCGTACGAGGAAGAGCAGCGCATTTTTTACGTGGCGACGACGCGGGCCAAGGACTTGCTCGTCCTGTCCGGGTCCTTCGCCGAGCTTTTCCCAACCGATGCGCCGGCCGACCAGCCGGTGGAGATTTCCACGCCCAATCCGTGGTTGACCACATTGAACAGCCGATTTCACTTGGCGACGGGCGCGAGCTTGGACGCATCGCTGGTTGGCGAAGACGTTCCGGTTGTCGCCGTGCGGACGGCGATGGCGACGGAAGATCCGCCGAAAGTGAAACGGCCGGCGGCTTCTGCCGACCCGGTACGAGACGCCCGGGAAGCCACTTCTGTGACGCGCTCTCCGCGGGCGATTTACCTCGATGACGCGACCCCCGACGAAATGACGCTCGGACGTGAACGCTTGGTGGAAACGCTTGCGGGCGTGCGAGAGCCGAGGACACAGACCGAACTCGCCGCGAATCGACACATGGCGGACATCACGACAGAAGTGTTGTGGCGCCCGTCGGCGGTGGCCGTGCGGCACCCAATGCCCCCGCATAGGATCGACATTCACGGCACGACGGACGGGCAGTGGGAGCGTGGCGTCGTCGTCATCGACGAACAGCGTCGCGGCACGATTCGGTTGGGAA
The DNA here is from genome assembly GCA_043744795.1 of Zavarzinella sp. GTDB lineage: Bacteria > Planctomycetota > Planctomycetia > Gemmatales > Gemmataceae > Zavarzinella. The sequence continues at coordinate 10,638 of JAYTTY010000231.1, read as the reverse complement.
TTGCCGCGCTGGCTTCCCAAGGGAAAGCGATCAGTCTCGCGTTGCTCGACCCCACGACCGGAACGGTGTTAACCATTTCCGCCACGGACGCCAAAAGCGCCGCGGAGCGATGGCTGGCCGCGTCACTCAAAATCCACGCGGACGCGGAATAGTTCCCCCGCCGCGAAGTCCAACTGCACGGCGTCGCCCGTCACCGTCAAGCCGGTCGTCGGAAGATCGTCCCCGTCCAACAGCGTCGCGCTGACCGGGTCGCGGACGCAGCGGAGCAGGGCGGACCCGCCGTGGACGCCGCTGGTTTCGACCATCGTCGCCACGAAGGCCCGCTTGCCGTCGGCGGCCGGCCGCATGCCGAGCATCAGGACGTTTGGGCTGTCCAGTTGGAACAGCCAGCCGGACGGCCCGATGTGCGGCGGCCCCTTCGTCGTGGGAATCACCGCCAGCGGGGAGACGTAGCCGAGGGCCGTCTGCATCGGGTACTCGCGGTCCAGCCCGAGTCCCAAGTCGAACACGGTGGCCTCTTCCCCTTCGGGGCGCAGGATCACGTCGAGCATTCGTTGCCCCTGCTTTTGGTGGAACGGCAACCCGCCCGTGAACAGCGTGGTGCCGCTTCGGCCGAGTCGAATGTCAATGAAGTCCGGCGACACCGGCCGCGTGTGATCCGTCCGCATCGATGCCCCGTTCACACCGCGGAGCAAGGCGGCGCGTTCATCGCGCCACGCGAAACGCGCCCCATAATATGAGTGCCACGGATACCCGGTCGGCGGATGCGCCGGAATAATTTCGATGCGCAGGTCCAGCAGCGGCCGGGTTAGCCACGCCCGCATGCGGAGCGAGAATTTCGCCAGTTCCTCATTCTGCTCGTTGAAGATCACGCCGCGGCTGACGACTTCTCCCATCGCCGCCCCGTTGCGCGTGACCTCCACGCCGCGGCCCTCGGCCCGACTGCCGGGGTTGAACACCAATTGCATCCCCAGCCGCGGGACGCGGAGTTTTGTGTCCCGCAACGCTTTCAAGCCCCCGGTCTCCGGGTCGATCTCGGCTTCCAAAAATTCGTTCCGCACGGTGAAGCCGTCGGCCATGCGCACCCGCGGCTTTGGGGCGGGGGCGGTCCCTGACGCGGGAATCCACGCGAAGCCGAGCGGCGGCACTTCGACGACGGCACGGGTCTTGTCCGCGTCCGTCTGCACGGCTTTCAGTGGGTCAGCCACGGGAATGTTGCCGGCGGCGCGGCCGAGTTCCAGGGCCACGCGGCGAGTAAACAAGCAGGGGTTCAGAAACAAGTATCCCGGTTGGTTCTCGGCGGCCCGACTCTGAAGACGGCCGGCGAGTTGCCCCGCCCAATACCGTTCCGCGTCGGCGATCGCCGGGAACTCTTCCCCGGCGGTCCCGTCCACGCCGACGGTCTCGCGCTTCGTTTCTGTTTCTCGAAGACTTTCCAACCGGGCGGCCTGTTCCCCCTCGAACGGCGTTCCGCTCATCACGCGGTTGATGGCGGCGAAGGTCAGCCCGGCGTCGATTTGCCGGCGGTCGCGCACGTGCTTGGCGAACCCGCTCACCACGTCGGCCCGGCGGGCGTTCACCCGCTGTTCCAAGTAGTCGGCGAAGAAGTCGTCCGGGTTGGCGACGCCGACGTACTCCCCGGCCAGCGCGTCGCTGAAGTACCGGGAAAACGTCGTCCACTCGCCCAACGCCGGCCCCAGTTTGCTCAGGGCCAGCCAGTCGGCGTGGAACGGCTGGGCGGGCGTGCCGTCGTGGATCACGCACAGCGTCGGGGCGCTGTCCTGCGCGATGGATTGGTGCAGCGTGTACACCAAGTTGAAGAATGTCTCGGCCTTCGCCGCGTTCGCCGGGACGCGGGTGAATGCGTCGATGGACTTCCCGTCCGGGGAGGTCCAATTCACGACGGTCGCGCGGTGCGTCGGCGTCACCGCCCCGTCGAAGGAGGTCAGCAACGCCCGTCGAAAACCCGTCAACTGGACGAACGCTGGCGTCTGCGGGTGGCTGGCCGACTGGCGGCGGGCCAAGACTTCGACCGGCACGTTCAGGACGGCCTTCGTCCGGTCGCGGCCGTGGCGCATGTTCCACAGTTGGGACTCCACCGGCAGCACGGCGTCTTCGCGGTCGCGGTAAATGCCGCCGATCACTTCCAACGCCGGCGGCTGGATCGCCTCGTCCAGCTTCGCCCGAATTTCGCCCAACAGGGCCGGCTGTTCCTCGGCCAATCGCTCGGCGGTGCGGGCGGTCATCATGAGGCTCAACGGGTTGCCCGTCCGGAAACCCGTCGGCGGCGGACTGTCGAGGCTGAACTCGCGCAAGTCCCAGATGTCGAGCAGATGAATGTTAACGGAATACAAGACCTCGCGGGCGGCCAAGAGCTTCGTGGCCGCGTTTCGCAGGTGCCCGTCGATGAGATCGGCCCCGGCGTTGTCGAGGATTGATTGGATCGCCTGCTGAACGTCGGCCCAGAACCCGGCCACGTCCAACAGTTTCTCGTGGTCCATCGCCTCGAACAGCGAGTCGATCATCATGTAGCCGAACGCCAGCCCGAAGAACGGCTGAACGTGGTCGTCCGGCAAGTCCAACAGGCGGCCGATTTCCGGCTTGTCAAAGTGCGGCCGTCCTTCGTCCGATGCCATCGCTTCGCGGAGCGTTTCCTTGAAGGCTCCGCGGGTGGCTTCCCGCGTGGTGTGGGCCGGGAAGCGGACCGCCCCGACATTTCGCACGCGGTCGGCCCAGTCGTCCGGGAGGAACTGCGGCGGGGTGTCCGGCAGCACATAGATGCGGCCGGCTTGCGGCTGTTCGTGCTCGTAGGCCGAGTCCACCTTCGGCGGCGCGTCCGTCCCCCACAGGAAAGCCGGGTGCCACAAGGCGATGATCGCGTTCAGCCACGCGCTCATTTCGTCTTCGTTCAAATACACTTGGTGGTTGGTCGGCAGTCGGTAGGGGGAGAGCAAAAACCGCAAGGCGTCACCGTCTCGTAGGTGGGACTCTGGGACAAGCAACTGTCGGTAATATGATAGCAGCCTACAGTTTTCAGGGCGGAGACACGGCGTGGCCATGAAGGTGTCAACGGTCGGGACGTTGCTGGCCAAGCTGGACCGCGCGCTCGACAAGAACCGGCTCAATGACGCCGCCGACATCGTTTACAAGCTCTCAGCGGTCCCGCCGCGTGACTTGCCGCGGGGCGCTCTTCATGGTCACTACCTCCGGACCTTGGACCAAGTGTTGAAGGCCGACCTGAAGCCGCTCGCCCGCGAGTTGCTCAAGAAATTTTCGGCGGAAACAGACCTGACCGCGGAACTGTCCCGCCGGATCGGGGAAGGCTGGCTGGCCGTCGGCGACGAGGCCGAGGCCCTCGCGCTGGCCCACCGGCTCAACGACCCCGAGTTGACCAAGTTGATCCGCCACCGGGCGATCGACCGCGCGGTGATAGACCCGGCTACGCCCACGTCCTCCGTGCTGTCGCCGGAACTCGTGGCCGAGATCGCGGCGTACCGCGAGGCGTTCGCGGCCCACGAAGCGGGAAACGCGGACGGCGCCCGCGAGAAGTTGCAAGCCATCGGCTTGGCCTCGCCGTTGATGGAATGGAAGCTGATGCTGCGCGGGCTGATCGCCTACGCCGCCCAAGAAGACGGCAAGGCGGCCGAAAACTGGAGTCGCTTGCGGCCGGACCGGACCCCCGCCCAACTGGTCGCCCCGCTGCGGGCGTTTGTCGATCCGGCCGCCCCGCGGGAGTTGCCGGCGGCGAATCAAACGCGGATGAACCGCCAGACAGAAGCGCTGTTCGGCATGTTAATGGGCAATTTGGCCACGATTCAATCCTTGGTCGGCCATGAGCGCTCCCGCGAGCCACTGTTCCGGGCGGCCAAGGAGGTCGTCGGTGAACTGAGGGTGTTGTCCAAACGGGCGTTGAACACCCTCGCGTCCGTCGTCTACTGGTCGATTTACGCCCACGGTCAGCCGAATGAGTTGGCGAATTACGAGCAAGTCTTTGGCAAGCCGGATCATGACCCCAAATTCCACCGGATGCGCGGCTTGGTGGGCGAACGGCTGCGCGACTTGACGATGGCCCACGAGGCGTGGTCGGAGTACGAGCGGTGGGTGTTGCGAAACCCGCAGTTTTTCCCCATCCCCCACCTCAACCGCATTCGCGGCACGCTGCAACTGAAAATTGGCCGGCTGGCCCTCGACATGAGAGCCGGGCCGGGGCCGGCGGACGCCCTCTTCGACATCTTCATGCGCGGCGGGCCGCCGCGCCCGCGCGTGTTGCCCTCCCCGGAGCCGGCCCTGCGGTCGGCGATGGAACTCATGCCGACCGACCCCGAGCCGGCCCGCGACTTGTTCGACTTCTTGCTCGAGACGGACCGCGTCGCCGACCAGAAGAAACTCGCCGCTCAACTGGAAGAGCGCTTCGGCGGCGATTTCGAGACACTCCGTCGGCTCGAAGTCTACTATCTCGGCTCCGGCGACCCCGAACGGGCGCTGGCCTGTCTTCGGAAAACCGTCGCGCTCAACCCGCTCGACAAGACCCTCCGCCTCCGCGACAGTATGACCACGCTCGTGCTGGCCCGCGTGAAGGCGGGCGAAGGAGATTTCGCCGCCGCCCGTCAGCGGTTGGGAGAGATTCGGGACACGCCCGCCGACAAAGCGGCCACCTTCGTCCTAGGAATCGCTGCTCTTCGTGGCGCGATGGCGGCCAAGGAAAAAGACAAGGCGGCGTGGGAAATGGCCAAGACTGACCTTATGAGCGAGGCGAACCGCGCCCCCGGGGTCTTCTTGTTGCTGGCCGAAGCGACGCGCGTAAAGCTGCCGAAGAAGGAGTTGGACGGCTTGCTCGCGGCGTTGAAAGCCGCGTTGGCCGGGCCGGCCCCTGTCGCCGAAATGGGACAATTCTCCCGCGCCTTGGCCCAATTTCAGTTCGAGCCGACCCCGTACCGCGGCCTGAAGGCTCATGAAAAACTCATCGGCGCGGCGGTCATCTCCGCCGCCGCCCAAGCCTCAAGCGAGCCGGACTTGCAGGCGTTGGCCGTGATGCTCTACACCGTAAAACAGTACAAGTCGCTCAAGGATCTCGCCCGCCGCGCGCGGGGGCTGTTCCCCTTCAACGCCTATTTCTGGTTTTTTGAAGCCGAGGCGATTCAAGCCCCCAAAAATCCGGCAACCGTCACCCGAAGTGCGACGAGGCCGTACATCAAGGCATACCAACTGATGGAATCCCCGCCCGTCGGCACGCCGGACTTAGCCTTGCTGCGCTCGATGTGGGACGCCCGGCTCGCGCAAACGCCGGACTTGCAAGCCCTGATTGACGACCTCGGGTCGGGTTATTATTTCTGACGTTTCGACGGAGACGACATGGCCGGGCCATACGATGTGCTGGGCGTGAAGTTCGAGGACACGGACGAGGCCATCCGCGCGCGCTATTTGGAACTCGTCCGCGAGTTCCCGCCGGAGCGGAACGCGGAGCGGTTCAGCCAGATTCGGGCCGCCTACGAAAAGGTGAAGACGTTGCAGCAGCGCATTGAACACCGGCTGTATGCCGAAGGGCGAGACGACACCGTGGCCGACGTGATGCGGGAAGTGTTCTCCAGGCTGCCCCGCCAACGCTACTCGCTGGCCAAACTGGCGGACGCCCACCGGAAGGCGTCGCGATGACTTCCGAGGCAATGGAAACCGCCCTCGCCGATTTCCGCGCGTGGCTCACGGAGTGGGACGGCCTGCCAGAGTCGGAGTTTCCCGACCCGGCCGCGGACTACGCGGCCCTCGTCGGTGGCTTCACGGCGTTGCGGCACGAGGTCAATCTGCAAACGAAGTCGGCCCGGACGGCCGTCGAGCAAACCGGCGAGGCGCTTAAACTGTTGACCGACCGCCCGGCCGCGGCAAAGACCGACACGGCCGAAGACGCGGCCCGCCCTTTTATGAAGGTTCTCGTCGGCGTGTACGACCAACTGGCGTTGGCCGCGCACGGCGTGGAAAAACACCGGCATCCGCCTGCGCCATCGCCGACCCTGATGGCGAGACTCTTCGGGGCGAAGCGATCGGCCCCCGTCAATTCGACGGCCGTGGACGCGCTGCTCACCGGCTACCACATGAGCTTGGAGCGGATCGACCGCCTGCTCACTCAGCACGGGTTGGAAGTGATCCCGGCCTTGAATTTGCCATTCGACCCGGAGTTGATGGAAGCCGTCGATGTCGAACCGCGGTCTGATGTCGCGCCCGGAACGGTGACCGCGGAACTTCGCCGCGGGTATCGGTGGCGCGGACAGGTGTTCCGATTCGCCCAAGTGAAAGTGTCGCGCTGAGCGACTGCCCTCCGAGAGAGACGACCCCATGGCGGACGTGATTATTGGCATCGACCTCGGGACCACCAACAGCGAAGTGGCCATCGTGCGCGACGGCGTGCCCGTCGTCCTCCCCGGCGACGACGGCGACCCGATTCTGCCGTCCGTCGTCGGCCTCTCCGAACAGGGGAAACTGCTGGTCGGCAAGCCGGCCCGGAACCAGTACCCGCTGTTCCCGGACCGCACCGCGAAGTCCGTGAAGCGGAAAATGGGCACGGACGAGAAAATCACGCTGGGCGACCGCACATACCGGCCGCCGGAAATCTCCGCTTTTATCCTCCGCGCGCTGAAGGAGCGGGCCGAGAAGGCCCTCGGCCACCCGGTGACGAAAGCCGTCATCACGGTGCCGGCCTACTTCAACGACACCCAGCGCCAGGCGACCATCGAGGCCGGGACGCTCGCCGGGTTGGAAGTCAAACGCATCCTCAACGAGCCGACGGCCGCCGCGTTGGTGTACGACCCGCAACAGACCGCCGGGTTGCACGTCCTCGTGTACGACTTGGGCGGCGGCACGTTCGACGTGTCCATCGTCCACTGGGAACAGGGCGTCGTCGAAGTGCTGGCCAGCCACGGGGACACGCAACTCGGCGGGGACGACTTCGACGAACTCTTCCTCAACTACGTGGCCGACAAGTTCGCGGAGGAACACCAGATTGACTTGCGCGAAGACCGGGCCACGCGGGCGCGACTCCTCCGGGCGTGCGAAGACGCCAAGAAGCAACTGTCCGACTTCGCGTTCACCAAAGTCGAAGAGGAGTTCATCGCCGAGAAGGGCGGGGTGCCGCTGCACCTGTCGATGGAAGTGAGCCGGGGCGAATTCGAGAAGCTCATCCAACCGCTGATCGACCGGACGATGGACTCGGTGCAGAAGGCGCTGAACGACGCCAAACTCGGCGCGAGCCAGATTGACCGCGTCGTGCTGGTCGGCGGGAGCACGCGCACGCCGGTGGTCGGGGAACTGCTCGAAAACCTGTTGGGCCGGCCGCCGCGGCGGGACATTAACCCCGACCTGTGCGTGGCGATGGGGGCCGCGGTGCAGGCCGCCATGATCGCCGGCGACAACGTCGGGTCGGTGCTGGTGGACATCACCCCGCACTCGCTCGGCATCAAGACCCTTGACCCGACGTCCTCCATTATGTCGGACCGGCTCATCTTCACGCCGATCATCCGGCGCGGCACGCCGCTGCCGGTCTCCCGCAGCGAGGTGTTCCGCACCGTGTCGGACAGCCAGCCCAAGGTGGAAATCGACGTGTACCAAGGGGAGAGCGAGGAACTGCGGCGAAACCACCGCGTCGGCATGTTCATGATCGAAGGGTTGGGCAAGTTCCCGGCCGGGAGCCAGATCGTCGTCCAATTGGACCTGACGCTCGACGGCGTGCTGAAAGTCGCCGCCCGCGAAAAAGCCACCGGCCTCTCCAAGCAAATCGTGATCGACAACGCGCTCAAGGCGCTGGACACCGAAGAGCGCCGGGAAGCCGCCACCCACTTGGATGACCTCTGGGAAGACCGCTACCAAGACGAGGACGACGAAGACTTCGACGACAACATCGACTCGGAAGACGACAGTTCCGAAGGATTGGAACACGAATCCGGCGAGGCGACGGCACCGATGCCGAGGTTGGACATCGGGCCGCGGGAAGGCCAACGGGAAGCCGTGCAGGCGCGGGCGTTGCTGGAAAAGGCCGACCGCCTGCGGCCGAAGGCGACTTCCGAAGACCAGGGCGAATTGGACCGCCTGATGCAAAATGTCCGCGTCGCGATGGAGGACCGCAACTGGCCCCGGCTCGAACAGGCGTCGAACGCCCTCGCCGACGTGCTGTTCTACTTGGAAGATGCTTGAACCCGAACCGGGATTGTGTCTTCGGGCGCCCGTCTGTTAAACTGGCCCCTTGCCCGGAACGGACTCCGCGGAGGGTGGCCATGCTGGCCCTGCTGAACCGACACGTCGCCCAGCCGTTCTTCGCGTGGAAGGCCGGCAACCGCCTCCCCGGCCGGTTGCGGGCGCTCGAACGGCGACAGTTCGACCCGCCGGAAGTCATTGCCGCCCGGCAACTCGCATCGCTCAAGGCGATGCTTCAACACGCATGGGAATCCGTTCCCTACTACCGTACGCGGTGGCAGGCGACCGGCGTTTCCCCGGACGATGTGGAATGCCTTGAAGACCTGAGCCGCCTTCCAATTCTCACCAAACAAGACCTCCGCACCCACCCGAACGACTTGCGGTCGTGCGTTTTCGCCGACCGGGATGTATTCTTCAAGACGACCTCCGGGTCCACCGGCGTGCCGTTGACCGTCGCCGTTGACCGCGAGGCAATGGACTGGAAGCGGGCCGCCACCATGCGGTCCGATCAATGGTCCGGGTGGCGGCGCGGCACCCGCGTCGCCCGGCTATGGGGCCACGCCGCCGCCGACCGCGGCTCGTGGAAGACACGACTGCGGCGGGCGATCCTCGACCGCGAAAGCTACCTGAACACGCTCGACATGACCGAAGACCGGATGCGGGCGTTCGCCGCCGGGTTGATTTCCAAAACGCCTGGGCTGATCTTCGGGCACGCCCATTCCCTGTACCTGTTCGCCGTGTTCGTCCGCAAACACTTCCGCGGGACGATCCGGCCGGACGGCGTCATTTCCACGGCCATGATCCTGCACGACTGGCAGCGGGCGGTGATCGAAGAAGCCTTCGGCGCCCCGGTGACGAACCGCTACGGGTGCGAGGAAATGAGCCTGATCGCCAGCGAGTGCGAGGAACACGCCGGCCTGCACCTCAACGCCGACTCGGTGTACGCGGAAGTGGTCCCCGACCCGGCCCTCTCGACGGCCCCCGGCGGCGGCCGGCTCGTCCTCACGGACTTGCTCAACCGGGCGATGCCGTTGATCCGCTACCACGTCGGGGACGTGGCCGTGCCGAAGCGCGGGCCGTGCCCGTGCGGGCGCGGCTTGCCGATGTTGGAGAGCGTGACGGGCCGGGAAGCCGACTACGTGTTGGCCCCGGACGGCCGGCTGATTTCCGGCATCTCCCTGACGGACCACTTCGCCACCGAAATCCGCGGGGCCACGCAGGTCCAACTCGTTCAGGACTCCCGCACGGCCCTGCGCCTGCGAATCGTTCCAGACGAGCGGTTTGATGAAACGTCCCGCTCGCGCGTGACCTCGCTCGCGCGAGAACTGTTCGGCCCCGCGATGCGGGCCGAGGTGGACCTGGTGGACCGCATCCCGCAGGAGCCGAGCGGCAAGTACCGCTTCTGCGTGTCGCCGGTGGCCGTCGAACACATCCGGGCGATGGGCCAATGACTCCGCGCGTCAGTGTCGTCATCGCCGCGAAGAACTACGGGCAATACCTGCCGTTGGCGCTCGACTCCGCGTTGGCCCAGACGGCCCCGCCCGCCGAAATCATCGTCATCGACGACGGCTCAACCGACGACACGCCGCGCGTGATCCAGCCTTATTTGGCCAACCCTCTCATCCGGTCATGCCGGGTGAACGGCGTCGGCGTGTGCCGGGCGAGGAACTTGGGGATCGAACTCGCCAAGGGAGAGTTGATCGCCTTCCTCGACGCCGATGACGTGTGGGAGCCGACGAAACTCGAACGGCAACTGCCGTTGTTCGGCAACCCTTCCGTCGGCGTTGTCTACGCCCGCAGGACACTCATCGACCAAGCCGGTAAGCCGTTCAAAGCCACGCAAACGGGACTGGGCCGCGGTGACGTTTTCAACGCGTTGCTTCGCGCGAATCCCGTCTGCTTTTCGTCGGCCGTCGTCCGTCGAGGCGCCTTCGATCATCTTGGCATGTTCGACCCGTCCCTCTCGCTGGCCGTGGATTACGACCTCTGGCTGCGGCTCGCGGCCCACTACCAGTTTGACTACGTGGACGAGCCGCTGGTGCGTTATCGCACGGGCCACGGCAACCTGTCCAGCCGCCTCGCGGAGCGGGTGGAGACGGTCTTTCACATACTTCGGCGCACGTTGGGAAGGCGCGACTTGCCCGTGACGACCGATCCGGCCGCCGTCAAGGAGGCGTGGGGGTCCACGTGCCGCAGCATGGGGTACGCGGTCCGGCGAAAAAATCGCTGGGCGTCGGCGAAGTGGTATCTGAAGGCGGCCACCCATGACGGCCAGTGGGCGCGGTCACTCAAGTCAGCCGCGGGGTCGCTGCTCAAGAAATGATCTCGCGGCCAATCTCGGCGCTCACATTCGGTGAGTCCGGGGTGCAGGACACGCTTTGCGTCGGCTAGGCGGCGAGGGTTGGGTGTGTTCGTCGGAAGGGGGATGTTGGGAGGCTGTTTAGGCCGTCGGTCAGGGTC
>JAYTTY010000230.1:0-7705 GCA_043744795.1 Zavarzinella sp. | reverse complement strand
CATCGAGAAAACGCGGCATGGTCGCACTATTGCGACTTCCGCCTGAATTCTTCGCTCTCGCCTGACCTACCCCTGTAAGCCCCCTAGCCCCCTCTCCGCGGCGGAGAGGGGGACCCGAATTTCTCCCCTCTCCCGGCTTTGCGGGAGAGGACTGGGGGTGGGCTGATCGGAAGTTGGGATCGACAGGGGTCATTGAAGACTTTCTACTCATCCGACAATTGGTTTGCCGCCCCCTTCGCAGGGAAATCAGGACATGGACCGTCCCGCCGTGACATTCGCCCCGACCCGGTTCCGCACCCCGCCGCGCATCCTCATCCCCCAAGCGGGAGAAGGGCCGCGACCAGTGGAAGGCCAAGGCCGCCGGCGCGGACATTCCCCCGCAATTGGTCGGCCACCCGCGTTACCGCGTTTTGTCCCTGCTTTGGGCCGGCGGCATGGGCATGGTGTACAGGGCCGAGCACGGCATTATGGGCCGGGAAGTCGCCCTCGAGGTGATGTCCCCGCGTCTCTTGGCCAACGCCCAAGCCGTTGAGCGCTTCCGGCGGGAAGTCCGGGCGGCGGCGAAACTGAACCACCCGAACATCGTGACCGCCCACGACGCGGATGAGGCGAACGGCCTGCACTTCCTGGTGATGGAGTTCGTGGACGGCCAGAGTCTGGACCGCTACGTCGCCCGCAAGGGGCCGCTGCCCGTGACCGTCGCGTGCCACGTGATTCGGCAGGCGGCCCTCGGGCAGGCCCACGCCCACCAGCACGGCATGATCCACCGCGACATCAAGCCGCAAAACGTGATGATTACCCGCAAGGGACAGATTAAAGTCTTGGACTTTGGACTGGCCCGCTTCGCCCGGCAAGAGAACGACGCCGCGGGCGAAGACCAGCCGCCGATGACGGCCGCCAGCATGTTGATGGGCACGCCGGACTACCTCTCCCCGGAGCAGGCCCGCAGCGCGCCGGACATCGACGGCCGCAGCGACATTTACAGCTTGGGCTGCACCTTTTACTTCCTGCTCACCGGCCGGGCGCCGTTCCCCAAGGCGGCGACGGTGATGGACAAGCGGCTCGCCCTCGCGCGCGAGCCGGCCCAGCCGGCCCGCGCGATTCGCCCGGACAACCCCGAGGACATCGCGGGCATCGTCCGCAAGATGATGGTGAAGAACCCGGCCGACCGCTACGCGACGGCCGCTGAGGTGGCGGCCGACTTGGCGCCGTTGATCAAAAAAACGGAGCCGACCGTCCCGCTGCCCGAGTTCCCGCCGCCCGTGACCGGCGCCCGCGATGCGGACACGGCCCCGGAGCCAAGGCCCCGCGTTAGAATTGGCCGGGAGGCGAAGCGGCGGCGGGGCGTCCCGCTGCCGTTGCTGGCCGCGGGCGCGGGGTGATTTCGCTGCTCCTCGTCACCGCCATTTACTTCGCCGTGCGGCCGCCACGCGTGGCGACTTCGGGAAGCGACCCCAAGACGGCCACGGCCGACATGGGGCGCGATCTCGGGACCACGGCGGCCACCAAAGGACGGCGGGTGTTGTTCATTCTGCCGCCGACGGGTTTGTGGAACGACGACGACTAGCCGGTGCGCGCCCGCCTCGAACAACTCGGCGGCACCGTTACGCCCGCCGCGCCCGCCCGCGTCGCCCGGCAAGCCCCGGGCCAAACCAACCCCGGCCCGGCCGTGACCGTGGACCTGTTGTTTAACGACCAGTTGTCCGCCGCCGACTACGACGCCGCCGTGTTCGCGGGGTTCCAAGTCAAGCCGTTGGCGGACGAGTACCAAGCCGTCACCCGCCGCGTGATCGACGCCTTCCAGGCGGCCGGCAAGCCCGTCGCCGCCATCTGCGGCGGCCCGCAAGCGCTTGCCCGCCTCGGATACTTGGACAACCACTCGGCCGCTTATTCGGCCGTCGGCTCGCCGGGCAACCTGGCCCGCCCGATCAACTGGCAGCGCGGCCGGCGCGTGGTGACGGACGGCCCCCTCGTCACCGCCGGGTCCGGCGCCAACGCCATCCCGTTCGCGGATGCCGTGGCGAAGGCGATGGCGGGGAAGTGATGTTTGGCGGTTGTATCTCGGCCGCGGCAACCCGCCGTTGAAACTGCTTGAGATGGCGAGACTCCAACCCCCTTCCCGCGGGCGGGTGACGGCCGTTCACCCAAGGCCCGGCCGCCCCCCGAACCCCCCTTCGCGTCGATTCATCCAACATCTGACTTCCCCTAGGCACGGGGTTGCGAGTATCTTAAACCGCATTGCCGGACGCGGGGCTTGTGGAAAGTGAACGATGGAACGAACTGCGGACGAGTTGGCCGGTCAGGTGTCGCCCACCACGCTGCTGGGCTACCTGAACTTTTCGGACGGCAGGCCCGACCCGAAGTTCCAGCGCGGCGTCAACGAGGCCTTCCAACACTTCATCGCCCGCGGGGAAGCGAAGCCGTGGGAAGCCTTCCGCGCGTGGCTGGCCGCCCAGGCGGAACACCTTGAACAAGCCGGGTCCGCCGCCTTCCGCGACTCGTCGCGGGCGAAGGCCGTCGTCGAACTGGCCTTCGATGTCGTCCTCCCCGAGTACCGCCATTTCCACGACGACCTGCTGCGGCACCAGACCGACGAGCGGCTGTTCAGCGCCTTCTTCTGCGTGCGGGTGATGGAGGCCGTCCTGGCCCAAGGCGGCCCGTGGACGGAGACGCGGCGCATCTCCCGCGCGGCCATCCTGCAACTCAACGACTACGTGGGCCACCGCCCCATCGCCCTGTTGGAAACCCGGCAGCAGACCGAGTTCTACCCGCACGAGAAAATGCGGCCCGTGCCGCTGTTCATCCGCGGGGCCGGCGTGGCGGCCGGGCCGTATGAGCGCATCATCGAGCAGACGATGGCGATCCTCGAAGACGCCCCCGAGGACATTTGCCGGGAGGCGTGGTTCGAGCTGCACCGCTTGCAGGAATTGTCGTTCGACCCGCGGGCCTACGACCACGGCCACCCGGTCAACCGCCGGCCGAACTACCTCTTCGGCGAGTGGGATCCGCACCTGATCGACAACAAGGGCTATTACCACCGCTTCGTCGTCCGGCAGACCGTGTTGGACGCCTTGCTCACGCGCATCGGCAAGCCGCCGGCCACGCACGAGGCGCTCAACGACGTGACCGCGGCGATTCTCTTTGAAGCGTCGGCCGTGCTGGCGGGGACCATCCTGATGGCCTCCGGCGTGTGCGGGGCCGGGCCGACGACGCACGACTCCGACGCCCGCTTGGCGACGCTGGTGCCGGACGTGGCCAAGTACCGGGACGCCTTTTACACGAAGCTGCTGCAAACCGTCCCCGGCGAGCACGGGGAACTGTTGCGGGCCGAGGCCAAGCGGCTCAAGCAGCCCTTCGGCGGCATCCGGCAACACCTGAACCTCGAACTGGCCAAGCAGCGGGCCGGGCAGCTTCAGAATCACGAACTGGCCCTGATCCTCGCCCAACTCGGCTACCCGGACGCCAGCCGGCACTACGCCGCCCTGATCCCCACCGCCTCGGCCCGGCTTCTCTCCGAAATCGCCATTCGCCAGACGGCCGCCGAACTCGCCATCCTGCACAACGACCTCGGGGCCGCCGCCAAGACGCTGCCCGACGTGGAAGACCTCATCCACCGCGGCATCGGCTGCGGGGCCTTGGCCGACCCGTGGAACATCCTCGGCTTCCAGGGGCTGTTCCCGCTGTTCCAGTCCCGCGAAGACAGCTCGCACGACTCCCGCAACGAGGAGCTGATCGACGCCCTCACCCGGCAGTTCGACATCTACGCCCGTCTGTTGGCCGACACCGCCGCGGCCGGCGAGGCGGCGCTGCAAGACCAACTCACCCGCCAAGTGCAAGCCCTCGCGGAGTGGTGGGACCAGTTCGCCGCCTACGAAGTGAACGACGTGACCCGCCTGCACGGCGGCGAGCGCGCCGAGGCCGCTTTGCACGTGGCGAAGGCCCTCGCCGCGTGGAACCGCCGCGTCTTCGCCAACGAGGCCGGGGCGAAGGAAGACATCGCCTTCTGGCGCGACCGCCGGGACGGCTTCACCTCGTCGGCCGCGTTCGCCCAAGTGATCGAGGCGCTGCTGCTCCAGCGGGACTGGCGGGCGTCGCTCGCCCTCCTGATCGCGTGGCTCAGTGAGGCGGAAAACGCCTCGCTCGAAGAGGGGACGGTCTCCTTCCACGAACTGGCCCGGCAGTGGCTCGACGGCGTGATGACCACGGACGAGGCGACGACCTTGGTGGCGAGATTCTTCTCGCTCACGGAGGCCAACGCCGAGGCCCTGTGGGACGTGCCGGACGTGCCGACGGGCGAAGACAAGCCGGAGCGCGGCAAGAAATTCGAGTCGGCCTACGACGAGATGAGCTACGAGGATTCGACGGACGACGGCGAAGACGCGGCCGTCGCCGGCAGCGGCCCGCTGGCGACCGGGGACTTCCCGCTGGAGTCCGCCGCCGACGACTTGGAACAGCGCCTCGCGTTCCTTTCCGGCATCGCCGAACTGTGGCGCGTGACGGCCCGGACGTGGCCCGTGAACGTCCCGGCGACTTCGCAAAAAGTGGTCAGCGGCGCGACGCCGCGGCAGTGGCTGGAGACGGCCCGGCTGTGGCACGAGGAGTTGCAGTTCTTCGTCCACGCGGTCCACGAGATCAACGTGCCGGCGTCCGTCGGCGGCGTGGACGAGATGATGGAGTACGACCGCCGCCGCATGACCCGCGACCACCTGACGGACGTGGCCTTGGACGCCTGCGTGCAGGTCGGCCGGGCCATCCGGGCGCTGCAGGCCATCGTGCCGGGCGCGGCGGCCGACGAGGCGTTGCTGGACAGCGGTTGGGAAGAGTCGGCCGGCCTGCTGGAGCGGGCGGTGGCCGGGCGGGACGAGGACGCGGTGCGCGAGACGTTGTCCGAGCTGGTTCACGGCCTGTCGGCCGAGCCGCTGTTGTGCGTGCCGCTGTCCGAGGGGGGCGAACCGCAGCCGATCCTGAAGGCCCGCACGACGCTGGCGCTGATGGAGTCGCTGTTCGAGCACTTCCCGCCGCTGGGGCTGATCCGCGAGACGTACCACCTGGTGAAGTTGGCGAAGGCGATGGAGCGCAACGGCCCCGAGTCCGGCCGCCGCGTCTCGGAGTTCGACCGCCTGTTCCGCATCGCCTTGCGGTCCGTGGTGTCCACGCTGCTCGACGCCGCCCGCCAGTGGGAGCGGGACGCGACGGCCAGCACCGAGTCGCTGGTGGAAATCCTGCGCAAGATCGCCGACTCGTTCCTCGACATCTGGGTGCAGCACAGCACCACGCTGCGGCTGTCGGCCATCGAGGCCGTCATGGACGACGGCGAGTGGGGGCCGTTCCGCAACTTCGTGGCCAAGTACGGCCGCGAACTCTTCACCGCCCACTTCCTGACCTACGGCAACGTCCGCGGCCTGCTGCACCGCGGCGTCGGCGACTGGCTGGACAGCCTCGCCGAGAAGGACGCCGACCACAAGCCGGAGAAGTTGCTGCGCGACCTGGAAAAAGGGACGCTGGGCCGGTCCGCGGCCGTGCAATACCTGGAAATCGTCCTGCACACCGTCGCCGAGCACTACGAGGAGTACCGCGACTACAACACGACCACCACCTGGTCCGACTACGGCGAAAACCTGTACGTCCTGCTCGACTTCCTACGCCTCAAAGCCAAGTACGAGCGCTACGCCTGGCGGATGCGGCCTTTGGTGTTGGCCCACGAAGAGTTGTGCCGCAAGGGCCTGCCCGAAGTCGCGGAGCGGTGGGAAAAGAGCATCGCCGACTTCTCCAAGCCGCTGGCCGCCGAGTTGATCGAGAAGTTGGCCCTAAAGGAAGCCGAGCATGCGGTGCGCCTGCGGACCATCCGCGACCGCATCGAAGAACGCTTCCTGAGACCGTTGGCCTTGGACCGCCTCTGCGCCCTAGTCGAACCGGCCGCCCGCGACGCCCGCGACCGCAAGGGTCAGGACAGCCCCGCGTTCCTCAAGCTCTGGGAGCAATTGAAGCCGCTGGCCGCTCACCCCATCGGCGTCGGCTTGGACGTGCCGCAATGGCTCCGCAAGTTGCACGAAGAAGTCGAGCGCGTCCAACACGAGGCGACGTTGCCGCCGAAACCCGCCGAGCCGGTGAAGCTGACGTTCAGCCAGTTGCAAAAGCAGTTGGAGATTTGGGACGAGCCACTGACGGGGACGGCGTGACTTTGCCCGCCGTATTGCTGCGACGCGGAGGCTTTGCGGAGCGAGGCCTCTACGTTCCACACGATGTCCAAATGGGGAACGACCTGTCTTCGTTGGAGTCCCGGCTTCAGCCGGTCTTCGGGACTTCCCGATTCCAAAGGCCGTCGCCTGTGCGGACACGACCGTCCGCCGAAGACCGGCTGAAGCCGGGACTCCAACGAAAGCCACGGCCGTCCGCCGCGGGATTCCAACACGACCGCTCACCACAGAATTCCCCAAGTGATATGTCCCGACGGCCCCGCAAATCTTCACATCTCTCCATTCGCAAGCCCCCGTCCGTCAAACCTGTCAAGAAAAGGACGGAAAATCGGCGGGTTGGGGCGGGCGTGCCAATTGTGCGGACATCCGTAAGCGGAGCGGATTGGGGCGGCGGCCAATTGCCTGTTTGTCCCGGATTCCCACGCCGAATCAAAAGGGGTAACGTGTATCTTCTTTTCAGGGATGATGTCGAATGACCACCTCTCGACTCGCTTGGATCGCCGCCGTCCTGCTGGCGATCCCCGGCATGAGCCTCGCGCAGCAACCCGACTGCCAGCCCGATGCGTGCGGGCCGCGGACCGCGCAATTCTGCATGCCGGTGGACGGCGGGCCGAAGGATTGCTGCTGGAACCGGCTGCTGCAACGGCTGTGCATCCGCGACAAGCAGTACGTCCTCGTCAGCGGCAACGTCCAGTCGCGCGACTGCGGTTGGAACACGCACGGCAAGGCTTGCCCCCTCGGGGCCAGTTGCCTGAAGTGCAATCCCGCGCCGGCCTGCGCGCGGCAACCGGCCTGTTCGACGCCCGTCTGCCAGAAACCCGTCTGCCAACAGCCGGTGTGCGCGATCCCCGCCCCCGTCTGTCAGACGGCCGCCCCGTCGTGCGGCGACCCGCACTGCCCGAAGTGTTGCCTCCTCCGCCTCAAGCCGCTCTGTCGGCCGGCCGCCCCGTCGTGCGGAAACCCGAACTGTACGAAGTGCGGCCACGGCTACGCCCCGGCCCAGACGCCGGACTTCCCGAGTGCGCTGCCCACCCCGCTGCCGGAAATCAGCATGGCCGCCCCGAAGGCCGGGACGGAGCCGACGCTGTACCACTTGGAATCCCTGTTGAACGCCCAAGCCGCCGACTCGCGGGCGTTCCAACAGACCTTGGAAAAGAAGCTGGCCACGCTCTCCGCGCTGCGGGCCATGCAGGACGCGGACATGCAATCCCTGACGCAACTCGAAGGGACGCTCCGCCAAGCCCGCCTCAAGCAACTGCCGGACCGCGACGCCACGCCGGCCACGCAAGCCCCCGCCCGCCAAGCCGGCCCGACGCAAATGCCGCTGTCCGCCGCGAAGATTTCGGCGACCGACCCGGGGACGACGCCGGAGCAGATGATCCAACAGATGGAACAACTGAACCGGGAAATCGTGGAACTCAACCGGGTCGTGAAGCAACTCTCGAACAAGAATTGACCCGCCGCGACAGCGCCGAATCACCCGCCGCGGGGGCGTGACGATCCTTTGG
>JAYTTY010000229.1:0-2016 GCA_043744795.1 Zavarzinella sp. | reverse complement strand
GCTCCGCGAAAAGTCCGGCCTTCCCGCCCGGGAGGCCGGTCGCCCGACGGGGGAAGGCCAATCTTTTCGCGGAGCGAAAAGCGACGATGCTCACGCCGCGACCGCCCGTTCTCTCGTCGCGTCATTTTTTCCGGCCGCTATTAAGCTCGACTTGTGCACTTTTTGAAGCCGCCTTGGACTTGGGATGGGGTAACGACACACCCGGACCATCGCCCAAGGACGGCCGTCATGATTCTACCACCCGAAGCGGCTTCGTTGCTCGCCGCCTTCGCCCCGCTCTTCAGCCAACCCACGTTCCATCGGGTCGTCACCCTCTCGGCTGGCGTTCTGCGGACACCGGGCCGTCGGACCGTGGCCACCGTGCTTCGCACGCTTCGGCTTCTCGCCCCCGGTCACCCCGCCAGTTCCCGGCGCGTTCTGTCCGCCGCGCGCTGGTCCGGCGTCGAACTCGGCGGCGTCCCGGCCGGCTTCCTGCCGAAACAAGTCGTCCCGACCGGGCCGGGGACGCCGGTCGGGGACGACACGGTTGACGGTCATCTGGGGCGTCGTGTGTATGGCAAGGCCCGGCATCGCGACCCCGGCCGGTCGTGCCATTCTTACACCGCCTGGCGGTGCGGCCATAAATGGGTGGTCTTGGCCGTCCCGGTCCGGTTCCCGTTCGCCACCCGGCCGCGGGCGTTGCCCGTCCTCGTCGACCTGTGCCGGTCGGCCGAGGACACCCGCCGGCGGAAGCGGCCGCACCGGACGCCGGCCCAACTCCGGCGCCGCCGGCTCCGGCTGGCCCGGCTCCGCTTCCCGGACCGACGGTTCATGGTCGTCGGCGGCGCCGGATACGGCACGCACGAGGTCGCCCGCTTTTGCCACCGGCATCGCGACCGGCTGGTTTTGGTGAGCAAGTTGCACCCGGATGCCAAGCTGTTCACCCCGCCCCCGCCGGACGCCGGCAAGGGCCGCCCGCGCGGGAAGGGGAGCGGTTGCCCAAGCCTCGCGAGGCGGTCGCCGCGACGTTTCCGCTGACGCGTCTACTTGTGGGTCGGTCCGGCGGCGGTGTCCGGCGGGTGGGGACCAAGACCGGACTCGGCCATTGGTACAAGGCCGGGCGGAGACGGGTTCCGCTCCGGTGGGTGTTCGTCCGCGACCGGACCGGCACGCGCCGGGACGAATACGTCTTCACCACCGACCCGGCCCGGACGCCGACCGAGATGATCGGGCACTATTGCGGCCGCTGGAATATTGGAACCGCCTTTCAGGAATGCCGTCCCGGTCTCGGGCCGGAGAGCGCGCGGGGATGGCGCCGGGCCACGGTCGTGCGCGCGGCTCCCCGCCTGTTCGGCTTGCACTCGGTGGTGGCCGCGTTGTATCACTCGCTGCCGGAGGGCACGCGGGTCGGCCGCGTGGACTGGCCGGGGCAGGTCGGCGTGACGTGTTCGGACGCCCTGACCACTGTCCGTCGCCGGCTCGGGGACGGGGGCGTTTTTTCACAGGCGCTCGACGAGGGGGGGTGAAAAAACTGCCGCCTCCCGTGCGGGAATTCTTGCTGAACCGGCTGTCAATGGCGGCGTGATCGTCTGGGAAAGTGCATCAGTCGAGCTCAACGCCCGTAGGCGTCATTGATGGCTTCACGTCCTCCTTGTCGGGGGATGCGTCGTCGGCGGGCTGGGTGCTCAACGCCCGAAGGCGTCATTGATGGCTTCACCGCGGGGGACGTGGCGCGCTTCCGGATTTGTCACGAGTGCTCAACGCCCGAAGGCGTCATTGATGGCTTCACGTAAGGCAAGTCCGTCATCCCGTCCGGCCACAGGTCAGTGCTCAACGCCCGAAGGCGTCATTGATGGCTTCACCCATTGGGCGAAGTCCTACAAACGATTCTGGACTTGTGCTCAACGCCCGAAGGCGTCATTGATGGCTTCACACGACCTAGATGTGCCCGACCGAATCCCACTGCCATTGTGGTATTCGATTGCCCAGATTCACGCGGCCAACGGGCGTCCGTTGTAGGTCCAGCGGTACGGGCGG
>JAYTTY010000228.1:0-7751 GCA_043744795.1 Zavarzinella sp. | reverse complement strand
CCCCAGGTGGGCGGCGACGGCCTCGGCCGTCCGCGGGCCGACGCCGGGGATCGTCTCCAACAGCCGCGTCGCCGGGTCCGCCGCCCCGAGCCGGTCCAACACCACTTCGCACTCGGCGATGCGGTCGACGAGTTGCCGGTACTCGGCCACGGCCAGGCCGAGCAGGCCGCGCCACAGGTCCGCCGGCGCGCACTCGCCGAGCGGCCGGGCCTCGACCGCGATGCCGGCCAAGCCGGTCGCCGTCCACGCCCGCGCCCCCGTCGGCGTCGGCATCCCCTGCCCGGCGAACAGGCCGCGGATGCGGTTCTGACACCGGACCCGGCGGCCGACCAGTTCCTGCCGGGTGGCGATCAGCGCCCGCCGCTGCCGCGTCGCCGGGTCCGGCAGCGTCACCGTCGGCAGTTGGCCGACCGCCTCCAGCTCGGCCAACCGCTTCGCGTCGTCCTTGTCCGTCTTGCGTTTGAGGTGCTTGAACTTCCACGCCTCGGCCGCCGTGTTCGCCACCTTCACGGCCAAGCCCCGCGCCACCGCCAAGTCGTGGACCCACCCGGCGTTGGCGCACGCCTCGATCACGAGCAACGCGTCGGCGTGTTCCGCGAAGAGCCGCTCGAATTCGGCTTGGTCCGTGTCGATGGTGCGAAACACCGCCTCCCGCGTCGCCCGCCGATAAAGGCGGACAACGCCCTTGAACCGGCCGAGGTCGATGGCCATAATCACGTCTGACGTCGCAGAGCCACCGTGTATGAGAGTGTGTGCCGGTCAATCTCGACTGTAACCACTTCCCCGACGGCTTGCATGGATTCTTTCGGCATCAGGAGGTCTTTGCACATGATTACCCGTTGCATCGTAACAGCCTTTATGTGCGCGGTATTCCCCTCGGCGACTCTAGCCGGGGCCGACTTGACGAAAGTTGACCGCTCCATCAAGAAGGAGCCGGCCTACCAGACGAAGTCCCCCAAGTACTGCCTGCTGGTTTTCGGTCCGCAGGCCAAGACTCGCGTCTGGTTGGTGTTGGACGGCGACACGCTCTACATCGACCGCAACGGCAACGGCGACCTCACCGAAGAAGGCGAGCGCGTGCCGAAACAAGGGGACAAGTTCCCGGCTGGCGACATCACCGAAGCGGACGGCCTAACGAAGCACACCAATCTGGTTGTTGAGCCGGATAGTGTGTCCATCATGGTGCGGGGGAAGTGCGAACAAGGCACTGCCAATCGAGTTTATCGCGCCGACCAACAAAAGCTGCAATTTGCCGACCGGCCGCAAAATGCTCCCGTCGTCCACTTCAATGGGCCAATGACATTGGTTCTAAATTCCCCGGGCATAATCAAGAAAGATAGCGATCGGATACGTTTCGACGCCTACCTCGGCACTCATGGCCAAGGGCAAGGCACTTTTGCTTTTGTCCGTGCAGAAAGTAACGAGGATTTCCCAAATGTTCTTCACCTTCCAAAAGACGTGTTCCCTGTAGTCGAGATCGAGTTCCCGAACATCACGCCGGGAGAAAAGCCAATCAAGGACAAGACCAAACTTCGGAGTTATTGCGTGGTATTCTACTTGGGCTCCGTGCGAGTCCCCAACCAAGCGGCCAGCGGCAAAGCCAAGATCACCCTGAGCTTTCCGGACTGGAAAGAGGGCAGCTTTGCGCCCGTGACGTTTGAAGTTCCTATTGTGGGACCAACTTCAAAGACCCCAGGCAAAGACCCCGAGACCCAACCAAAAGGGAAATAAAATCGCTGCGCGCCCAAAGCCTTGAGCGCCTCTTTGGTTGGACAAACAGTCGGAAAGGAGAAGAAACGGGGTCGGGAGTCGAATCGGAATAACAATCATCGCCTAACCAACGGATGCAGTTGACCGGGCCGGCATTTCTGCGTTCCGCGGTTTGAAGTCGTTGCAGCCGCCCCGGCAACTGATCCGGGCGTTCGGCTTTCCCCCGAGGCGCGAGGGGCGAAGCCGTCCGTGCGGATGGGCGAAGCCGGTTCACTCTGGCATCGGCCCCGCGCCGCTGGGCGTCGTCTCCCGAGCCGAGGGGATCAGCCGGGCGGCGGCCACTGCTTCGCGGCGTGCGGTCGGTGCGTCCGAGACGAGCGGGGACGTGCCGAACCAGGCGTTGCACGTTTCGTAACGACACCATTTCGGACCGTCTGCTGGCCCAAGTCTTAGCCGCCCGGATCGACTTTACGGCGACCGAGTTCGCCGAAGTCGCTCATGGGCTTTGACTTGCGCTTGGCGACTGTCCGCAATCTCTACCGGGTCGGCCGTGACGTCTGGTCACGGAGACCGTCATGGTTGTTCCCTTGCAGCCGCCCCTCGCCCCGCCCCGGGGTGGCAAACGGCTGCGCGTTTTGGGCAGCGCCCGCATTTCCGGCGTGAATCAGGACGAGCGCAGCCTGGCCGACCAGGAGGCCCTGCTGCGCAGATTTCTGGACGCCCGCCTCGCCGGCCCGTACGACCTGGAGATGATCGCCGCCCGCGGCTAAGGGGGAGGACGTCGTCCGCGAGGACTTCCTACTCGCCGTCGAGCGGGTCGAGTCCGGCACGTTCGACCTGGTCGTCATGGAGGATCTCGGCCGGATCGTCCGCCGCGTCCACGCGCAACTGTTCTGCGAGGCGGCCCTCGACGCCAAGACGCGGGTCATCACCCTCAACGACCAGATCGACACGGCCCGGGAAGAGTGGCGTGTGCTGGCCGGGTTCGCGTGCATGCGGCACGAGTTGTACAACGCGGACACGTCCAATCGCATCATCCGGACCCAACGCAACCGGTTCATGAACGGCGGCATCCTGCAACAGCTCATCTTCGGGCTCGTTAAGAAGCCGGGGGCGACGACGGACGCCGACGTGTACAGGGACCCGGCCGCCCAGCCGGTGTACGACGAGGTGTTCCGGCTCCTCGACGGCGGGGCGACGTACGCGGAGATCCACGACTGGCTCGTGGCCAACGGCGTCAAGCCGGGCGAGGCGTGCCGCGGCGGCGAGTGGACGCCGGTCAACGCCGCCCAGTGGCTGCACAACCCGGCGATCAAAGGCCTGCGCGTCCGCAACGCCCGAATGGCCGTCCGGGTGAACAAGACCGGGAAGCGCAAGACGGTGGCTGCCCCGCCGGAGCACCGGCGGGAGCGGGACAACCTGGTCCAGGCGATCCGGGTGGGCGGCCATTCGGCGGTCCTGCTGGCCGACTTGAAGAGGGTGGAGGCCGACCTCCAGGAGGCCGCCGACCGGAAGGCCGAACACGACGTCCGGGAGCGGCGCGTGGTCCGCCGGCCGAGCCGGGAGGAGCTCTTGGCCAAAGCGAAGGCCGCGTTCACGGCCGCGACCGCGGACACGCCGGAACTCGGCCGACTGCTCGGCCGGCTGCTCCCGGCGCTCCACGTCTGGCCGGTCCGGCTGTGGACCGGCGGCCGGTCCGGCCCGCGGGTGACCGTCCGGCTGGACTTGGCCACCCTGTTCCCGGACACGCGGGCGCCGGCCGGGCTGGAGCACGTCCTGCGCCCGACGCTTACCGTCAACTTATTCACGCCCCCGGAGCCGGAGCAGTTCCGGGCGAGAGTCGTCGAGCTGACCGCCGCCGGGTGGAATCAGCGAAAAATCGCCGCCGAAGTGGACGCCCACCAAGCGACGGTGCCGCGGGCCGTCGCCCTCCCGCGGGCGATGGACGCCCGCGGGACGACGGACCCGTACGAGACCCTCCGCAGCCCGCCGGACGACGACGGCCGGTGGCGGCGGCACCGGCATCCTCGCTACCAGTTCGACCCACGGCCGGGGTACCCGATGCCCCCTAGGAACCTCGGCTGACCTTTGCCCTTGCCTGACCCACATCTCGCCGCGAACGGCCCCCGCCGTTCGCGGCTTTTTTGTCGCCATGGAGACCCCCCGATGAGTGCAGATGATGAAATGCCCGATACGGGTCCGTCGGAGACGGAGCAGGCGGAACGGCGGCGTGTGCTGCGGGAGATCGGGCGACTGCTGGCCCGACGAATGGCCGCAGACGCAGCTGCCAGGCCATCCAGTCAAAGCCCTCAGAACCCAAATCGTGAATCCGCAGCCGGCTCGACATCGGCAGCCGTGTCCGAGACCTCGAAGGAGATAGTTTGATGAGCGACTTCTACGACAAGTATCTGCGGCTGGCGGCGTGGGTGGTCCACGCGGCCGAGCAGGCCGAGGCCCACGTGGAGGAGGCCGACCGGTTGATCCGGGCGGTGGTCGTCACCGGCCACCTGTCCCCGGCGTGATCGTCGGGCCGGCCGTCATGCAGCGCGACTATCATCCCGACGCTGGCCGGGACGACTCGGCCCTGGTGGCCCGGCTCGTCCTGCACGCCCCGCGCGGGCTGGGCGTGGCGTGGTGGGACATTGACGTGCATTACGAGCGTGCCCAGGAAGAAGGGGCATTGCAGGAGGATGCCGCCGGCGGGTTCGTCCCGTTCGCCGAGTGCGAGGCTGCCGTCAAGGCCCTGTGCCTGCCCCGCATCGCCGGCCTGCTGCCGGCGATGCGGGGCCGGATGAGTTCGTAAGTCCGCGGCGAGGGCGGCGACAGGTGTAACGGGTCGGAAGGCGGTAGTCGGAGAAGTAAACCTGGCCTCCGCCGGTCTCGGCCGGCGGAGGCGGAACCCACTTTTACGCAGCGGCCCCTTCAGTCTTCGAGGTAGGGGGCGCAAAAGACAAGCATGGCACCTGACGTCGGCCCGCCTTTGACTCGTTGATTGTCCGATCCCTTCACAAGGTCACGGCGGCCGTTGAGCCGCAGTGACCGGCCCCGGTCACGTCACTGTCAACGTGGCTGTCAGGTCCTGAATACTTTCCGAGTCATTGTCGTCCGCCAAGCGGTCGCCGGCGGCCCCGGTCGTGCGGTCCCACGCCTTGAACGTGAGTGTCGCCGGGCCGGCCGTGGCCGACGTGTAGCGCAATTTGTCCCTGTCCCGAAGCAGCAGTTTCGCGTTGCTCACGTCCCCGACAGCTTGCCACGTCTTGCCGGCGTCGAGGCTGTAGTCCCACGACCCTCCCGCCGAGGCCGTGAGGCCGGTGACGGCGACGCCCTTCAGGAAGCCTTTGCCGTCCGCCATGCGGCCGACAAGGCGGGACACGGTCAGGACGGTCGCGTCCTTGGTCGTGCCGCGGAACGCCGGGCCGGCCCCGGCCTTGAACGTCGGCGGGAGATTCCCGAGCGAGAACGTCGCCGTCTCGCTCAGCGCGCTGAACGCCGTCGACGCCGCCGGCTTGCGGTCGCCGTTCTTGAAGGGCGTCGAGTCGTCCCACGCCTTGTAGTCGAGGGCCGCGGCCACCGGGCCGTCGGCGAAGAATCGCACCTCGGCGCCGACGCCCAGCAGCAGGGCTTTGCCGGCCGACACGCCGGTGATCTTGACCCAGTCGCCCGCGCCGGCCGAGAGGCGATACTGCCACTGGCCGGCCTTGGCGGCGGCCCGCGTGATCGCAATCCCCTTCACTGTGCCGTCCACGTCGGCCGCGTAGGAAAGCAACGACATCACGGTCTGCGCGACGTTGGCGGTGAAGATACGGGGCCGGGAGATGTCAATCGTCGGGGCGTCGTTGACGGGCGTCACCGTCGCCACGGCCGTCACGTGCTCGGCGCTGAAGTTGTGCGTGGCGGCGTCTTCGGCCCGGTACGTGATGGTCGCGTCGCCGAACCAGTCCGGGGCCGGGAGGAACCGCACCAGCGAGGTCGGCGAGACCCGGCCGGTAATCGCCTGCCACAACTTGCCGATCTTCACTTGCCAGGCGCCGCCGCCGGTCGTCTCGGTCACGTCCAGGCTCAGGGCTTTCTTCGCGGCGAACTCGGTGGGCAGGAACCCGAGCAGCGTCTTGGCCACGACCATCGGGCCGGTCTTGTCTTCCTTGAACGGCTTGGTGACGAGGTGCCCGCGGGCGTCGAACTTGGTCGTCACGCCGACCGGCGTCCACGCCACTTCGGCCGCGGCGCTCGCCAGCGCGCCGTCCCACGCCCGGAACCGCAGGCCGGCGTACCCGGTCACGTTCCGGCCCGGCTTGAACCGGACGAACTCGCCGCGGGGCAGGTACACTGGCATGGCGTCCGTCGCCGCCCCGACGGGCGCCCACGGCCCCGTCGCGGCGGTCGCGTGTTGCCACGTGCCGGCCGCCCCGGTGAAGCCGGTGACGGCGGCGCTCAATGTGGCGGGCGTCTCGTCGTCGGCGGCGTTCGCCAACAGAGCGGCGACGGCCGTGCCGGCGTGCCTGGTCGAATTGATCTTCACGGCCGGCAGCATCAGCGTCGGCCCGGCGTCTAGCGTCGGGGCCTCGGCCGTGTCCGTCACGGTGACCGTGAGAAGTTGCTCCTTGGAAAGGCCGCCGGCGTCCGTGACTTTAACGCGGACGGTGTACCCGGCCTTGGCCTCGAAATTAAAGATTGCGGCGGTCTTCAGCGTGCCGCCGCTGAGCGTGAAGGAAGCATTGTCGACGGCCCCGGCGACGAGTTCATACGCGAAGGTGTCCCCGGCGTCCTGGTCGGTCGTTGAGAGTGTGCCGACAACCGTGCCGGCCGGCCGGTTCTCGGCGACCGTCGTGCCGGCCAGTTTGATGTCCGTCGGCGGGTCGTTGACTTCCCCGACGGCGACGGCGTACGCGGCGGAAGCCGTCTTCTGTCCCGTGTGGTCGTAGGCGACCACTTGGAACGTGTAGGTGTGGTTTTCCTCGCCCATGAACGTCCCGCCCGTGGCGGTCGTCTTCTCCTTCCAGAAGCGCTGGGCGCCGCCGTCCGTGGAGACGAACACGTCGAACGCATACAGCCCGCTGCCCACGTCGGCCCCGCCCCACGACAGGGGGATCGGCCGCACGTTGACCGAAGCCGGCGGCTGGTCGAACGTCACCGTCGGCGCGTCCGCGTCGATGGTGTTCAAGGCTTCCTTGGCCGGGTCGGTCCCCTTCGAGGGGTCTTCCGGGTCCACTTGGTTGGTGGTGATGACCTGCTGGTAGTCGAACCGGATCTCGGCGACGTTGCGAATCTCTGTTTCGGTGGCCACGCCAGCCTTCGGCTTGACGAAGAAGCTGAGATACCCCTTGCCCCGGCCGGTCCCGTCCTCCGGCGGCAGAAACCCGGTCAGCACGTCCGGCGGCAGCATCGTGCCCGGATCGACCGACTGGAACGAGGCGCGCACGACGCCCGTGTCGCGGTCGAAGCTCAGTTCGACTTCGACGTTGAAGAACTTGTTGTTAAACGTCATCCCGACGGTGGCGAAGAAGTAGTTCCGGCCCGCGGGGACGGCAATCACGTTGTCGCCGAAACCGACTTCGGTGAATTCGAGCGTGTCCCAGTCGAGGTCGGCCGACAGCGGGTCGGTGACGTCAACCCGTTGAGCCGGGGCCGTCGCCGAGGCGAGGTTCTCGAAGTTGATGCGATACGGGATCGTCGTGTCGGCCGCGATGTAAGCTTCCGGGCCGTAGCCGGCGGCGCCGAACAGTTCGTTCGGATCCCCGCTTGCGGCCCCGCCAGCCGCGCCGCCCCCGCCCGGCTTACCCGGCGGATTTGGGTCAGGAGTCGGATCGGGGTCGAGACAAAAATCTTCCGACTTGCCCGGAGGAATCAACTGTCCACCGCAGGGCTTCTTGGGACATTTGAAGTCTTTTAGGAGTTACGCAGTTGATCCTCGACAGCGTCGCCTTGGTCTGGTTTGGCTGGAGTTCGTTGTCCAACTGGCCGTCAATGCCGCCAAAGACCACGCGATTATGTTTAGCAATGTTGGACATTGCGTGGCGCGTCTGCCCAACTGCGTAACTCCT
>JAYTTY010000227.1:0-7768 GCA_043744795.1 Zavarzinella sp. | reverse complement strand
CCGAGGGGGCTGCGACGGATGCCAACAGCGACCCCCGCCTAAATTTCCCTCTGCCCCGGCCGGAAACCTACCCTTGTAAGGGGTTAGGGGGTGAGGTTGTCTTTGCGGTCAGCGCGTATCTCATCACAACACGGACGACCGCGCCCTTCTCAATCCCGCGAGGCACGCCTTGATGGCCGATCCGGCGGTGAAAGTGATTCACGAGAGCGGAATGAATTGACGATGGGGAGGCGAAATTGAGCGGGAGTCATGCGCTTTCTTGCCGCAGGCGGGCGGCGTACTCGGCCAGAACGGCGATTAACTCTTCCGTGGGGGTGCCCTTGCTCATGTGCAGGTCGAAGCCGGCCAACGTCGTCCGCTCTTTGGCGGCCCGGTCGCTGACGCCGGTGAGGGCGATGACGAACAGCGGCCGGCCGGCCAAGCGGGAGCGCAAGCGTTGGGCCAACTCGCACCCGTCCACGCCGGGCATGTGGATGTCCAGCACGGCGGCGTGCGGCAGAAATCGCCCGGCCTCGTCCAAGGCCGTCAACCCGTCGTGGCACGCCCGCACGTCCGCGTCCAGCAACTCCAGCACGGCGGCCAAGCTGTCGGCCGCGTCCCGGAAGTCATCGACACAAAGCACGCGCAGGCCCGTCAAGTCGGGGAGCGCAGCGTCGCTTGGCGTGGGCATGGCGGGCCTCCCAACGCAATTTTCAAGGCGGGCGTTCATGCCCGTATAACCGAGCAATCCCTGTGCCGCGCCGGCCCCCGCGGCCCGATCAGTGAAATGTTGTGAACAGGCCGGCCCCGTCTTTCGCGTCACAGTCGCACAAACTTGGAGAATGGCGACGATGTCACCGGCTCATTCCTCTCGCGGTTGGTCGCCCTCGGCGTCGAATGTCTTTTCCTCCTCCCCGCGCTCGTGTGGCAGCGGCGGCGGCCCCGGACGGCGGCGCGTGGCCAAGTAGGCGTCACGGGCGCCTTCGTTGCCGGCGGCGAAGGCGGCGCGGACGGCCGGGGTGTTCAACGCTGAGAGGCCGAGGAGGCCGCCGATGAACCAGAGCAGGTACAGCGGGACGGGGAACGGGATTAGCGCCAGCACGGACGCGATCTTGGCCATCCGGTAGTTCCCGAGCTTGTCCATCTCGTAAGCCCCGTAGCCGATGACCAGGCACCACAAGAAAACGGCCAGCGGAATCACCCAGCCGAACCGGGTGTAGGCCAGGCTGCCGTCCGGCTCAGGGCCGGTGAGCGAGAAGAAAATGCTCAGGGTGAAAAACCCGGCGCCGGCCATGCCCAGCACAGTCGGGATGAGGATGAGCATGGCCGGCGCCTTGACGCGCCGGCGGGCGTGGCGCCGCAGCGCGGTGACGGCTTCTTCGTACTCGTTGTAATCCATCGGCATCCCTCTCCGGAAGGGTGTAGCCATTTTCAGCGGCGTGCAAAACGATTTTCGACAACATTCCCAAATATGTCAGGCCGGGTTGGCCACACGTCTTCTGTCCCGCGACCGGGGTCGGGAGGCAACGAGGTGGTATTCATTCCGCCGGGGCGGATCGTTCCGGCGGAATTCCACCGGGCGGCCCGACCCCGTCTCGCAGTTCCTCGGCCACCAGGTATTGCCACGGCTCGCGGAACCGCAGGGCGCGCCCGTCCCGCAAGTGGACGACGACGCCTGGCATCTCGTGGGCCGAGTAGTCGATCCCGTCCGAGGACTCGAACAGCCACGTCTCCAAGTCCCACGCGCGGACGGACTCCCACGCGAAGTTGCGCCGCCGGCCGTAGCGCAGCCACGGCCGGAGTTCCAGCCCGCGCGCGTCCGTGACGACGCGGACGCGCAGACACCCGGCGACGGCGAACGCCACGGCCCACGCGCCGGGCAACGCCCACGCGGAGTGGTAGCCGGCGGAAGAGCCGCTGCCGGCGACGAACGTCAACAGCGAGAACGGGCCGAAGAACCACATGACGATGTCGGCGGGCAGCGGCTCTTTGCGGACGCGCATCCCTGTCCCCCCGTTTTACTCTTTCCGGCGAGTGCATTTGCCCGCCATGTCCAACACGACTTTCCCGTCGGGGTTCTTGGTCACCAGCGTCCACTCGGTGTGGTCTTTGTCGGTGACCGTGTTCGTGCCGACCGAGGTGTTCCCCGCCTCGTCCGTTTCGCGCGAGGCCAGCGTCCGGGTCTTTTCGTCCCACGTCCCCCGAAATACGCCGCGGGGCATGGCGCCCGCGGCGTCGAAGTACCACGAGCGGTACGCCTTGGCGTCCGCGTCGTAGCTCATCAGGTGAAGGAACTCGGTCTTGGCCGGCTGCCACGTCCCTTCGCCGCGGAAGAACTGCCCCCCGAGGATCCACGCCCGCTTGGTGACGGCCGTGGACTTCCCGGCCGTCGAAGTCCACTCCGTGGGCTTGTTGGACACGACCTCGTCCCACGTCCCGATGAAGGCGTCGAGGACGCGCATCTCGGCGGACAACTTCGGCGGGTCTTCCGCAAGTGCGGCCCCGGGAAGACCGAAGGCCATTGGGCAGCCGACCGCGGCGGCGCAGAGGATGCGGCCGATGAATTGCTTGAATCTCGTCACGGATAAGACCCCTTTCGCTGAGTCATTGATCGGTCTCTGGATTGGCCGCGGGCCGCCGGGGCCGTTACCGGCCGCCGGGGTTCCCGAGGGGTACGTCGCCACCCGCGAAGTCGCGGAGAGTGATGTCGGTCGCTTCCGCCGGGACGACGAAGAAGAACGAGGCAAAGGCTTCGCCGCTCTTGACGGTGACGGAGACCGCGTCCGGCGACGCCTCGATTCGCCCGGCGTCGGACTCCGTGGACATCGCCCCGCCGGAGAACTTCGGGATCACCGCGCCCTTGAGGCCGTCACTTTGGAGAATCTGCGAGGCCAGCGGCCGGGCGCCCGTGTCCCGCGTGAAGCCGACCTTGAAGCCGGTGACGGGGTACAGCCCCCCGGCGCCGTCGACGGCCCGAAGTTTCTTGAGATCGATGGCCGTCCGGCCGGGCTGGGTGAACTTGATCTCCGCCCAGAGCAAGCGCTTCCCGGCCGCGGCGCCGACGGGGAATTCTTCGTCTTGGCCGCGGGCGCCGAGCGGGAGCCGTATGGTGATCGCGTCCACGAATTTGCCGCTCAAGACGACAACGCCGGCCGGCGCCTTGGGGGCGGCCGGCGGGACGCCGGCGGGCGGCACGCCGTTCGGAATGTTCGGTGGCACGAAGACTGGCGGCGCGCCGGCGGGCGTGTTCGGCGGAAAACCGGGCGGCTGGAAGACGGGGCCCGGTGTCGGGTTGACGGCCGTGGCGCCGGTTTTGGTGTCGGGTCTCGACGCCGGCGTGACGGCGGCGACTTCCGGCGCCTTTCCCCGAGTGAGGATGAAAACGGCGCCGGCGACGCCCGCCACGCAGACGCCCCCCGCGATCAACGCAAGCCACAGCCGCGAGGAAGGGGCCGGCGACTTCGCGGACGGCTTAAACGGCTTATCGTCGTCGAACGAAGACGTGGCGGCCGGCAATTGCTTCCCGGTGCGCAGGTCGAGGCCGCAGTTCAGGCAGATCACCGCGTTGGGCTTCAACGCCTCCCGGCACGTCGGGCAGGCGTTGGCCGCGGGGGGTGGGGGCGGACCCTTCCGCTGCGGGACCGGCGGCGCGGCCGGCGGGACGGTGAGGGCCTGCCCGCAGGTCGGACATTTGCCCCGCTTCCCGGCCAGTTCGTCCTTGACGCTGAATTGCTTGCCGCACGCACAGCCAACGAGAATCGTCATTAAACTGCTCCCAAACAAAGCCGCCGCCGCGGCGACATCTTCAGGTCACTTCCGCGCCCAGAGGATGTTTTTATTGACCGCTTCCCCGTAGTCGTCCCACGCGAAGCCGGGGCGGCGGGTTTCCAACTCGGCCGCCGACGGCCACAGCCCTTTGCCCTGGCTGACGAACCAAGCGTCCGCCAGACCGAACGCCGACCCGTCCATCTCGCCCGCGCGTCGGCTCGCCTCGGCGTACGGCTCCGGGCGGACCCCCGGAGCCGTGTCCGCGATCACCACGGCCGCCCGCGCGGCCCCGGCGTGGCCGTGGTCCCACTTCACCCGCAGGGGCGTGCTCAGGAGCTTTTGGGGTAACGGGCCCATCGAAACGTGCCTCGCCTTACAGGGGCTTGTACGCGGAGTCGCCGGTCGCCGCCAAGTAGCGGATGCCCTGCTTCAAGTTGGCCCGCGCGCCGCCGGTCAAGTGCTTGGCCCACGCGGGCCGGTCCTCGCCGCGGAACCACGCGAGGTGGGCCAGCGCCCAGCCGAACATCGGCGGGGTCATGTACTCCGGCTTGGGCAAGTCGGCGTCCGGCCACCTGGTGTATTGACTCGCCCACGTGCGGGGCGTGTTGGCCAAGAAGACGCCCAAACCGAAGTGGACGACGGTGAGGTCGGTCAGCAGTTCGTTGTCGAACTCTTCCCGCATGATGCGGCTCTCGCCCAGCAGCCGGACGTGGGCCAGTTCGTGGGCCATCGTGCCGACCAAGGCCATCGGGTCGTCCAAGTCCGACGTGTCGAGGCGGACGATGAATTTTGACGCCCCCTCCTCATACGTCCCGGCCGCCCCGGGGAGGTATTGGCCCGCGTCGTTCACCAGCCAAATCCTCCCGGCCCCGGACATGAATTTGAGGGCGACCAGATCGGGGGCCACGTCCATGGACTCGCACACGCGGTCAAACATGCGCCGGGCGGCCTTCTTCGACCCGTCGTACGGGTCCGGGAAAAACGCGGGCGTGGGCAGCACGACGCGCCGCCCCGAGAAGGCGCTGTCGTCAAACTCGTCGGCCAGCCACGCCAACCGCTCCTCGACCCACGCCTTCGCCGCCGGGTCGCACGGGCACGTTGGTCGGAACAGCCAGCCAAGCATTGGGTGTCTCACGCCGGGAACTTTAGGGCTTGGGCGACTTCGCGGGCGGCTCCAGCCGATCCAACTCGGCGAGGGCGACCGTGTGTTCAAAGTACGACGGGTCGCCGTGCGCCTTCACCCAGCGGAAGTGGGCGAGCGCCGCGTCCGGGTGGCCCTGAATGACGTGGTGCAACCCGAGGAAGCAATGGGCCTCGGTCCGCAGGCCGTCGTCGTCGGCCAGCTTCAAGAGGGCCGGCTCGTCGAACTCGCCGCGCATGAACTGAGCCACGTGGGCCGGCCACGCCGCGGGG
The DNA here is from genome assembly GCA_043744795.1 of Zavarzinella sp. GTDB lineage: Bacteria > Planctomycetota > Planctomycetia > Gemmatales > Gemmataceae > Zavarzinella. The sequence continues at coordinate 2,608 of JAYTTY010000227.1, read as the reverse complement.
AGTTTGCCGGCGGAGGCCGTCAGGAACTTCTTCGCGGCCGCGTCGTCCCCCGCCAGGCCGGCCGCCAAGTGGCCGAGGACGACGGCGTTCGGCGCCAAGCCTCCTTTCCACCCGACGAGGTCGATCACGTCTTGGAACCCCTTGGCGGCCCCCGGCCGGCGCCCCATCAACAGCGCCACCGCCCGGTTGAAGTGGGCCGACGCGTCCTTCGGCCCGCGGCGGAGGGCCTCGTCGTAGTCCTTCACGGCCGCGTCATACTCCCGCATATCCCGCCGGGCGTTGCCCCGACTCATGTAAGAGCGGGCGGCCTGGGGGTCGAGGCGGATGGCCGCGTCGTAGTCCGCGACGGCCTTGCCGTACTCCTTCTTGCGGCGCCACGCGGCCCCCCGGTTGGCGTACGCGACGGCCAGTTTGGGGTCGAGGCGGATGGCCGCGTCGTAGTCCGCGACGGCCTTGTCGAATTCCTGCTTGGCGTGGCGGGCGAGTCCGCGGTCGTTGAAGGCGAGCGCCAGTTTGGGGTTGAGGCGGATGGCCTCGTCGAAGTCTCGGATCGCCGTGTCGTACTCGCCCTTCTGGTGCCGCGTCTCGCCGCGGTTGTAAAAAATGACGGCGCTCGTCGGGTCGAGGCGGGCGGCTTCGTCGTAGTCTTGGATGGCCTTGTCGAATTCTCGCCGCGCGCTCCAAACATTGGCCCGGTTGCTGAACGCGCTGGCCGTCATGGGGTCGAGGCGGATCGCCTCCGTGTAGTCGCGGATCGCCTTGCCGTATTCCGTCCGGTGACTCCACACGGTCCCCCGGTAATTGAACGCGCGGGCGAGCGTGGGATCGAGGCGGACCGCCTCATCCAAGTCCAGGATCGCCTTGTCGTAATTCTTTTGGTTGAGCCAGACGTAGCCGCGCGTGGCGTAGGCGAGGGCAAACGCGGGGTCGAGGCGGACCGCCTCGGTGAAGTCTCGGACGGCCTTGTCCGGCTCCCCGCCGTCCGCCCGCCCGGCCCCCCGCATGAGCAACGCCCACGTGTCCTTCGGGTCCGCCTGGAGCCGGCGGTCGAAATGGGCTTGGGCGTCGCCCGCCCGCACGAAGTCGGCCTTATTGACCCAGCCGTCCCGGGCCCCGTCGTGAATCCGCAACAAGCCCTCGCCGTCGTCCCGGACGGCCGCCGGCCACCGGCCCGAGTAGGGGAAGGCCACAACCTTGCCGTCCGCCCGGACCACCAGACTGATGTCCTTGACCGGCTTCGTCGGCAGGACGGACTCGCCGACCCACGACTTGTCTTGGCCGCCGGCCGGGGAGTTGACCCCAATGATCGCCGTCACGACGAACAGGGCGAGACGATGCGTCCTCATTCGAACTTCTCCGGGATGCCGAACGCCCCGCCCCACCGAGACAGGCCATTTTAATCCCCAGTAACTTACTGTCACCACGCCGCCAACAGGACATACGGCCCGCAGCGCCACGAGCCGTCCCAACGGCGGGTGCAGAGGCGGCCCTTGAGCGTGTCGGTCTCGCCGTTCAAGACGATGTCCGCCCGCAGGATGTGGCCGGTCGGGTCGAGCAGGCTGACATCGACTTCGTGGCGGTCCAAGTGATAGGTGCCGTTGACGGCGCCGAGGCATACCCCGTCCGTGTACGTGTCACCAATAGGCTGTTTCAGATACACCACGCCGACGACGGTGACCGCCCCGAGGGTGACGGTGTAGGGGAGGGGGATTTGTGTCAGCTTGGCGTCGGCCTTGAACGTCTCCCACGTTTTGAGTTCAAGGGCCGATGGCCGGATCTCACTGGCGCCGTGGCCCGCGGCCGGCGGATTGACGGCGGCCGTGGCCGCGACCGCCGTCTCGGTCACGCCCCGCCGTTTCGCCTTGCCCATGGCCGCCCCCGGGTGAACTCGACTGACGGGCGAAATCCCGTCGTATAGGTGGATACGCTACCCGATGCGCCGCCGCCGTTCAACGGATTTCCGGACGCAATCGTCAGAACGACGATTCGTTGCCGGCCGACGGCGGGCTTTGGATGACGCCGGAGTTGGAGCGAAGAATCGACGGAGCGGGAATATTTTCCATTTCCGCACGGAAGATTCCGCCCCCGTCGTCGTTTCGCTAGTCTGAGGGCGACTAGCCCTTCATTCACCCCAAGCGGAGATTGGTCATGTGGAAATGGCTCTTGAGCGTGCTCACGGTGGCGGCGAGTCTCGGGTCGGCCTCGGCCGACGGGTATACCAAGTGGGTCAACGACCCGGTTAAGAAGACGTACTCGTGCCAGTACGTGTACGCGAACAAGTCGAACGCCAACAGCACCCAAAACGTGGTGGTCTACTACGGCGACAAGGACCGCAAGAACTGGGCGTACTACTACAACGCCAAGATGGAGCCGTGGGCCAGGTGCGCCGTCCCCGGCAACCCCAAGTACGACGCGAAGGCCATGACGTGGGAAGCCCTCAAGCCCGACACCAGCGGCTACGCCCCGTTCAAGGACAAGGCCGGCGACCCGGAAGCGGCCGGCTTCTGCCCCGCCCCCAAGGACGGCAAGGCGGTGATCGCCGCACTGCCGCTGCCGCCGGTGTAATGATGTGATGAATCAGTGAGCCGAGCGGCGTGAGCCGCCGGGT
>JAYTTY010000226.1:0-2031 GCA_043744795.1 Zavarzinella sp. | reverse complement strand
AAGGGGGAGTTGGAGGGGGTCTTTTGACTTCCCGGCCGCCACTGGGCATCCGCCTGGAATGGGCTTTGGAAACCGGAGACAGCGCAACCGGACCAGGTATCAGACCGGGGCCGATCCCCTACAATCACTTTTTGCCCGCATGACCCAACAAGACAGTGACGGGGAATGACCGCCAAGTATCCGCCCCAACGGCTCCGCGTGCTGGAAAACAAGCCCGCCGGCCGGCTCCTGGTCCACGAGATTTACAAGAGCCTACAGGGGGAGTCCACCTTCGCCGGCCTGCCGTGCGTGTTCGTCCGTACCACCGGCTGCGGACAGCGGTGCGTGTGGTGCGACACGCCGCACGCTTTCGCCGAGGGGGAGTCGCTGTCCTTTGAAACCGTGCTGGCGCGCGTGAAGGCGTTCGGCTGTCCGCTGGTGGAATTCACCGGCGGCGAGCCGTTGCTTCAAGCCGAGGTGTTGCCGCTGATGGCGTCCCTCGCGGACGCCGGCTTCACCGTCCTGCTGGAGACCGGCGGGGCCGAGGACGTGAGCCGCGTCGATCCCCGCGTCCACGTCATCATGGACTTGAAGTGCCCGGACAGCGGCGAGTGCGAGCGCAACCACTGGGCCAACTTGGCCGCCCTGAAGCCGACCGACCAAATTAAGTTCGTCATCGCCTCCCGCAACGACTTCGACTGGGCCGTGGCGACGATCCGCGAACACCGGCTGGACGCCTGCTTCACCGTACTGGTCAGCGCCGTGTTCGGCGCCGTTGACCTCCAAGACATGACGGCTTGGCTGCTCGACACCGGCTTAAACGTCCGCTTCCAACTGCAACTGCACAAGATCGTCTGGGACCCCAAGACGCGCGGAGTGTGACGGCGATGGCCAACGTGACCCTGACCGAATACGAGTGCCACGAGCGGCGGCTGCCCGAAGTCTGCCTGCGCTGCGGCGAGCCGGCGACGACGTGGGTGGAGCGCACGTTCGTGTACTACCCGGGGTGGGCGGTCCTCTTCGCCCTGTACAGCGTCATCGGCGCGACGATCGAGGTGTGGCAGCGGTCCGGCGCGCGGACATTTTCGGTCCCCGTGTGCCGCCGGCACCGCATGCACTGGGCCAACCGGACGCGCTGGGTCGTCATCTCGACCGTCGCGTTCGTGGTCGTCTTCGGCGGCTCGATCCTGTACATGAGCACGGTCGGCAAGCACGACGCCGGCGGCGAGTACTTGTGCTTCGGCTCCCTGTTCGCCATCGTCGCGTGGCTGGCCGTCATGGTGTTCTTCCAGGTGACGGTCATCAAGGCCATCCGCATTCAGGGCGGCGAGATCACACTGACGCAAGTTCACCGCGGCTTCAAGGAGGCGTTGGAGGAGAAGCGTGAACACGACGCGGAAGCGGCCCGGCCGGAAGAGTGGGTCATCGACGAGAACGGCCCGCGCAAGCTCGAATGGGCGTGGGACGAGAATGGCCCGCGGCGGCAGCGCAAACTCAACGACAGTGGCGGGTTGCGGAGCGATGACTCGTGAGTGGAGAACTGATATGGCCAGCGTGACACTGACAGAAATCGAATGTCGCCATCAGTTGCTGCCGGGTATTTGCATGGAATGCGGCGTGCCGACAACGCTGACGACCTCACGAGAATTTCCGTGGCCCCCGGAAAAATATTCGCATCGCCTGCCGGCATCGAAGCAGCTCGGAATGCGACTGTATATAGGAGTCCTCGGATCATTTGGGGCGATGCGACTCACGAAATGGATGAATGTAGATGCCCCGCTGTGTGAGCGGCACAAAAACCACTGGTCGAAGCGAACTCGCCGGATTCTATTGTCGCTGGGGTTGTTGATTCTCGGCAGTTACATCGCCGTGACGGAAGCAGACGCCCCACCCTACGGCCCGGACCATGACATCCGAAAGAAAATCGTCGCTTTTGGAGTGGTTTTTGCAGCGGCTAGATGTGCCCGACCGAAACGGGGTTCCCCTGACGGTCTGAATTGTGTATTTCTCCTCCAGTCCGCCCAGATTGCCAGGAGAACGCGATGGGACGCC
>JAYTTY010000225.1:0-7803 GCA_043744795.1 Zavarzinella sp. | reverse complement strand
CTTTCCTCTGTGTTCTCTGTGTCCTCTGTGGTGAAGTTCTTCTCTTCTCTTCTCTTCTCTTCTCTTCTCTTCTCTTCTCTTCTCTTCTCTTCTGCCTTAATCCGTGTTTCGTCCGTGTTCGATCCGTGGCTAAAAATTGTCTTTTCGGCGTTACTTCGACACGCCGCCGACGATGTTCAGCTTCACGGCGCTCGGCTTGTTCAGGTCCACGAGGATCGGGTTGGCGGTGGTCGCCTCGGCGAGGTTGCCGGCGAGGTCGCGGGCGGACACTTTCAGGTAGACCTTGTGCGTCGGGAAGTTGGCCGGGATCTTCCAGGCGAAGCTGCCGGTGTTGGCGAGGCGCCGGGGCTGGCCGGGGCTGGCGCCGAGGGCGTCTGCCGTCGCCAGCGGGACCCACGGGCCGCGGGGGCCGTCGGACCATTCCAGGGTGATCGGGTCGGTGGCCAGGTTGCGGTCCACGGCCTGCCAGCGCAGGATCATCGTGTCCTTGGCGCCGGTGTCGGCCAGCGGCTCGTAAATCTTCACGATGGGCGGGGTCACGTCCACGTCCACCCGCATGTCCGGGGCGTCGCCGCTCTTGGGCGTCTCCCGCATGAGGCCGGCGCCGCTGTGCAGCAGCACCTTGAAGCCGTAGATGCCTTCCACTTGGGCGTTGTTGTTCTTGGCGATGTCCACGACCAGCGGCGTTTCCGGCTTGTCGTAGGTCTGCCATTGGCGCCACGTCCGGCCCTCGTCGCGCGTCAGCCACAGTTCGGCCTTGCCGACGCCCGAGGCCCCGCGCTCTTCCACTTCGTAGGCCATCTTGAAGCTCGTCACGTTAATCACCTGGGCCGGCGGCAGGTTGGCGGCGGCGGCCGGCGGCGGCACGGTGGACGAGTCGGTCTTCACGGCCATGGCCAGCGGGTCGTCGGGGGCGGCGAGGCCCGGCGGCGTCGGCCCGAGGGCCGGCGGGACGATCGTCGGGGGCGGTGTCGTGTCCAGCCCGACGTTCCGGTCGGCCGGCGAGCGGAGGGTGTCCTTCACGCGGTCCGCGGCCATCAGTTCGTCGGGCCGCGGCAGGACCAATTCCCCGCCGGTGCGGACCACGTCTTGGGTCGGCTTGGCGACCGTCGTGGCCGCCAGGGCGGGCACGTCTTTCGTCCCCTCGCCGGTCAGGCCGGCGTAGTCCGTGACGCTCAGGCGCACGGCGACGGCGCCGGGGCCGCCGACGCGGAACTGGGCGGCGCCGTCCGCTTCCGGGCGGGTCGGCACGGGCGTCCACGCGGCGCCGGCGACGCTGTATTCGAGGCGGAACGTGGCCCAGTCCGGGTTCTTCTCGACCACCTTCCACGAGACGGATACGTCGTCCCCCGTGCGGGCGGCGGTCAGCGCGACCTGCGGCTTCTTGGTGTCGAAGAGGACTTTCAGGATCTGCTCCGGCTTGGCCTTGAACACGTCGGCCGGGTCGCGCTTGCCGTTCTTGTCCACGACGACCATGCAGAACCAGTACGTCCCGTCGGCCGGGGCGGTGTAGTTGAAGACGGTGTCCTTGTCCGGCGTGGCGACGGCTTGTTGTTGCCAGTTGGCCCCCTGGTCCGGGGAGACGTACAGCAGCAAGTCGCGGATGTCCCCCTTCTTGCCGGGGTGGTAGTCGATCGGAATTTTCATGGTCGGCGAGTTCCACGCGGTCACGTCCGCCGGGACTTGGCCGGGCGCCGCCATCAAGCCGAGCAGTGCAATTGTGCCGAAGCCCATCGAAAATCCCCCTCAACGGCGGCGGCCGGGAACTCCACGCACATCCCCCGATGGCGTGGCCGGCGGCCGACGGAAAAACACGTCGGTACGCGAAGAGGGCGATACCCGAGGGTTTTCAAAAATGCAAGGGGAAATGCTCAAGTCGCCGGCGGGGCCGCGGGGCGGGGCCGCCGTTGAACCTCCTACAAAGTGAATATGTCCCCGGCCGCGGCCGATAATACCACGTCCCCCGCAACCCCGAGCGCCCCGCCCGCATGGCAACCGTCGATCCCAAGAACCGGTACGACTTTCTCGACGTGGCCCGCGGCGTCGCCGCCCTGCTGGTGTTGGTCGAGCACGGCTTGGACGTGTACATCCCCGGCTTCTACGCGTGGTCGGTGTCGGTCGGGGGGCCGATCGGCCGCGTCGGCGTCCTCATCTTCCTGATGATTACCGGGTTCATCATCCCGCCGAGCCTGGAGCGCAGCGGGTCGGCCGGGCGGTTCTGGGTGCGGCGCATCTTCCGGCTGTTCCCCGCGTATTGGCTCAGCGTCGCCGTCGCCATGGCCGACCCGCCGGCCCACCGCGTGCTGGCCTTGGGCGACACGCAATCGTGGCTCGTCAACCTGACCATGTTGCAGGGGTTCGTCGGCGTCAAGGACGCGTGGGGCGTGTACTGGACCCTGTACGTGGAACTGATCGTCTACGCCGCCTGCACGGCCCTGTTCCGCACGCGGCTGACGAATCATTGGAAGGGGCTGATTGTCGCCGTCATCGTCGGGTACGGGGCGGTCGGCGTCGGCTACCCGTTGATCCGCGGCAAGGTTTTCGCGGAGGTCGGCCACCGGTCGCTGTACCTCGCGCCGCTGGTCGGCGTCGGCCTGCAACTCGTCGTCTCCGGCCGCCTCAGCCGCCGGGGGGCCTACGGGCTGTTCGCCGCGTGGGCGCTGACGTACGGGGCCGTGTGCGGGGTCAACTCGCACCTGTTCCCGGGCGTCATCCCCGGCGACGTGATCTGGCAACACTACCTGATGAACGGGGCGGCCGTCGCCGTCCTCTTCGGGCTGGCCGAACTCCGCCACCGCCGCATGCCGGCCGCGGCCGCGTGGTTCGGCCGCGTCAGTTACTCGGTGTACCTGTTCCACGGCATCTGGCTGCACTTCCTGCAAGAGTGGGGGTGGCCCCTCCGGTATCGCGTCCCGGCGTACTTCGGCCTGATCACGGCCACGGCCGCCGCCGTCTACTACCTGGTGGAACGCCCCGGCATCGCCCTCGGCCGAAAGGTGGAACGCCTGATCTGGGGGGCGAAGCAGCCGCCGCCCCGGGGGGACGCCCCGGATTTGGCCGACCCGACGCGGGCCGTCGCCGCCTAGGGGTTCATTGCCGCTCAATCGTTGGGGAGGTGGGGCCGGCGTCCCGCCGGTCGATGGAGTCAACCCGGCCGGCGGGACGCCGGTCCCACCGGTTTCCTTGGGCGTCGGCCCCGCGCTCCGAAGCGCCGCGGCTAAACTGTTTGGTCATTGGTCACTTCTTCCCCGCCCCCCGCGCCACCGTAAATCTTGGCAAGTCCAGCGGGAACGAGCGCGGCTGTTGCCGGGTCGGCACCGTGTTGATCTGCACCAGCATGTCGCGGATGCGGTCGCCGAGGTAGTCGTAGAGTTCTTGCGGGTCGAGCAGGCCGTCCTTGCCGGCGTCGGCGGCGGCGAGCTTCGTCGTCAGCGCCTCGATGACGGCGGCGGTGAACAGGCCGTGGCCGAAGGCGTCGTGTTCCAGCGAGCTTTCCTGCTGGTCGCAGGCGGCGATGATGGCCGGGCCTTGGCCGTCCGGGACCAGGTGGCGGATGACGCTGTCCGTGGCGGTCTGCCCGGAATGGCAAGCGTCGAGCAGCAATAATTTGCGGGCCGGGCACTCGGCGAGGGCGGCGATCAACTCCTCGTCGGTGACGCCGGTTTCGAGGGGCTTGGCCGGGTTGAAGTCGCGGCAGCAGAAGACGAACATCATCGGCGGCTTGCGGCGGTTCTTCCCGGCCGCGTCCGGCCGGGGCACCCAGTGGCCGTGCCCGGCGAGGAAGACGACGGCCACGTCGTCGCACGTCGTTCGCGTCGTCAAGTCGGCCAGTTGCTTCAGCAATTCCTTTCGCGTCGCCTGCTTCTCGGACAGCAGGGCGATCCCCTCGGCCGCGTAATACTTGCCGGCCCCGGCGTGCGTCAGCCACGACTTGCGCAACTCGTCCGCGTCCTTGCCGGCGTATAACAGGTCGCCGAAATCTTCCCCGCGCGCGCCGGCCGCGACCCGCGTGTTCTTGTAGTCGTTGATGCCCACCAGCAGGCCGGCCAGTTTCGGCGCCGCCGGCTGGCGGTCGTTGGCTACCGTCATTTTTTCGATGGCCCGGCCGCCGGCGTCGTTCACGGTGACGACGGTGACTTGGTTCTCCCCGGCCCGGAACGCGGCCGCCGGGAGGGGGAACGTCGCCGTGTTCGTGCGCTTGTCCTGCGGCCACTTCTTCGCCGCCACGCGGTGGTCGTTCACCCACAGTTCCACGGTCTGCGGCATCAGGTCCGGGTTGCTCGAAAACATCTCGATGGAGACGGCCGCCGTCAGGCCGTTCGCCTGCACCTTGTCCGCGGAGAGTTTCAGGCCGATGGGCATGGGCTGGAAGTCGCCGACGGCCGGGGGCATCGGGTTCTCGCCGTATTCGTCCAGCAGCATCTTCCCCACGTCCCGCTGTTGCATCAGCCTCAAGAGCGTGCGCGGCTGGTGCAGCGACTGCTTGAACAGGTTGGCCTCGTAGAACCGCGGCCGGCCGTCGACGATGGAGAACGGGTGATTGAGTTGAAAGCCGACGAGCCAATCGCCGCCGGGCGAGGTCGCGTACTTGGAACCGCGCCACGTCCAGCCGACCCACTCGGTCCAGTGGTTGTTGGCGTCGTAGGCTGGGAAGAACCGCCACAGCGGCCGCTGCCGGACGGTGGACAGGCCGCGTTGCAACCGCGTCTCGCCGGGCCGGTTCCATTCCAGCGTGTACTCGATGCCGGGCGTGGCGGCCGCCAAGGCGGTGTCGGCCTCATTGGCGGTGTTCACCAGTCGGCCGCCCGTACCGCGGCCGTCGAGGTCGAGCAGGAAGCGGGGGCCGGCCCGGTCGGTGCGGACGACCATGCGGATCACGTCCTTCTCGCGCAGGCCCATTTCCCAGGCCGGGCCGCCGAGGTCCACGCGGGTCACGGTCAGCGAACTGTCGGCGTTGGCCGCGAGCGCCGCCCCGAACCGCCCGGACGGCCACGGGTTGAAACTCCACCCCGCGATGGTCTGGTCCCGCCCGCCGGTGACGGCCCACGTGCCGTCCTCACTGATGGCGATGGACCGCACTTCCCCGGCGTGCCCGGTGGCCAGCATGACGCGCTCGGCCTTGGTCTCGCCGAGTTCAAAGACGCTGAACCCGTACAGGTGTCCGATGGCGACGCGCGTCTTCTGGCCGGCTTTCTGGGGGAAGAAGCAGTAACACTGCGGCGTCTGGTCACGGTCGGGGTCAAGGGGGAGTTCTATCTCCTTGCGCACCTCCCCGACTGTATGGACTGCCAGCCAGATGAATCGTGACTTCTTGGACGGCTCGATGGTCCAGTCGCCGACCCATGTGCGGATATCGTGAAAGTCCGTAACCTCGCGCGGCTTGCCGAGGTCCATATTGAAGGCGTCCCATGCCCCATTGCGGAACTGGCGGTTGATTTCTTCGGATTTGCGGAATTTATGCCGGTCGCTGTTCCACACGAAGCCCTTGCCGTCTGCCGCAATGCGCACGCCCCAGATGCCGCGGCCGTGTCCGACGATGCCGCGTTGTTGCTCCGGCTTTTTGGGGTCCGTCAGGCTCCAAACGGTTATTTCGTGATCGTCTCCACCGGCGACGAAAAGCCGACCATCAGTCGGGTGGAAAGCCATAACCTCGGCGTCGCAGGAGTAATGATCCAGACGGGCGACCTTTTTCATTTCACCGCTTAGTGCGCCGTCGATAATCTCAATGGTCATACTGTCCCGAAATGGGAGAAAATTTCCAAGCTCCGGCAAATTTATCCGTGTGAGGGCCAAACGGTTCCTCGCCGGGTCCACCGCGAAGGAGCGATAGAACCGCGTGAACCCGCAGTTGTGGACGGCCGCCGGTTTGCCCTCCGTGCTGAGGACGACGGCAAATTGCTGCATCATCAACGCGACGATCTGTTTCCCGCCCGGCATGATTTCGGCCCGTGCCAACCGCGTGTCCGTCGCCGCCGGCACGTCTGGCCCTAATGCCGCCTTGGCGTTCATCAAAATCTTGGCCGTCGGCTTGTCCGCTTCCGGGTTCTCGACAATCATCACGTCCCCGCTCTCGGCGACGGCGGTGAGGGTCGTCTTCCCCGTGAAGCGCAGGGCCAGCACGCGGTTGAACTCGCGGCCGGGGATCGGCGGGAACGTCGTCAGCAAGCTGGCCGGGGTCTTCAAGTCCCAGTGCCAGACGTTGCCTTGCGAGTCGCCGAAGACGGCCGCCTTTTCCGACGGCGTGAACGCCGAGGAGAAGATCGCCGACTTCGGCATCTCCGGCAGCGACCCGGTCACGTTGTTGGTGCCGGCGACTTCGCCGTCCTTGTCCAAGACCATGACGAGGCCGATCTTCATGCCGTACCCGGCGACGAGGATTCGCCCGTCACTCGCCAACGACAGCGTCTTGATCCCGCCGCGCTGCTCCCGCCAGCCGGGCCAGCGGTACGTCTTGGTGCGGTCAGTCAAGCCTTCCGGGCCGACCTGCCACGCCTTGATGACCTTGTCGTCCCCGGCGGCGTACAGCCACTTGCCGGATGCGTCGAACGCCAACACGTCGCACACGCCGGCCCGCCCGCCGGCGTTGACCGTCATCTCCGGCTCGTCCCGACTCCGCCGGTCTTGCGACACGATGGGGGCGACGGCCGTGAGGAACGAGACGGCGATGGAGAGGAACATGGGAAAGTCTCAAAATATCGAAAAACCAAAGCATTTAGTCACGGATCGAACACGGATAAAGACAAAAAGACAAGAGAAGAGATTGAACCACAGAGGACACAGAGAACACAGAGAAAAGACAGGAGCAAACAAGACATTCTTATAAATGCCTTGTCTCGGTTTTGGCTTTCCTCTGTGTCCTCTGTGTCCTCTGTGGTTAAGTTCTTCTCTTCTGTCTTTATCCGTGTTTCATCCGTGTTCGATCCGTGGCAAAAAAATGCCTTTCTCAGATATGCAAATTCCGCCCGTCCCCCGGACAAATCACTCGAACGAATCCAGCCCCTCGTGTTCCGTGACGATCACACTCCGGACGCGCTCGAGCACCCGGCGGATTTTTCGGTCGTAGGTGTTGAGGTCTTTGGCGATTTCTTCCGTGGTCAGGCCTTGCAGGCGCATGGCCAGGATTTGCCGGTCTTCCGGGTCGAGCTTGTTCAGGAAGTGGTCGAGCTGGTCCATGAACGTCAGGACGGTGACGGGGCTTGGCTCCTTGCTCATCACGTCCAGGATTTGGTCCCGCGTCGCCGGGGTCTGGGCGATTTCGGCCGACGGCGTCCGCCGGGCGGCCCGGTGGTGGGCCACTTGCCGCAGCGTCTTATGCAGGGTAATGCGGACGAGCAGTTTGGACAGGTCGTCCGCGTCGGCGATCTCGAACTGGTCCTTCTTCAGCCGGTCGAAGAAGGTGCGGAAGACGGACTGCACCACGTCCTCGGCGTCGAACCGGCTCTTCATCCGCTCGCCGATGCGCTGCCGGGCGACGCCCAGCAGCCGGCCGACGTAGCGGTCGAACAACACCCGCGAGGCCGCGTTGTCCCCCGACCGGCAGCGCTCCACCAAGCCCTCGTCGCTCTCTGGGTCGATCAATTCCTCGGCCACGGCGGTGTTCTCTTTGGGGTGAGTGGGCATTTTACGCGGTCGGACTTGAACGTGACAAGGTGACAAGGTGAATGGCCGAGCGCAGCGAGGAAGGCGAGCCAGTAGCGTTAGCGCCTGGAGGACTCACCACGCGCGCGAAACAAGAGGGCGAGTCTTCGACGCCCGACCCCTTGGGCGAGAGGCGTCACCCCTGAATGCGAACCTCGAAGACTC
>JAYTTY010000224.1:0-7816 GCA_043744795.1 Zavarzinella sp. | reverse complement strand
CGGTACGTTGTAGAGAGCCAGGCGAATCAGGGATGCTATTCGCAGATCAATCGGCCACGACACCCACAAGTGCGGAATTGTCGGACAGGCTCCTAGTTCTTAACAGCCCTCTGCTCCGTTCCGCTTGGCTCGTGACGACTGACCGTGAGTCGAAGTCCCCCCTTGGGCCGCAAGAGCAGTCGCGCTTCGGGTTCCGGGTCTTTTTGACTGGGAACGGGTTCGAGGCGGTAGCGCCGCACGATCCGGGCCAGGATGAGGGTCGCTTCCGACAGGGCGAAGCCGCGGCCGACGCACGCATGCGGCCCGGCGCCGAACGGGAACCACGAGCACGCCGGCCTGGTCCCCTCGTTCTCCGGGGTAAAGCGCAGGGGGTCAAAGCGGTCGGGGTCGGGGAACCACCGCGCGTCCCGCTGCGTCAGGTAGGGACTTAAAAACACTTGGCTGCCGGGCGACATCTCGTAGCCGCCGATCACCACCAATTCCGCTATCTCACGGGAGAAAAGGTAGACCGGCGGGTAAAGCCGGACCGTCTCGCGGAACGCCTGTTCGACCGGAGCCAACTGGGCCAAGTCGGCGGTGTCCGGCCCCGAGCCTGCGCAGCTCTTCGCCGCCGCGTCCGCCACGCGGCTTTGCACACCCGGGTGACGAGCGAGGAGCGAACCGGCCCACGTCAGCGCGACCGCGACCGTCTCGTGGCCCGCGACCAGGAGTGAGACGACTTCTTGCCGCACGTCGCGGTCGCTCAACCCCGGGGCGCCCAGGAGTTGGCCGAGCAGGTCCGCGGGCCGGGTCTTGGCCCCCCGGCGCTCGCGGATGATGCGGCCGACAAGGACGTTCAAGAGCTTGAAGGCCCTCCGGGCCTTGGGCCGGCCGATGAGGGGCAGCCACCCGGGCGTGGCGATCACGCGATTCAGTTCGCCGAACCCCCACCGCTGGATTTCGTCAACTGCCTCCTTGATTTGGAGTTCGTGATTGTCAACGCTCGCGGAGAAGAGCGTCCGGGCGACGATGCGAAGGGTCAGCCGCCGCATCTCGGCGGCGAAGTCGATCTCCCCCTGATCGGGCCACGCAGCCAGCATTTCGTCGGTGAGGCGGGCGACGGCGCCCGCGTAGTGGGCGATCTTGGCAGGCTGAAACGCCGGCTGGACGACCCGGCGCCGGTCGGCCCAGGGGCCTCCGTCCCCGGTCACGAGGCCGGCGCCGTGGAGGCGGCCGAACACCCGCTTGAACCGGGCCGCCTTGCGGAACTTCTTGGCCTGGCGGACGAGAACCTCTTGAACGTGTTCCGGGTGGACGAGCAGGTAACACGCCTGCGGCCCCAGGCGGAAGTGGACGACGTCGCCGAATTCCTTGTGCAGGCGGGCGCCGAAGCCGATGAAGTCGCGGCGAATCTCTGTGCTTTGTCGGAGGCCGAGCCAACCGCTCGCCGGGCCTGGCGGAACGCCGCGGGTCATGACTGCTTTCCCGCGGCGACGGGCGGAATGCCGCACTTTTTGAACAAGTCGCCCGTCTTTGTGCGGGGCGAGCATGATCGGTCGACCCGACGCGAAATGCCCCGAGTCCCTTGGTGCCCGGTCGCCGTTCCGTATCTTACGGGACGGCGCCGCCGTGGTCAGCCAACCCTCGGCCGCGAGGGCTGGACTGGGACGGCGGAGCCGCCGCGAGTAACTCGCATGACTCCTCCCGTCCCGCCCGTCCCCCCGGTCAACTTCGCGGCCCACCCCCCGGAACGCCGGCATTCGCGGTCGAGCGCGCCGGCGCTGGCCGGCGCGTGTACGTGTTGCTGTTGCTGCTGCCTGCATACCGTGGGCGGGCTGATCGGCGCGGCCGTCGCGCCGGTCTGGGACGCCCGCCGCGGCCCCCGCACCCAGGAACAGGAAGACTACGAAGACGTTCGCCCCGACGCCGAACGGCAAACCGAATCTCCTCGCAGTGACCGCGGCCCTTCGGCCGTGCGCAGCTTCTGGGTGACTCTGCTGGCCTTGGTTTTTTTGGCCTTCGTCGTCGGGCTGCTCATGGGCGGCAACGGAGATTTGCCGACGAACTTCTTGTTAACCGCCGTTGTCATCTTGATGGGATTGCCGGCGCTGCAACTCGTCGCGGCCGTCGTTACCGCGGTCGTCTTGGCCGTGTCCGGCGGGGCGGACCGCGCGTTCCAGTATCGCCGACTCGGCCGGATCACCCTCGGCGCCTTCCTGGGTACGGTCGCCGGCATTTTGGTCATGGTTCTCATGGGCGTTGCGTTGAGTCTAATCCGGTAAAGTCACTTTAGATCGCCCCATGACTATCCGCCTCCCCCGCCCGGTTGGCCGTTCACGACCTTGACGGGGCCGGACACGGTCAGCCTCGTGGCCGGGGAGGACTTCCGCTACACGCTGACCGGGCCGGGGCTGGACGCCTGGCTGCCGGCATGGCTCGCGGGCCTCGACGGGCGGACACCACTCGATGTGGCCCTCGGCCGCCTCCCTGCGGCGCTTCAGGCGACGGCCTCGCAGGTGGCGGACCGCCTCTACGGCGAGCGGTTCCTCATCAACGGGACCGCCGCGGACGCGCATCAGCCGGTCCAATTCCGCCTCGTGATCGAGGGAAACGCTTGGTGGGCGCCGCCCCCGCCGGGGGAAAGCGGCCCGGCCTCGCGGCCGCTGCCGGCGTTCTGCCAGGACACGTTGGACTACGACGCGGCCCTCCGGTTCAACCGCCAGTGCCTGGACGCGGGGACGCCCTGGCTGTGGGCGACCGTCGGGCCGATGAGCCGCGCCTACGTCAGCCCGCTGTTCCTGCCCGACGCCGGCCCCTGCCTGGGCTGCCTGCTCGGCCACTTCCGCCGCCTGTCCCCCGCGCCCGACCTGTACGACGACCTGACCGCCCACGGCCGCGCGGGCGGGTCGATGGCGCCCGCGCCCTTCCCGGCGCCGGCCGTCGCCATCGTTCAACAATTGCTGGCGTGGAAGGCAGAACTGGCGGCCGCCTCCGAGGCGACCGCCGCCCTCTATCGGCTGCACGTCTTGGAGGTGGCCGATTTGGAAGTGACGGCCCACCGCGTTTGGGTGGACCCGGAGTGCCCCGAATGCGGCGGCCGGCAATGACGACCCCCTGGTACGGCAGCCCTTACACCGGCCTGTTCGCGCAGTCGGGGCCGGCGGCGCCGCAGGCGCACGACCCGGCCGTGGCCGTCTGGTCGGGCGTGGCCCCCCTGCCGGACTCTGCAGCCGGGCCGCCCGCGAGCGGCGGCGCCGGGTGGGACGCGGCGGCGGCCGAGGCGGCGGGGGTCGGCGAGGCCGTCGAGCGCTGGCAGTCGTGGCCCTTGCCGTGCGACGCGGCCGTCGAGAGCAGTTTCCGCGACTGGCCGCTCGACGAGCCGGCCGTCGGCCCGGGCCGGTGGGCGCTGTTTCACCCCGACCAGTACGCCCTGCCCCAGTTCCCGTACGAGCCGTGGACCCCGGACGTCGCCTGCCGGTGGGTGTGCGCCCGCGAGGCGTTGACAGGCCTGCCGTACTGGGTGCCGGAAGAACTCGTCTACCTGTCGCTGCCGCGGGGCCGCCGCGCCCGGCTGTGCCCGCTGATTTCCAGCGGGCTGTCGTGCGGGCGCCCCGGCCACCCCGTGCTGCTGCGGGGCCTGCAGGAGGCGGTCGAGCGCGACGCCCTCGTCGGGGCGTCGTGGGGCCGGTACCCGCTCGAAGAGGCGGGCGCCGACGGCATCTTCGCCGCGCTCGGGCCGGCGTACGCCGCGCGCCTGCGGCGGCCGAACCTGCGGTACCGATTCTACCGCGTGCGGACGCCGTTCAGCGGCCACGTGACGGTCGTGACATTGGAGGGCGACGACCGCGCGGGGTACTGCTTCAGCGTCGGCGCGGCCTGCCGGGAGACGCGGGCGGCGAGCTGGCTGAAGTCGCTCCTGGAAGCCGTCCAGGGCCGGCACTACGTGCGCTACCTGAAACGACAGCCCCGCCGGCTCGACAGTCAGCCCGATGTGCCGGCCAGTTTCGCGGACCACGCCGTCTATTACAGTCTTCACCCCGACCGGCTCCGCGAGACGGCCCTGGGCCGGGCCGCGACGGCGACGGAAGGTTTTGACACGGACGCGGACGCCGCCAGCACTGAAGGCGTCGCCGACTTGGCGGCCCGGCTCGGCCCCGACCGGCCGGTCCTATTCCGTAACCTGACCCCGCCCGGCCTCGCAATGGAGCGAATGGACTGGCGGGTTGTGCGAGTCATGGTGCCGGGGTTGCAACCGCTGCACGGGCACCACTTGCTCCCGTTCTTGGGCGGGCCACTCTGGGCGCCCCGCACTTGGAAGGACTGGGCGGACATGCCGCCACACCCCTTCCCGTAAGCGGGCCGAGGCCGGGCGTGGCGACACTTCAGAAGGACCTACCGCATGACGCCTCACTTTCCCGCGCTGGAACTGGACGCCGCTTCCTACCCGGAATTTCTGGACGGTATTCTGGCCGCCGAGGCGGCCGGCGACGCCGGGCCGGGGCAGCCGCGGACGTACCCCGGCTACCCGCGGTGGCGGCTCGCCCCGGCCAAACCCCGGCGGTGGGGCTCCCTCGACCGAGTTCTGGCCGCCCGCCGGTGCGTGCGGGATTTGGACGCCTCTCTTCCCACGCACCGCGACCTAAGCCGGTTGCTCCGGGCGAGTCACGGCGTCACGGGGCCGCAGTCGGGCAGTCCGGTCCCCTCGGCCGGGGGCTTTCAGGCGCTGGAACTGTACTTGGTTGTCTTCGAAACGGGTTGGCTGCCGGCCGGCCTCTACCACTATGACCGGGCGGGACACCACCTCTCGCAATTGGCCCCGGGCGCCACACGCGAGGAATGGCGGCGCCGGACACCGTCGCTGGACTTGGTGCGCGGGGGCTCACTTTTGTGGGTCATCGTCGGCGACGGCGACCGCGTGGCTCGGAAATACGGCGCGCGTGCCCTACGATTCTTGCTTCAAGAATCCGGGCACCTGATGCAGAATCTGTGCCTGCTGTCCGCCAGCATGAATCTGGTCACCGTCCCGCTGGGCGGCTACATGGAACGGGACATCGCCAAAGCGTTTCAGTTGCCCGCGACCGATCTGGTCCTCTACGCAGGCCTGTGCGGGCGGCCGACGACTTAGAGCGTGCGGAAAAAACGGCGCGACGATGCTCACGCCCGGCCTCATTGTTTCCGCACGCTCTTAATTCCCGCTTCCACATCTGTCCGCCACCCGCACACGCATTCAATCCCTCGTGGTTCACGACAGCACCGTGACAACGCCGCGGGCGCCGTCCACGCGGATGCGGCGCCCATTCGGGATCAGCCTCATTGAATCTGGAATGGCCGCGAGGGCCGGCAGGGCGAACTCGCGGGCGACGATGGCGCCGTGCGACAGCGTCCCGCCGGACTCCATGACGAGGCCGGCCGCCGAGACGAACAACGGCACCCACGCCGGGTCGGTGGACGGACACACAAGAATGTACCCCGGCTCCGGCGGCGTGGTCAGCGGCTCGGACAGCACGAGGGCCGGCCCCTCCGCGACGCCGGCCGATAACGCGAGGCCGGTCAGTTGCTCGGCCCCGACGACCGCCGGCAGCGGCCGGCCGATGGCGTCGAGGTCGTCCCCGAAAATGACGGCCGGCAGGTCGAGCGTCAATTCTACCTGCCGGGCCTTGCGCCGCTCGGCGATGCGATCCTCGATTTTGTGGAACGTCCCGTTGGCCGCGGCCGTCACTTCGTCGAGCGTCAAGAAAAAGATGCCGCCGTTCAGGCGCCAGTATCCGTCAAGGTACAGCAGTCGACGGCGAATCTCGGCGTACCCCTTCATCAAGTAGTGCTTGCCCGTTTCGCGCAGGCCGATGTACGTCCGCACGCGCTCGGCGTGGTGGGCGAGCGTCTTCACGAGGTAGCCGTTCCACTTCCCCTCGGCGACGATCTCGTTCCACACGTCGTCCGGCTTGGGTTCGGAAGCCGGCCCCGCCGAGGCGGTGAGGAGTTGATCCAGCGAGGCCGGGTCTTCACGCCACCGGGGCGCGGACAATTCCATCTCATTGGCCCCGCGGTGGCCGAACCTCTTCAGGAACTCGTCGCGCGTCATCCGGCCGGCGGCCACGTCGCGCAGGCCGCTCGGGAAGTCGGCCTCCGGGTCCGGCTTGGCCCCTTGGCTCAACTTCGCCAAGTACGCCGCCGCCTTTTCCGAGCCGAACGCCTTCACGAACTGCTGCTCAAGGATCTTCCACGAGTAATCGGTGAACAGCGTGGGCTTTAAACTTTCAGACGCGAAATCCACCAGCGTCCGCCGGATGAGCGGCAGCAAGGGGGCAAGAAATTCGTCGGACTCATGGCACGGCCGGTCTTCCCACACCAGGCCCTTAAGATAGTCCCGGTATTCCGGGATCACTTTGGACCGGAAGGTCTCCGCGTAGGTCTTGCTCCCCGAGGCGATCTTGGCGGCGATCTTCAACATGCCGAAGATGCGGAAGTATTTGAAGAAGCCGCCGCGCATGCGCGTCGTGTCCGGCTGCGGGTTCTGCGCCCAGTGCGGGAATTGCTTGTACTTGTCCAGCGGGTAAGCAAACAGCGGCTTGGCGAATTGCAGCCGCGGCTCGCGGGCGAGATTCAAATACGGCCGGCCGCCGATGAGGTCATACGCGCACGTCTCGCCCAGCGCCGGGTCGGGCTGGTAGCCCACGTCGCGGAACATTTTCCCCGTGCCCCCGCCGCCGGAGAGCAACTTGCTTGCGACGATGGACCATGTGAGGGGCGTCGGCGTTTTCAAAATCTCCTTGAGGTTGGTGTGGCTCCACACCGTGCCGCCGGGTTCGACCAACTTCTTGAGGCGGGTGATGGTCTCGACTCTCGCCCGTTCGCGGTCAATCGCCGAGACCGTGGTGATCGGCCGCGCTTGCAGCAGCCAGCACTTGCCGCCGGCGACGGCCCACTCGATGTCCCGCGGCTCGCCGTAGAATTTTTCCACGGCCCGGCCGAGGTCGGCAAGCATTTTAAGTTGGGCCGCGTCCAGGCAGAGGACTTTCTGTTGCTCGGGCGGGACCGCGTGTTCCCCGTCACGGTCAATGCGGACGTGCTTGATCCCGGCGGCCTGTTCGGTGATCTCGCCGGTGTCCCGGTGTACCTGGAAGCGGTCGGGCGTCACCCGCCCGGAGACGACGGCTTCGCCCAAGCCCCACGACGCTTCGATGCGGAGGTGTTTCCCGGTCGCGTCCCACGGGTCGAGCGTGAACATCACCCCCGCCACCTCGGCCTCGACCAGTTTCTGCACGACGACGGCCATCGCCAACGTGGACTCGTCCACCCCCTGCCGGACGCGGTACGCCTTCGCCCGGTCCGAGTGCAACGAAGCCCAGCACTTCTCGACGGCGGCCCGCAGCGCCGGCTCGCCGTCCACGCCGAGGATCGTCTCCTGCTGCCCGGCGAAACTGGCCTCGGCCCCGTCCTCGGCCGTCGCGCTGGAGCGCACGGCCACCACGCCGCCGCCGAGCTTACGGTAAGCGGCGAAGACCGTTTCACATAAAGATTCGCTGATGTGTTTCTGCGGGCCGCCGTGCGTCCGGTAGGCGTCGGCCGTTATGCAGAAGCCCGGCGGCATCGGCAGGCCGGCCTGCCCGGTCCGGCCCAAGGAAAACCCCTTGCCGCCGACGCTCTCCGCGTCGGCCGGGGAGATGTCGTTGAAGAAGATCACGTCGGGCATATCGGGGCGCTTTCAATGTCTTGTGAGCCGCGACGCGGAGGCTTTGCGGAGAGGAGCGCGTCTTGGCGAGCCGAGCGGCGTAAGCCGCCGGGTGGGGGCCTGAGCGCAACACCCGGGGCCTGACGGCCCTCGGCTCGCCAAGAC